>NZ_CEEDFC010000003.1:0-413435 GCF_979254005.1 Variovorax sp. AC103 | reverse complement strand
GGAGCGGAGGGCCCGGCGTCGGCCTCGGGTCGTTCGGCGCTTCGGGAACCACGGCGCAGAAGATCATCATCGACAGCGACTACAACACCATGAGCGACGACGGCCAGCTTTGCGTCATGGCCGCGCAGTTGCAGGCGCAGGGCAAGGTGCAGGTCATGGGCATCAGCGTGGTGTCGGGGAACCAGTGGCTCAGGCAGGGCGTGGCCGACGCGCTCATGTCGGTGGAGCGGCTGGGCGTGGGCGAGCGCATCGGCGTGTACGTGGGAGCGAACTACGCGCTCAACCACACGCTGGCCGACGTCGAGGCCGAAATGGCCGCCGGCGCGGGCGGCGACGGCTACCTGGGCGCCTGGAGCGGCCCGGAACCCAAGACCGATGCCGACCTGAAGCCCTCGCCCGACGGCTTCGCGAAACACACGGTGGTGCAGCGCAAGAGCGCGGTCGATTTCATCGTCGACACCGTGAAGGCCAACCCCGGCGAAATCACCATCCTGGCCATCGGCCCGCTGACCAACATCGCGCTGGCGGTCAAACAGAACCCCGAGATCGTCCCGCTCGTCAAGCAGATCATCTACATGGGCGGCGCCATCGACGTGCCGGGCAACACCACCAAGGCCGCGGAGTTCAACTGGTGGTTCGACCCCGACGCCGCCCAGTTCGTGGTGCGACTGCCCATCCCGCAGGTGGTGGTGCCGCTGGACGTGACCGACACCGTGTTCCTCACCAAGCCCATCTACGACCGCATCGCGCACCCGGCCAAGCCCACGGCCGTGACCGATGTGTTCCAGAAGCTCAACGGCTACGGCTTCGACGGCAAGAACGGCTTCGAGACCAACGCCAGCTACACGCAGAACATCTGGGACACGCTGACGCTCGCCTACCTGATCGACCCGGGCTACGCCACGCAGACCGCCCAGCGCTACGTCGACGTGATCGCCAAGCCCGGCGCGCCCGACAACGGCCGCTCCATCGGCTACACCGCGCAGCCGGCCGGGCCCACGTTGCAGAAGATGACGGTGGTGCAGAAGTTCGACAACGCGCGCTTCTTCGAGCTGTACGTCGACCTGCTCACGCGGCCGGTGCCGGTCGTGCTGCCGCGCTAGAAGGCTTCGCAGACCCTCAGCACCTCGGTGCCATAGGCCTCGAGCTTCTTGGTGCCGATGCCGCTGATGCCCTGCAGGTCCTCGAGCGTCGCGGGCGCGCGCTCGGCAATGGCGGCCAGCGTGGCGTCGTGAAAGATCACGTAGGCCGGCAGGTTGTGTTCCTTGGCGACCTCGGCGCGCCAGGCCTTGAGCGCCTCGAAGCGCTTCTTGCCGGTGTCGTCCAGCGAGGCAGCGGCCGGCGAAGGCGCGCCCTTGGCCACCTTCTCGCGCCGGGGCTTGCGCTCCGCCGGCGACGACACCGACTCGCGCAGCGACACCGTCGCCTCGCCCTTGAGCACCGCGCGCGAGCCTTCGGTGAGCTTCAGCGTGTTGAAAGCCTCCGCGTCCACCGCCAGCGCGCCGGTGGCGATCAGCTGGCGCAGCACGCCGCGAAGCGCCACCTCGCTGAACTCCGCGCCGATGCCGAAGGTGCTGACGCGCTCGTGCCCGAACTGCTTGACCTTCTCGGTCGACTTGCCGCGCAGGATGTCCATGATGTGCCCCGCGCCGAAGCTGATGCCGCTCAGCTGCTGCACGCGGTAGATGGTGCTGAGCAGCTTGCGCGCGGCATCGGTGCCGTCCCACACCTGCGGCGGGTTCAGGCAGTTGTCGCAGTTGCCGCAGGGCGTGCTCTTCTCGCCGAAGTAGCCCAAGAGGCGCACGCGGCGGCAGTCGCTGGCTTCGGCCAGCGACAGCAGGGCGTCGAGCTTGCCGCGCATCACCTGCTTGAACTCTTCGCCGGCCGGGCTCTCGTCGATCATGCGGCGCTGGTTCACCACGTCGTTCAGGCCGTAGGTCATCCAGGCGTCGGCGGGCGCGCCGTCGCGGCCCGCGCGACCGGTTTCCTGGTAGTAGCCCTCGATGTTCTTGGGCATGTCGAGGTGGCCGACAAAGCGCACGTCGGGCTTGTCGATGCCCATGCCGAAGGCGATGGTCGCGACCATCACCACGCCTTCCTCGCGCAGGAAGCGGTCCTGGTGCTTCTGGCGCACCGCCGCGTCGAGACCCGCGTGGTACGGCAGGGCGTTGATGCCGGCGTCGCGCAGCGTCGTCGCAAGGTCTTCCACCCGCTTGCGCGACTGGCAATAGACCACGCCCGCATCGCCTTCGTGCTCGCGCTCGATGAAGCGCAGCAGCTGCGTGGTGGCGTCCTTCTTCTCGACGATGGTGTAGCGGATGTTCGGCCGGTCGAAGCTGGAGACGAACTGGCGCGCTTCTTCCAGCTGCAGCCGCTCGACGATGTCGGCACGCGTCAGGTCGTCGGCCGTGGCCGTGAGCGCGATGCGCGGCACGCCGGCATAGCGCTCGTGCAGCACGGTGAGCGCGCGGTACTCGGGGCGGAAGTCGTGGCCCCACTGGCTCACGCAATGCGCCTCGTCGATGGCGAACAGCGACAGCTTGCCGCGCTCCTTCAGCGAATCGAGCTGCGACAGGAAGCGCGGCGTGTTCACCCGCTCGGGCGCCGCGTACAGCAGCGTGATCTCGCCGCGCAGCATGCGGCGCTCCACGTCCTGCGTCTGCTCCCAGTCGAGCGTGGAATTCAGAAACGCCGCGTTCACCCCGGCCTCGTGCAGCGCGCCCACCTGGTCGTGCATCAGCGCGATGAGCGGCGACACCACGATCGACACCCCGTGCCCCGCGCGCTGGCGCGCGATGGCCGGGATCTGGTAGCACAGCGACTTGCCGCCGCCCGTGGGCATCAGCACCAGCGCGTCGCCGCCGCCCACCACGTGATCGACGATCTCCTGCTGGGCCCCGCGGAACTGCGAATAGCCGAAGACCTCGTGGAGGATGTCGGCGGGTGCGCTGCTGCCGGAGGCGTCGATGGGGCGGGGAGCGAGAGAGGACACAGGCAACGTGGGGAGGGCGAAAAGCGGTGAACAAGGAGGGGCCGCCGATTGTCCCCCAGCAGCACAGTTATGACTGTGGCACGAGGTTTGCAATGGTCACCCCCGTCCCGCGGCCTCTCTTGTCTAGACAGCAAACCGGTGCATTTCCTTGAGAAGTGCACCATAAAAGACCTTTCGGGTTATCCTGTATATACAAGTTGGGGCGCTTGGCAACAATGCGAGGCGCGCGCAACCCCGTCACCGGGATGCACCGCCGAGCCTTTCCAAAGAACAGAACCAGGAGTACCCATGGTCAAGACGACGGTAGTTGTGAAATTCGCTTCGCTGCTGGCAGCAGCTGCATGTGCAGCGGGCATGGCCCAGACGGCCGCCGCTCAGGAAACGAAGATTGCGCTCGGCATGTCCGGCTGGACCGGCTTCGCGCCGCTCTCGCTGGCCGACAAGGCCGGCATCTTCAAGAAGAACGGGCTCGACGTCGACCTGAAGATGATTCCGCAGAAGGACCGCCACCTGGCGCTGGCCTCCGGCGCCATCCAGTGCGCGGCCACCACGGTGGAGACGCACGTGGCCTGGAACGCCAACGGCGTGCCCATCGTGCAGATCTTCCAGATGGACAAGTCCTACGGCGCCGACGGCCTCGCGGTGCGCGGCGACATTGCCAAATTCTCCGACCTCAAGGGCAAGACCATCGGCGTGGACGCGCCCGGCACCGCGCCGTACTTCGGCCTGGCCTGGATGCTCAACAAGAACGGCATGACGCTGAAGGACGTGAAGACCACCACGCTGTCGCCGCAGGCCTCGGCCCAGGCCTTCGTGGCCGGCCAGAACGACGCCGCCATGACCTACGAGCCTTACCTGTCGACCGTGCGTGCCAACCCCGCCGCCGGCAAGATCCTGGCCACCACGCTCGACTACCCGATGGTGATGGACACCGTGGGCTGCGCGCCCACCTGGCTCAAGGCCAACGCCAAGGCCGCCGCCGCGCTCACCAAGTCGTACTTCGAGGCGCTCGACATGATCAAGGCCGAGCCCGAGAAGTCGAACGAGCTCATGGGCTCGGCCGTGAAGCAGAGCGGCGAGCAGTTCGCCAAGTCGTCCGCCTTCCTGCGCTGGCAGGACAAGGCGGCCAACCAGAAGTTCTTTGCCGGCGAGCTCACCAGCTTCATGAAGGAAGCCACCCCCATCCTCCTGGAAGCCGGCGTGATCCGCAAGGCGCCCGAAGACCTGGCCGCGACCTTCGATGCAAGCTTCGTCAAGTAAGGCGATGCAGCAGGTGCCTGCCGCCGTTTCGGCGGCGGTGCCTGCGCAGGCCGTTTCCTTCAAGCCCGCGCGCAGGCGCGGCCTGGCGCCGCTGGAGCCCATCGGCACGCGTGCGCGCGTGCTGCTGGGGCTCGCGTTCTTCGTTTTCTTCGTGCTGGTGTGGGCCCTGGCCACGCTCGGCGGCTTCGTGCCGCCGACCTTTCTCGCGAGCCCGCCGACGATGGTCAAGGAAGGCTGGCTGCTCTTCACCGAGTACGGCTTTCTGGGCGACATCGGCATGACCGTGTGGCGCGTGTTCGGCGGCTTCCTGATGGCGGCCGTGTTCGCGGTACCGCTGGGCATTGCCATGGGCACGTGGAAAACGGTGGAGGCTTTCTTCGAGCCCTTCGTCTCGTTCTGCCGCTACCTGCCGGCCTCGGCCTTCATTCCGCTGCTCATCCTGTGGGCGGGCCTGGGCGAGATGCAGAAGCTGCTGGTGATCTTCATCGGCTCGTTCTTTCAGATCGTGCTGATGGTGGCCGTCACCGTGGGCGGCGCGCGGCGCGACCTGGTCGAGGCCGCCTACACGCTGGGCGCCAACAGCCGCGGCATCGTGGCGCGCGTGCTCATTCCAGGCGCGGCGCCGGGCATCGCCGAAACGCTGCGCCTCGTGCTGGGCTGGGCCTGGACCTACGTGATCGTGGCGGAGCTGATCGGCTCGTCCTCGGGCATCGGCCACATGATCACGGACAGCCAGGCGTTGCTGAACACGGGGCAGATCATCTTCGGGATCATCGTGATCGGCGTCATCGGCCTGTTGTCCGACTTCGCTTTCAAGGCGCTCAACCGCCGTCTGTTCGCATGGGCCGCACTGTGATGACGACAAAGAACCAACTCTCCATCCAGGGCGTGTCGCGCGTCTTCACCGGCACCAAGGGCCAGCGCACGCAGGCGCTGCAACCCATCGACTTCGAGGTGCGCGAGAACGACTTCGTCACCATCCTCGGCCCCTCGGGCTGCGGCAAGTCGACGTTGCTGCGCATCGTGGCGGGGCTCGACTTTCCGACCACCGGCCAGGTGCTGCTCGACGGCCAGCGCATCGACGGCCCGGGCGCCGACCGCGGCGTGGTGTTCCAGAGCTACACCCTGTTCCCGTGGCTCACCGTGGCACAGAACATCCGCTTCGGCCTGCGCGAGCGCGGCATGAGCGAGGCCGACCAGAAGGAGCGCAGCGAGTTCTTCATCGCCAAGGTGGGCCTGCGCGGCTTCGAGCAGCACTTTCCCAAGCAGCTCTCGGGCGGCATGCAGCAGCGCACGGCCATTGCGCGCGCGCTGGCCAACGACCCCAAGATGCTGCTGCTCGACGAGCCCTTCGGCGCGCTGGACAACCAGACCCGCGTGCTGATGCAGGAGCTGCTGCTCGGCATCTGGGAGTCGGCACAGAAGACGGTGCTGTTCGTCACGCACGACATCGACGAGGCGATCTTCATGGCCAACCGCGTGGCGGTGTTCAGCGCGCGGCCGGGGCGCATCAAGACCGAGATCGCGGTCGACTTTCCGCATCCGCGCAGCTACACCATCAAGACCTCGCCGGAGTTCATGGACATCAAGGCCAGGTTGACGGAAGAAATCCGCGCCGAGTCGATGGCCGCGGCGGAGCACTGAAAGCACGATGAAACGCGACCTGCCGACCCTGGCGCTCTACGCGCAAGTCAAGGACCACATCTCCCGCAAGATCCAGGACGGCACCTGGCCCCCTGGCCATCGCCTGCCGTCCGAGCACGAACTGGTCGCCCAGTTCGGCATGGCGCGCATGACGGTGAACCGCGCGCTGCGCGAGCTGGTGGAACAAGGCCGCATCACGCGCGTGGCCGGTGTCGGCAGTTTCGTGGCCGAGAACAAGCCGCAGTCCACGCTGCTGCAGATCGCCAACATCGCCAGCGAAATCCGCCAGCGCGGACACGACTACCGCTGCGACATGATCGAGGTCGAACGCCTCGCCGCCTCGCCAGACGTCGCCGCCTGGCTCGACCTGCGCGCGGGTGCCTCGGTGTTCCACAGCGTGTGCCTGCACCTGGAGAACGGCACCCCGGTGCAGCTCGAGGAACGCTACGTCAATCCGCAGGTCGTGCCCGACTACCTCGAGCAGGACTTCGCCGCCATGCCGCCCAGCGAGTACCTGGTGCGCAACGTGCCGTTCGACCAGATCGAACACGTGGTCGATGCCGTGCTGCCCACCGCCGAACAGGCCGAGCGGCTCGCCATGGAACCCACCGCCCCCTGCCTGCTGCTCACGCGCCGCACCTGGAGCCGCAACACGCCCGTCACCTGGGTGCGCTGCCTGCATCCCGCCTCGCGCTACAGCCTGGGCAGCCGCTTCAAGGCCGACGGCAACGCCACCTTCGGCTGATTTTTTTGTCCACGAAGACCTTCGCTTTTCTCTCGCCCCTACTTGTATAGACAGGTTCACATGCCAAGCACACCCACCACCTCCTCCGAAGCCTCCCTGACCTCCCTCACGCTGAAGCCCGGCCAGGTCGACCTGGCGATGCTGCGACGCATCCAGGCCGGTGGCGTGCAGCTTTCGCTCGACGCGTCGGTGCTCGACGGCATGAGGAAAGCCGAAGCGGCCGTGCGCCACATCGTGGAGAACGACCAGGTCGTCTACGGCATCAACACCGGCTTCGGCAAGCTGGCGAGCACGCGCATCGGCAACGACCACCTGGCCGAGCTGCAGCGCAACCTGGTGCTGTCGCACAGCGTGGGCACGGGCGAGCCGCTCGCCGCGCCGGTGGTGCGCATGATCCTCGCGACCAAGGCCGTGAGCCTGGCGCGCGGCCATTCGGGCGTGCGGCCCGCGCTGGTCGATGCGCTGCTGGCGCTCTTCAACGCCGGCGTCACGCCGAGCATTCCGTGCAAGGGCTCGGTGGGTGCCTCGGGCGACCTCGCGCCGCTCGCACACATGGCCTGCGTGCTGATCGGCGAAGGCCAGGCGACGCTGGCCGACGGCAAGGTGGTCGGTGGCGCCGAAGCCATGCGCAGCATCGGCCTCGCGCCCTTCGTGCTCGGCCCCAAGGAAGGCCTGGCGCTGCTCAACGGCACGCAGGTGTCGACCGCGCTCGCGCTGCACGGCCTGTTCGGCGCCGAAGACGTGTTCGCGTCGTCGCTGATGTCGGGGGCGCTGTCGCTCGAAGCCATCCAGGGCTCGATCAAGCCCTTCGACGCGCGCATCCACGCGGCGCGCGGCCAGCTGGGCCAGATGGCCGTGGCGGGTGCGGTGCGCACATTGCTCGAAGGCAGCGAGATCGTGCCTTCGCACGCCGACTGCGGCCGCGTGCAAGACCCGTATTCGGTGCGCTGCATCCCGCAGGTGATGGGCGCCTGCCTCGACAACCTGGCGCATGCCGCGCGCGTGCTGGTCATCGAGGCCAACGCCGCTTCGGACAACCCGCTGGTGTTCTGCGACACCGGCGAGGTCATCTCCGGCGGCAACTTCCACGCCGAGCCCGTCGCCTTCGCGGCCGACATCATCGCGCTGGCCATCAGCGAGGTCGGCGCCATCGCCGAGCGCCGCATCGCGTTGCTGCTGGACACCGGCCTGTCGGGCCTGCCGCCGTTCCTGGTGCGCGACGGCGGCCTGAACTCGGGTTTCATGATCGCGCAGGTCACGGCGGCCGCACTGGCGTCGGAGAACAAGTCGCTCGCCCACCCCGCCAGCGTCGACAGCCTGCCCACTTCGGCCAACCAGGAAGACCATGTGTCGATGGCCACTTTCGCCGCGAGGCGCCTGGGCGACATGGTGAACAACACGGCCGTGGTGGTGGGCATCGAAGCGATGGCCGCCGCGCAAGGCATCGAGCTGAAACGCGGCCTCAGGAGCTCGCCGCTGGTCGAGGCCGAATTCGCCAGCATCCGCCAGAAGGTTGCCTTCCTCGAGCGCGACCGCTACCTCGCCCCGGACATCGAAGCCATGCGCCAGTGGGCGCTGAAGGCCGACCTGCCCGCCGCACTCCTCGACATCCTGCCCAGTCACTCGTAAAACACCACCCGATTAGGAGAACCACGCCATGAACGCTCCCGAGAAATTCGCCCTGAACAACCCTGTTGCCACCGACCCGCGCCACGACCCGACCCGCGTGATCCGCGCCCCGCGCGGCAGCGAACTGAACTGCAAGAGCTGGCTCACCGAAGCGCCGTTCCGCATGCTGCAGAACAACCTCGACGCCGAGGTGGCCGAGCGCCCGCAGGACCTGGTGGTGTACGGCGGCATCGGCCGTGCCGCGCGCGACTGGGCCTGCTACGACCAGATCCTCGCGTCGCTGAAGGAACTGAACGACGACGAGACCCTGCTCATCCAGTCGGGCAAGCCGGTGGGGGTTTTCAAGACGCACGAGAACGCGCCGCGCGTGCTGCTGGCCAACTCGAACCTCGTGCCCAAGTGGGCCAACTGGGAGCACTTCAACGAGCTCGACCGCCTGGGCCTCTTCATGTACGGCCAGATGACGGCGGGCAGCTGGATCTACATCGGCAGCCAGGGCATCGTGCAGGGCACCTTCGAGACCTTCGTCGAAGCCGGCCGCCAGCACTACGGCAACAGCTGGGCGGGCAAGTGGATCCTTACCGCCGGCCTGGGCGGCATGGGCGGCGCGCAGCCGCTGGCCGCCACGCTGGCGGGCGCGGTGTCGCTCAACATCGAGTGCCAGCAGTCGAGCATCGACTTTCGCCTGCGCACCCGCTACGTCGACAAGCAGGCGCGCGACATCGACCATGCCTTCGAGCTCATCAAGCAGCACACCGACGCGAAGGAAGCGGTGTCGATCGCGCTGCTGGGCAATGCGGCGGACATCCTTCCGGAACTCGTGAAGCGCGCGAAGGCCGGCGGCATCAAGCCCGACCTGGTCACCGACCAGACCTCCGCGCACGACCTGATCAACGGCTACCTGCCTTCGGGCTGGAGCGTTGCGCAATGGCAGGCCGCGATGAAAGACCCGTCGCAGCACGAAGCGCTCACGAAGGCGGCCGCCAGGTCGTGCGCCGTGCACGTGCAGGCCATGCTCGACTTCCAGGCCATGGGCATCCCCACGGTCGACTACGGCAACAACATCCGCCAGGTCGCGTTCGACGAGGGCGTGAAGAACGCCTTCGACTTTCCCGGTTTCGTGCCCGCCTACATCCGTCCGCTGTTCTGCGAAGGCAAGGGGCCGTTTCGCTGGGTGGCGCTCTCGGGCGACCCGGAGGACATCTACAAGACCGACGCCAAGATCAAGGAGCTGTTCCCCGAGAACACCCACACCCACCGCTGGCTCGACATGGCGCGCGAGCGCATCGCCTTCCAGGGGCTGCCGGCGCGCATCTGCTGGCTGGGCCTGGGCGAGCGCCACATCGCCGGACTGGCCTTCAACGAGATGGTGAAGAACGGCGAGCTGAAGGCGCCCATCGTCATCGGCCGCGACCACCTGGACACCGGCTCGGTGGCCAGCCCCAACCGCGAGACCGAAGCCATGAAGGACGGCACCGATGCGGTGAGCGACTGGCCGCTGCTCAACGCGCTGCTCAACACCGCGGGCGGCGCCACCTGGGTCAGCCTGCACCACGGCGGCGGCGTGGGCATGGGCTACTCGCAGCACTCGGGCGTGGTGATCGTGTGCGACGGCACCGACGCGGCTGCCAAGCGCATCGAGCGCGTGCTGTGGAACGACCCGGCCACGGGCGTGATGCGCCACGCTGACGCGGGCTACGACATCGCGGTGGCCACGGCCAAGGCGAAGGGGCTGAAGCTGCCCATGGTCAAGTGAGCGAGTGGACCCACAAGGCGCAACGTCGTTAAGACGAAGGTAGAAAGAAAAATCGCGGCCATTCCCACTCGCTGGGAATAGGGGCTTGGAAGTGAGAACGGCGAGCAAGATACTGCAAGCCGGTTTCACTTTCGTTCGCGACCGCCTGCCATGACCCTCACCAGCGACACTCCCGCCAACGACCGCGCGCTCTTCGTGCTGTCGGTGCTGGCGCAGAGCAAGTCGGCGATGACGGCGGCCGAACTGGTGCAGGCCACCGGCCTGTCGCAGAGCACGCTGTACCGGCAGGTCGCCACGCTGCGGCGCTGGGGCTTCGTGATGGAGTCCGACGGGCGCTACTCGCCGGGCCCGGTGAGCGTGCAGCTGGCCAGCGGCTTCGACGGCAACTCCGACCTCGTGCTGGCCGCACGCGCCGACATGCGCACGCTGGCCCAGCAGACGCACGAGAGCGTGGCGCTGGTCACGGTGGTGAACGACCGCGTCGTGTGCCTGGAGATGATCGACAGCGAGCAGTCGCTGCGCTGCTCCTTCGACCGCGGCCGCAGCGTGCCGGCGCGCGACGGCGCCAGCGCCAAGTGCCTGCTGGCGCACCTGCCGCTCGACCAGCGCGATGCGCTGCTCGAAGGCCTGAATGAGGCGCCCGAACGCCGCGCCGCGCGCGCCGCCGAACTCGACGCCATCCGCGAAGCCGGCCATGCCGTGACCCACGGCGAGGTCGACGCCGGCGTGTGGGGCGCGAGTGCCCCGGTGCTCGCCACCGGGCGCCGCCTGCGCGGCGCGATCACGCTCATGGCGCCGCTTACGCGCGTCGAGGGCATGGAAGCTGCATTGCTCCACATGACCGTCGTCACGGCGGCCCGCATTTCCCGCGCCCTGCAGTAGTTGCGCGCTGCTTTTTTCTTTTTCATTCCCACGGAAGCCTTCCCACCATGAACACCCGCCGCACCCTCGTCGCCGCCGCCCTGTCCAGTCTTGCGTTCTTCGGCCTTGCCGCCGGTGCCCACGCGCAGGGCGAGCCGCTGCGCGTGGCCACCGACGCCACCTTCCCGCCCATGGAGTTCGTGGAGAACGGCAAGCGCACCGGCTTCGACGTGGAACTGGTGGAAGCCATCGGCAAGACGCTGGGCCGCAAGGTCGAGTGGATCGACATCGACTTCAAGGGCCTGGTGCCGGGGCTGATCTCCAAGCGCTTCGACATGGCCGTGTCGGGCATCTACATCACCGACGAGCGCAAGAAGGTCGTCGACTTCACCGTGCCCTACTACGCGGGCGGCCTGGTCGTGATGGTGAAGGACGGCAACACCGCCATCAAGACGCCGGCCGACATCAACGGCAAGAAGGTGAGCGTGCAGGTGGGCACCAAGTCGGTGTCGTACACCAAGGAGAAATTCCCGCAGGTGCAACTGCTGGAAGTCGAGAAGAACCAGGAGATGTTCAACCTGGTGGACATCGGCCGTGCCGACGCGGCCGTCACCGGCAAGCCTGCCGCCTACCAGTACGTGCGCACGCGCGGCGGCCTGAAGGTGCTGCCCGAGCAGATCACCACCGAGGAATACGGCATGGCCATCCGCAAGGACACGCCCGAGCTGACCAAGGCGGTGAACGGCGCCATCGAGAAACTGAAGGCCGACGGCACCTACGACCAGATCGTGAAGAAGTGGTTCAGCGCCAACGCCAAGTAAGCGCAGCATGGATCTCGACTTTTCGCCCGTCTGGCAAGGCTGGCCCGACCTGCTGCGCGGCGCGCTGGTCACGGTGGAAATCACCGCGTGCGCGCTGGCGCTCGGCTGCCTGCTGGGCCTGGTGGTCGGCATCGGCCGGCTGAACCCGAAGCGGCGCTGGATCTACGGCGTGTGCACCGCCTACGTGGCGGCCATTCGCGGCACACCGCTGCTGGTGCAGCTGTTCATCCTGTTCTTCGGCTTGCCGCACTTCGGCATCCTGCTGCCGGCCTTCCTGTGCGGCGTGCTGGGGCTCGGCGTGTACTCCGGCGCGTACGTGTCGGAGATCGTGCGCGGCGCGATCCAGTCGATCGACAAGGGCCAGACCATGGCCGCGCAATCGCTGGGCATGACGCCCGGCACGGCCATGCGCCAGATCGTGCTGCCGCAGGCGGTGGTGCGCATGATTCCGCCGCTGGGCAACGAGTTCATCGCGCTCATCAAGAATTCGGCGCTGGTGTCGCTCTTGACCATCCATGACGTGATGCACGAGGGGCAGAAGATCATCAGCGTGTCGTACCGGTCGCTGGAGGTGTACCTGGCGATCGCCGTCGTGTACTTCGTGCTCACGGGAACCATGACGCTGGTGCTGCGGCACTTCGAGCAGAAGCTGCGCCAGGGCGGGTTGATGCGATGAGCGGTGCGACTGCATTTGCATTGCTCCCTCCCCTCCCGGGGGAGGGCTGGGGGACGGCCTCGACCCGATCACGACGCTCGTTGGGCGCTGCCCCCATCCCAGCCTTCCCCCGGAAGGGCAAGGGGCAAGAGGAGACGCAATGAACGGCGTGCAGCGCTTCTCACGCGCGACCCTGCCTGTCACGCCCTGGAAAAACGGCGGCGGCACCACGCAGGAAATCGCCAGCTGGCCGCAGGGCGCGCCGCTCGACAGCTTCGGCTGGCGGGTGAGCATCGCCACCATCGCAGCCGCCGGGCCGTTCTCCGTGTTCGCGGGCATCGACCGCGTCATCACGCTGCTCGAAGGCGACGGCGTGCGCCTCTTCACGCACGACGCGCGCATCGACCACCGGCTCGACGTGCCGCACCAACCCTTCGCCTTCAGCGGCGACGAGGCCATCGACTGCACGCTGCTCGGCGGTGCGTCGAACGATTTCAACGTGATGACGCGGCGCGGACAGTGGCGTGCCGACGTGCAAGTGCTTCACAGCGCCTCGGCCATCGAGGCTGCGCCGCATGGCGTGCTGCTGGCGCTGCGCGGCGCATGGCGCCTCGATGACGCGCAATGCCCTGAAGGCGAGGGCCTGCGCTGGGCCGATGCCGCACAGGCACGGCAGGCGCTGCCGGACGGCCCCGACGCGCGATTGATGGCCGTGCGCATCCTCCCGGCCTGACCCCGGACAACGACGACCCAAGAGACGATGAACCCCGCCCACAACTTCCCCTCGGCCGACGGCCTCTGGACCGGCCTGCGGCTCGCGTCCGAACCGAACGAAGACGCCGCCATCGCGGTGGTGCAGGGCGCGATCCGCTGGGTCGGCGCGCGCGGCGCGCTGCCCGCCGAGTTCGCGGGCCTCGCGCCGCACGACGGCGGCGGCGCGCTCGCCACGCCGGGCCTGGTCGACTGCCACACGCACCTCGTCTACGGCGGCCAGCGCGCCAACGAATTCGCGATGCGGCTCGCGGGCGCGACCTACGAGGAAGTGGCACAGGCCGGCGGCGGCATCGTGTCGTCGGTGCGCGCCACGCGCGAGGCCGACGAGGACACGCTGTTCGCGCAGGCCGCGGCGCGGCTCGAACAGCTGCTGGCCGGCGGCGTGTGCGCCATCGAGATCAAGTCGGGCTACGGGCTTTCGCTCGAACACGAACGCAAGCAGCTGCGCGTGGCGCGGCGCCTGGGCGAGGCCTACGGCGTGACGGTGCGCACCACCTTCCTCGGCGCGCATGCGTTGCCGCCGGAATACGCCGGCCGAAGCCACGACTACATCGACCTCGTGTGCCGCGAGATGCTGCCCGCGCTCGCCGCCGAAGGCCTGGTCGACGCGGTCGATGTGTTCTGCGAACGCATCGCCTTCTCGCTCGAAGAAACCGAGCAGGTCTTCCAGGCCGCGCAGGCGCTGGGCCTGCCGGTGAAGCTGCATGCGGAGCAGCTGTCGGACATGGGCGGCGCCGCGCTGGCCGCGCGCTATGGTGCGCTGTCGTGCGACCACATCGAGCACCTGTCGGCCAACGGCATCGAGGCGATGCGCCGCTCGGGCACCGTGGCCGTGCTGCTGCCCGGCGCGTACTACACGCTGCGCGACACGCACCTGCCGCCCATCGCCGCGCTGCGCGCCGCGGGCGTGCCGATGGCGGTGTCCACCGACCACAACCCCGGCACCTCGCCGGCACTGAGTCTTCTGCTGATGGTGAACATGGCCTGCACACTCTTCCGCCTCACCGTGCCCGAGGCACTGGCTGGCGTCACCGTGCATGCCGCGCGCGCGCTGGGCCTGCAGGACACGCATGGCGCCATCGCGGCGGGCATGCCGGCCAACTTCGTGCTGTGGAACGTGCGCGAAGCGGCCGAGCTCGCCTACTGGTTCGGCCAGCAACCCGTGCGCATCGTGGTGCGCCAGGGCCGCATCGCGATCGGAGCGCAGGCATGACGCACACGCTTTTCGCCGCCGATGCGCTGCTGCCCGAGGGCTGGGCGAAGAACGTCCTGCTGGCGTGGAACGATGCCGGCCTGCTCACGCAGGTGCAGGCCGGCGCACAGCGCCCCATCGACACCCACACCGCCAGGGGGCCGCTGATCCCCGGCATGCCCAACCTGCATTCGCATGCCTTCCAGCGCGCCTTCGCCGGCCTCACCGAGCACCGCGCCGGGGAGCACGACAGCTTCTGGAGCTGGCGCACGCTGATGTACCGCTTTGCCGCGCGCCTCGGCCCGCAGCACATGGAAGCCATCGCGACCTGGCTCTACGCCGAGATGCTCGAGGCGGGCTACACCAGCGTGTGCGAGTTCCAGTACGTGCACCACGACGTGGACGGCGCCCCGTATGCCGACGACGCGACGCTGAGCCTCGCCTTGCTGCGCGCTGCGCGCAAGGCCGGCATCGGCTTCACGCTGCTGCCGGTGCTCTACCAGACCGGCGGTTTCGGCGACATGCCGCCCAGCGACGGGCAGCGCCGATTCATCCGCTCGACCGACTCGATGCTGCGCCTGCTCGAAGCGCTCAAGCCCGTGTGCGACGCGCAGGGCGCCCGCCTGGGCCTGGCGCCGCACTCGCTGCGCGCCGTGCCGCCCGAAGGGCTGCGCGACGCCGTCGCAGGGCTGGAGGCCATCGACCGCACCGCGCCCATCCACATCCACATCGCCGAGCAGACCAAGGAAGTGGACGACTGCGTGGCCTGGAGCGGCCTGCGCCCGGTCGAGTGGCTGCTCGACCACGCGAGCGTCGATGCGCGCTGGTGCCTGGTGCATGCCACGCACATGAACGACGCCGAGTACGAGTACGCGGCGCAGAGCGGCGCGGTCGCGGGCCTGTGCCCGACGACCGAGGCCAACCTGGGCGACGGCATCTTCGACTTCGCCAAGTGGCGCGGCCACGGCGGCGCCTGGGGCGTGGGCTCGGACAGCCACGCCAGCGTGAACGCGGCGGAAGAGCTGCTGATGCTCGAGTACAGCCAGCGCCTGGCCCGGCGCCAGCGCAACGTGGGCGCGACGGCCGCCCAGCCGCATGTGGCGACCGCGTTCACGCTCGACGCGGTGCGGGGCGGCGCGCAGGCGTCGGGCCGCGCTGCACCGGGTTCAGCAGGTCTGGCCGTGGGCCAGCAGGCCGACTTCGTGGTGCTCGACGCATCGCACCTTGCGCTGCAAGGCCTGAGCGCGCCCGATATGCTCTCGGCCCACGTCTTCGCGAGCCACCGCACCTCGGCCATCGACACCGTCTGGGTGGCGGGCCGCACGCGCGTGTCGGCCGGCCGCCATGCGCTGCACGGCGAGGCCGCGGCGGCCTTCGTGGCCGCGCGCACCCAACTACTCAAGGATTGACCCCCACCATGGCCACCACGCCTTTCTCCACCACCGAGCCGCCGTTCCGCTTTCGCCAGGGCACGCGGCCGCTGCTCATCTCGATGCCGCACGTCGGCACCCACGTGCCGCCCGCGCTGGCCGCGCGCTTCACCGACGAGGCGCGCCACGTGCCCGACACCGACTGGCACCTCGAGCAGCTCTACGACTTCGCCGACGCGCTGGGCGCCTCGGTGCTCGTGGCCACGCACTCGCGCTACGTGGTCGACCTGAACCGTCCGCCCGACGGCGCCAGCCTGTACCCGGGCCAGAGCGTCACCGGCCTGTGCCCGGTCGACACCTTCGACGACACCCCGGTCTATGCGAACGCCGCCGACGTGCCGGGCGAGGAAGAAATTGCCCAGCGCCGCGATGCCATCTGGCAGCCCTATCACCGGCAGCTGCAGGCCGAGCTGGACCGCCTGAAGGCGGCGCACGGCACGATCGCGCTGTGGGACGCGCATTCCATCCGCTCGGTGCTGCCGCGCTTCTTCGAAGGCAAGCTGCCCGACCTGAACCTGGGCACCGGCAAGGGCACCAGCTGCGACCCGGCACTCGCGCAGACGCTGCTGGGCATCGCCGAGCGCGCCACCGGCTACACCGGCGTGCTCAACGGCCGCTTCACCGGCGGCTACATCACCCGCCAGTACGGCAACCCGGCGCAGAACGTTCATGCGGTGCAGCTGGAGATGACCCAGTCGAGCTACATGCAGGAAGCGCTGCCGTTCGACTACCTGCCGCAGGTGGCTGCGGGCGTGAAGCCGCATGTGCGGGCGATGCTGGAGGCGGTGCTGGCCTTCGTGGAAGCGCCCCCGAAGAAGTGACAAAGGGCTGACGGGCATAGGGGACGGCCTGCGGTTTCTACAATCGGGGGTATGAAGAAGCCCATCGTCTACACCCGCGGCCAGGCACTTGCCGGCATCCTTGAAAAGCGCATCGCCATCCTCGACGGCGCCATGGGCACGATGATCCAGCGCTTCAAGCTCACCGAGGAGCAGTACCGCGGCGAGCGCTTCAAGGACTTCGAGCGCGACGTGAAGGGCAACAACGAGCTGCTCTCGCTCACGCGCCCCGACGTGATCCGCGACATCCACGAGGCCTACCTGGCCGCCGGCGCCGACCTGATCGAGACCAACACCTTCGGCGCGACCACCATCGCGCAGGAGGACTACAAGATGGCGCACCTGGCGCGCGAGATGAACCTCGAGTCCGCCAAGCTCGCGCGCGCGGCCTGCGACAAGTTCAGCACCCCCGACAAGCCGCGCTTCGTGGCCGGCGCCCTCGGCCCCACGCCCAAGACGGCGAGCATCAGCCCCGACGTGAACGATCCCGGCGCGCGCAATGTCGATTTCGAATCGCTGCGCGCGGCCTACTACGAGCAGACCGAAGCGCTGGTCGAAGGCGGCGCCGACGTGATCCTGGTCGAGACCATCTTCGACACGCTCAACGCCAAGGCCGCGCTGTTCGCGGTGGACGAGTATTTCGACAACAGCGGGCAGCGCCTGCCGCTGATCATCAGCGGCACCGTGACCGACGCCTCGGGCCGCATCCTGAGCGGGCAGACCGTCACCGCCTTCTGGCACAGCGTGCGCCATTCGCAGCCGCTGGCCATCGGCCTGAACTGTGCGCTTGGCGCGGCGCTGATGCGCCCGTACATCCAGGAACTGGCGCGCGTGGCGGGCGACACCTTCATCAGCTGCTATCCGAACGCGGGCCTGCCCAACCCCATGAGCGACACCGGCTTCGACGAGACGCCCGACGTCACCTCGCGCCTGCTGCACGAGTTCGCGGCCGCGGGGCTGGTGAACATCGTGGGCGGCTGCTGCGGCACCACGCCGGACCACATCGCGGCGATCGGCAAGGCCGTGGCGCCGGTGTCGGGCCGCGCGCTGGGCAGCAAAAGCGCCGGCTTCTACCGCGAAGCCGCCTGAATTTGGCTCGCCCCCAGGCTTCGCACACTTCGTGTCGCTTCTCCTTCCCCCTGCCGGGGGCAACACCTGAGGCCCGGCGAAGCCGGTTCCTCGGTGTTTCGCGAATAAGAGTTTGGGGCTGATTGACGGGTTTTCGTGGTGCGCCTAGGCTGGGCGCAAGGAGCATTTCATGAACCCGAACACCTGTCGCTGGATCGGCATCGGCGCGCTGGCCGTGGTCCTTCCCTTCGCGGCTCAGGCGCAGCAGGCCTTCACACGCGGCGCCGTCAACCTGCGCGCCGGCCCGTCGGGCGACTATCCGATGGTGGCGCGGCTCGCGCCGGGCCAGCCGCTCGAGGTGGTCGGCTGCACCAATGGCTACGGCTGGTGCGACGTGGTGCTGCCCGACGGCGGGCGCGGCTGGGTCTGGTCGCGCAACCTCGACTACGGCTACCAAGACCAACGCGTGCCGCTGGCCACCTACGGCGCGGTGATCGGGGTGCCGATCGTCGGCTTCGCGATCGGCAGCTACTGGGCAAACTACTACCGCGACCGGCCCTGGTACGGCGACCGGCGCTGGTGGGGAAATCGGCCACCGCCGCCGGTGGCGGGCTGGCGTCCGCCGCCGCCGGTCAGGCCGGGGTGGCAGCCGCATCCGTGGCAGCCCGGGCCGGGGTTCCGGCCACCAGGCCCGGGCTTTCGCCCGCCGCCAGCGCCGGGGTTTCGTCCCCCGCCGGCGCCGGGGTTTCGCCCGCCGGCCGACCCCGGGTTCAGGCTGCCCCGGCCGCAGCCGGGCTTTCGCCCCGGACCGCCGCCGGGCAGGCCGCACCCGGGTGGCGGCGGTGGGCGCCCGCACGGTGGCGGGCCGGGAGGCGGCGGCCACGGTGGCGGCGGGCACGGCGGGGGCCATGGCGGCGGCCACGGCCGGTGACGCACCCGGGCGCTAGAGCCCGCCGGTCTTCACGCCGCACTCCCCCGCCGCCTGGCGGTTGCGCGCAATCAGCGCCACGAAGCGCTGCGCGCCCAGCCCGAGCGGCCGCTCTCGCGACCAGACCACGTCGACCCACAGGTCCAGCCCGTTGCTGAGGTTCTCGAACGGAATCTCGATCAGCGCGCCGGCCGCCACGTGCGGCTTGGCGAAATTGCGCTGCAGCCAGCCCCAGCCCAGCCCGGCGGTAATGAGGCTCAGCGCGGCCAGCGCGTTGTCGGTGCGCCAGACGTGGCGCGCGAACACGAACCTCGGGTCGCTGGTGGTCAGGTCGCGCCCGGCCACGACGATCTGCCGGGTGTTCGTCAGGTGGTCCTCGCGCAGCCGGCCGCCGTTGGTGGCGAGCACGGGGTGGTCGGGCGCAATGACCGCCACCATCAGGTCGCTGCCCACCTCCTGAAAGCCTTCGCGGCCGTCGAGGCTGGGGCGCTCGAACACCAGGGCCAGCTGCGCGCGGCCGCTGTGCAGCAGTGCCAGCGCATCGGCCTGCGGCGCGGCCAGCACCTCGACCTGCAGCAGCGGGTGCTCGCGTGCCAGCTCGGCCAGCGGGCCGCTCCAGGGGGCGGCCAGCAGCTCGGGCGCGATGGCCAGCGTGAGCCGGTCTTCCAGCCCCTGCGTGAGCGCCAGCGCCTGGACCTGCAGTTGCCGCAATTGGGAGGCCAGCAGCCGCGCCTGGGGCTCCAGGGAGCGTGCGGCGGGCGTGGGCTGGGGCTCGCGGCCGCTGCGGTCGAACAGCGGCAGGTCGAGCTCCGCCTCCAGGTTGGCGATGGCCATGCTCACGGCCGACGGCACCTTGCGCAGCGCCCGCGCCGCCGCCGAGAAGGAGCCGTGGTCGATCACGGCCAGAAAGACCTCTACGTTGTCACTGGAGAAAGCCATTGGCGCTCGACCTATCAATAAACCTGAAACAAGTTAACTTTTTATATCAGCGAATGACACATAAAGTCCAGTCATCGCAGTCACCAACCAAGAGAAGAAGTCATGCAGGGCATTCAACGTCGCATCGTCTACATCAGCCTTTATGAGGGCATCGCCATCGTCGCGGCCAGCGCGGGGCTGGCCTTGATGACGGACGCCGGGCTCGGCCATTCGGGCATGCTGGCGGTAGGCGCCTCGGTCATCGCGGTGATCTGGAACCTGGTCTTCAACGCGCTGTTCGAGCGCTGGGAATCGCGCCAGGCCGTGCGCGGGCGCAGCGTGCGCCGCCGCATCGCCCATGCCATCGGCTTCGAGGGCGGGCTGATCGCCTTCCTGGTGCCGATGTTCGCCTGGGGCCTGGGCGTGTCGCTCTGGCAGGCGCTGGTGATGGACCTGGGCCTGGTGGTGTTCTTCCTGGTCTACACCTTCGTCTTCAACTGGGCCTTCGACCGGGTGTTCGGCCTGCCGGCGTCCGCAATGGGCGAGCCACAACCGGCATAAGCCGGCGCTTACTTAGTCGCCATGCGGGCCGGCCTTCGCGGCCGGCAGCGCGCATGGCCAAGGCACTGCTCGGCCGCGGGCGCCCGGTGTCGTTGAACGAGTTGGACGCGGGCGAAGCCGGGAACTGGGGTTTTCCCCGGCCCCATTCGAATCGCCCTAAAATGCGGCCCTTCCCAAGGAGCGTTGCAGCGGTGGGCCTCACAGGCCGGCCGTCAGGCTTGGGGCGACAACGACGCTCGCCTGTTCGACTCTTCCGCAGGTGAGGCCATGTCCCAGATTTCCGCTCCAGCTACCCCCGATTCCGCGCCCCTGGCGCCCCCGCCCATGAAGCTGTCCGGCCTCGAACCGGTCGCCATCGGCGAGGGCACGCTGTTCGTCAACATCGGCGAGCGCACCAACGTCACCGGCTCCAAGGCCTTCGCGCGGATGATCCTGAACGGCCAGTTCGAAGAGGCCCTGGCCGTCGCGCGCCAGCAGGTCGAGAACGGCGCCCAGGTGATCGACATCAACATGGACGAGGCCATGCTCGACAGCAAGGCCGCCATGGTCCGCTTCCTGAACCTGATTGCCAGCGAGCCCGACATCGCGCGTGTGCCGGTGATGGTCGACAGCTCGAAGTGGGACGTCATCGAGGCCGGCCTGCGCTGCATCCAGGGCAAGGGCATCGTCAACTCCATCTCCATGAAGGAGGGGGTCGACAAGTTCAAGCACGAGGCCAAGCTGGTGCGCCGCTACGGCGCCGCCGCGGTTGTCATGGCGTTCGACGAGAAGGGCCAGGCCGACACCTACGCGCGCAAGGTCGAGATCTGCGAGCGGGCCTACCGCATCCTGGTCGACGAGGTGGGCTTCCCGCCGGAAGACATCATCTTCGACCCCAACATCTTCGCCATTGCCACCGGCATCGAGGAGCACGACAACTACGCGGTCGACTTCATCAACGCGGTGCGCTGGATCAAGCAGAACCTGCCGGGCGCCAAGGTGTCGGGCGGCGTGAGCAACGTGAGCTTCAGCTTTCGCGGCAACGACCCGATGCGCGAGGCCATCCACACCGTGTTTTTGTACCACGCCATCCAGGCGGGCATGGACATGGGCATCGTCAACGCGGGCATGGTGGGCGTGTACGACGACCTGGAGCCCACGCTGCGCGAGCGCGTGGAAGACGTGGTGCTCAACCGCCGCCCTGACGCCGGCGAACGCCTCGTCGAAGTGGCCGAAACCGCCAAGAGCGGCGCCAAGGACGAAAGCAAGCGCCTCGAATGGCGCGGCACGCCCGACAACCCGGTGCACGTCAACCAGCGGCTGTCGCACGCGATGGTGCACGGCATCACCGACTTCATCGTCGAAGACACCGAAGAGGCCTACCAGCAGATCCTGGCCAAGGGCGGCCGTCCGCTGCACGTGATCGAAGGGCCGCTCATGGACGGCATGAACATCGTGGGCGACCTGTTCGGCGCCGGCAAGATGTTCCTGCCGCAGGTGGTGAAGTCGGCGCGCGTCATGAAGTCGGCCGTGGCCCACCTGCTCCCCTACATCGAGGAAGAAAAGCTGCGTGACGAGGCGGCGGGCCGCGACGTGCGCACCAAGGGCAAGATCATCATCGCCACCGTCAAGGGCGACGTTCACGACATCGGCAAGAACATCGTCACCGTCGTGCTCCAGTGCAACAACTTCGAAGTGGTGAACATGGGCGTGATGGTCCCGTGCCACGAGATCCTGGCGCGCGCCAAGGTCGAGGGCGCGGACATCGTGGGCCTGTCGGGCCTGATCACGCCGAGCCTGGAAGAGATGCAGTTCGTGGCCGGCGAGATGCAGCGCGACGACCATTTCCGCATCAGGAAGATTCCGCTCATGATCGGCGGCGCCACCACCAGCCGCGTGCACACGGCCGTGAAGATCGCGCCGCACTACGAGGGCCCCGTGGTCTACGTGCCCGACGCCTCGCGCAGCGTGAGCGTGGCGCAGAGCCTGCTGTCCGACCAGGCCGCGGCCTACATCGACGAGATCAACGCCGACTACGACAAGGTGCGCACCCAGCACGCCAACAAGAAGCAGGTGCCGCTGTGGCCGCTGGCCAAGGTGCGCGCCAACAAGACGCCCATCGACTGGTCGAACTACACGCCCCCCGTGCCCAAGTTCATCGGCCGGCGCGTGTTCAAGAACTACGACCTGACCGAGCTCGCCAAGTACATCGACTGGGGCCCGTTCTTCCAGACCTGGGACCTGGCCGGCCCGTTCCCCGCCATCCTGAAGGACGAAGTCGTCGGCACCGAGGCCGTGCGCGTGTATGCCGACGGCCAGCGCATGCTCAAGCGCCTGATCGAAGGCCGCTGGCTCAGCGCGGCCGGCATCGTCGGCTTCTGGCCCGCCAACACGGTGAACGACGACGACATCGAGCTCTACACGGACGAGACGCGCAGCGAGGTGGCGCTCACCTGGTACGGCATGCGCCAGCAGACCGAGAAGCAGGTCATCGACGGCGTGATGCGCCCGAACCGCTGCCTGGCCGACTTCGTCGCGCCCAAGGCCAGCGGCCTGAAGGACTACGTGGGCATGTTCGCCGTCACCGCCGGCCTGGGCGTCGAGAAGAAGGAGAAGTACTTCATCGACGACCTGGACGACTACTCGGCCATCATGCTCAAGGCCCTGGCCGACCGCCTGGCCGAGGCTTTCGCCGAGTCGCTGCACCACCGCGCGCGCACCGACCTGTGGGGCTATGCGGCCGACGAGGGCCTGAGCAACGACGAGATGATTGCGGAGAAGTACCGCGGCATCCGCCCCGCGCCGGGCTATCCGGCCTGCCCCGACCACAGCGTGAAGGGCCCGATGTTCGACCTTCTGGCCTGCGCGGACATTGGCATGACCCTGACGGAAAGCCTCGCTATGATGCCCGCCGCCAGCGTGAGTGGTTTCTACCTGAGTCACCCCGATGCGACGTACTTCAACGTCGGCAAGATCGGGCACGACCAGTTGCAGGACCAGGCCGCGCGGCGCAAGCAAAGCGAAGCCGAGCTCGAGCGCCTGCTGGCGCCCAATCTTTGAAGGTCCTTTGAACCTGCCGGCCGGCGTGGCCGCCCGGCACCGGGAGTTGTTATTCAGAAGCTGATGTTTGCAGCCGCGCACTACGCGGCATTGGCGGTCTTCGTCTTCAGCTGCTGGGGTTATGGCCGCGCACTGCTGGCCCGCCTGGCGCCACCGCCGCGCCGCGACCTGGGGCTCGAAGCGGCCATGGCCGTGGCGCTGGGCGTGGGCCTGTTCATCTGCGCCTTCCAGGCGCTGGCCATCTTCGGCGCCTTCAAGACCGGTGCCACCGTGGCCCTGGTCGCCGCGGGCTTCGTGGCAGCGGCGGTCCAGCTGCCACCCTGGCTTCTCCAGCGGCGCGCCCTGCGCGCCAGCGAGCCTGCCGCGGCGCCGTGGACCTACGTCGAGCGCGTCGCGATGATCGCGCTGGCCCTGGTCGCGATGCCCGCGCTGGTCGCGCCGCTGGCCCCGCCGATCGCCTTCGACGAGCTGATGTACCACCTGCCCTATGCCCGCCAGGTGGCGCAGCAGGGCGCGCTGGGCATCCACGACTGGTTGCGCTACCCCTGGTTCCCGTACAACTACAACCTGCTCTATGCCGCCGCGCTGCAGGTGAGCGACGACGTGCTGCCGCACTTTCTCAATGCCCTGGCCGGTGCGCTGTCGGTGACGATGATCTACCGGCTGGGCATGCTGCACGTCAACCGGCTCACGGCCTGCATCGGCGCGGCCATCTGGCTGGGGCTGGGCGACTATTCCAACGCGCTGATCGACATGGGCGTGGCGCTGTTCGTGCTGTCGGCCTGCGTGGCGCTGTGGTGGTGGCGCGAGTCGGAGCCGGGCCTGCCCGCGGGCATCGGGCGCGGGGCCCACGGCGGCCTGCGCTGGCTCGGCGTGGCCGCGTTCTTTCTCGGCGTGGCGGCCGGCTCGAAGTACCAGGCGCTGATCTTCCTGCCGCTGGTGGCGCTGTTCGTCGTTCGCCGCGAGCGCCGTCCCAAGGCCTGGGCGCTGGTGTTCGGCTGCTTCCTGCTGCCGTGCGTGTACTGGTACGCGCGCAATGCCGTCATGACCGGCGACCCGTTCAATCCCATCGGCGCGCGGGTGTTCGGCTTCACCGAATGGACGCCGGCCGACTACGTGCAGCAGGTGGCGGACGTGCGCGATCACGCGGCGCTGCCCAACGCGCTGCTCTGGGCGGTGTTCTTCGCGCCGTTCAGCGTGTGGTGGAAGCGCTCGGCCGCGGTGCGCGCCGCCGGCTGGTTCTGCCTGTACTCGGTGGTGGTGTGGGTCGTGACCTCGCGCTACCCGCGCTACCTGACGGCCTCGTTCCCGCTGCTGGCCGCCATCGCGGCCATCGGCTGGCAGGTGCTGTTCGGCTGGGCCGCGGGGTGGGTGCGGCGCCTGTTCGGTGCGCGGGAGAAGTCCGGCGCAATGGACAAGGGGGCCACAGGTGCCATGAGCCGCGACACCGCGCGTTCCGGCGCCCGCATGGCCGACTGGGTGCCCGTGCTGCTGCTGGCCGTGCTGGCCGCCGTGTCGGTGCGCCAGACCGCGGTGAAGGTCGCGATGATCTCCGTCACGCCCGAGGCGCGCGAGGCCTTGCTGCGCCAGCACGTGCCCGGCTACGCCGTCATGGACTACCTGCGCCGCAACGCCACCGGCCGGGTCTACCAGATCGCGCTGAACGAGGCCATCTACTACGGCCCCAACCCCATCTGGGGCGACACCCTCGGGCCGTGGCGCTACACCGATTTCGGGGCCCTGTCGGGCGGTGACCTGGCACGCAAGCTCGGCGGCCTGGGCTTTACCGCGGTCGTGCTGCCGAACTATGTGGTGCCGGTGTTCAGCGCGCGCGTCGACTTCGACAGGTACTTCGCAGTGCAGTACGAGAAAGACGGCAGCCGGGTCTACCGTATCCTTCCTGTCGCACCATGACCGACATCGAAGCCTTCGCCTCCCACCGCAGCAACGCGCTGCGCATCGCCGTGGTCATCCCCTGCTACAACGAGGCGCTGGCCATCGCCCAGGTGGTGACGGGCTTTCGCGCCGCGCTGCCCGAGGCCCGGATCCACGTCTTCGACAACAACTCGAGCGACGACACGGCATCCGTCGCGCGCGCGGCCGGCGCCGTCGTCACGCACGTGGCCTTGCGCGGCAAGGGCAACGTGGTGCGGCGCATGTTCGCCGACGTCGAGGCCGACGTGTACGTGATGGTCGATGGCGACGCCACCTACGACGCCGGCGCGGCCGGCCGGCTCATCGAGCGCCTGGTGGCGGACAACCTCGACATGGTGGTCGGCAACCGCGTGGACGACGGCCACGACGCGCACACCTACCGCGCCGGCCACCGCCTGGGCAACCGCATGCTCACCGGCGCGGTGGCGCAGCTGTTCGGCGGTGCACTCACCGACATGCTCTCGGGCTACCGCGTGTTCTCGCGGCGCTATGCCAAGTCGTTCCCGGCGCTGTCGCGCGGCTTCGAGACCGAGACCGAACTCACCGTGCACGCGCTCGAACTGCGCATGCCCTACGCCGAGGAAAGCACGGCCTACAGCACGCGCCCCGAAGGCTCGGTGAGCAAGCTGTCGACCTACCGCGACGGCTGGCGCATCCTCAAGACCATCTGCAAGCTGTTCGTGAGCGAGCGGCCGCTGCAGTTCTTCTCGATCATCGCGGCGCTGCTGGTGCTGCTGTCGATTGCGCTGGTCGTGCCGCTGCTCATGACCTATCTGCACACCGGCCTGGTGCCTCGGCTCCCCACGGCGGTGCTGGCCACCGGTGCGATGCTGGGCGCGATGCTGTCCTTCGTGTGCGGCATCGTGATGCATACCGTCACGCTCGGGCGCCAGGAGGCCAAGCGGCTGCGCTACCTGGCGATTCCCGGGGTGCGGGAAAGCGCTTCGCGCATTGCGCAATGAAGATCGGGCGCGAGTTCCTCTCCTTCGCCGTGGGTGGCGTGATCGGCTTCGTCGTCGACGTGGTGTTGCTCTACCTGCTGGCGCCGCTGCTGGGCTGGTATGGGGCGCGCGTGGTGTCGTTCCTTGCGGCGGCCACCACCACCTGGGTGTTCAACCGGCGCTACACCTTCGCGGCCAGCGCATCGGCGGGCGGCGCATCGGTCTGGCGCGAGTACCTGGCCTACCTGTCCACCATGGCCGCCGGCGCGGTGCTGAACTACGGCGCCTATGTGCTCGTGCTGCATTGGGTGGAGGGCCGCTGGGCGGCCGCCGTCGGCGTGGCGGTGGGCAGCCTGGCCGGCATGAGTGTCAACTTCCTGTCGGCGCGCTACCTGGTCTTTCGCTCGCACCGCGGCGGCTGAGGCCGCCGGGCGCCAAAGCCTTCAGGGCGCTCAGTGCGCGCCTGAAACCACCACCGGAATCTCTGTCGCGGGCGGCGTGTTGCGGCTGCGGCCCGAGCGCACGATGCCGTCGATCATCACCATGCCCACGCCCGGGATGTCGCCCAGCTGCACGCTTTCGAGCAGGCCCGCCGCCGGCGAGTGCTGCGCACGGTCCATGAAGACGAAGTCGGCATCGCGGCCCACTTCGATCAGCCCGCAGTTCAGCCTGCGGATGCGCGCCGTGTTGCCGGTGGCAAAGCAGAACACCAGCTCGGCCGGGATGTTCGCGATGGACGACAGCATCGCCACCATGCGCAGGATGCCCAGCGGCTGCACGCCCGAGCCCGCGGGCCCGTCGGTGCCCAGGATCACGCGGTGCGGGCACTTCAGTTCCAGCGCCGCCTTGGCCGCGGCAATGGCCACCTTCTCGTTGCCGTTGTGCACGATCTCGATGGCGCGCGTGCTCTTCTCGCACAGCTCGCACACATGCGCCTCGGGCAGCGAGGTGTGGCCGCCGTTGATGTGGCCGATGATGTCGGCGTCGGCCTCGAGCACCACGTCCTTGTCGATCAGGCCCGAGCCCGGAATCGACGGGCCGCCCGTGTGGATGGTGCTCTGGATGCCGTACTTGCGCGCCCACGCCACCATCTCCTTGGCCTCGTAGCCGGCCTTGACCGAACCCAGGCCCACTTCGCCCAGCAGGCCCACGCCGGCTTCGGCGAGTTCCTTGAAGTCGCTCTCGACCATGCCCTTCTCGATGACCGGGGCGCCCGCCAGCACCTTCACGCCGCCGGGGCGGAAGTTGTCGAAGGCGCGCTGCGCGGTGATGGCCAGCGCCTTCAGGCCGACGATGTCTTTCGGGCGGCCGGGCAGGTGCACCTCGCCGGCCGAAATCATGGTCGTCACGCCGCCGTGCATGGTCGAGTCGATCCAGCCGATCTGGCCCTGGCGCGGCGTCCAGTCGCCGAACACCGGATGCACGTGGCTGTCGATCAGGCCTGGCGCCACGCAGGTCTTGCGCGCATCGATGACGGTCTGCGCGCCTTCGAGGTCGCAGTCCTTTTCCTTGCCGACCGCCACGATCAGGCCGTCGTTCACCACGATGGTGTCTGCGTCGAGGATGGGCTTGTCGATGTCGCCCGAGAGCAGCAGCCCTATGTTCTTGATGACGACCTTGCCCGACTTGCCGCCGGCTGCGATTTCTGCCATTTCGATGTGTCCTCGTGGGGTGGGGGAGTGGTGTTGTTGTCTTGCGGCTCTTGCAGCTGCTCGTCTGCGCGCACGGTGCGCAGCAGCGTCTCGATCACGAAGTCTTCCCAGTGCGTCACGGCTTCCGGCGACTCCATCGGCTCGCCGAGGAAGGCGGTGAGCGTGTGACGGTTCGAGGTGTAGAAATAACCCGTGGACGCGATCAGCAGGTAGATGTCGCGCGCCACCAGGTCCTTGCGGAACAGGCCCTGGGCCGCGCCGCTGGCCAGGATTTCCGCAAGGATCGCCACCGCGCGCGACGAGTACTCGCGTGCGCGCAGCGACTTCGAAATGTGCCGGCCCTTGTGCAGGTTCTCGGTGTTCAGCAGCGTGACGAACTCGGGGTTCTTGCGGTAGTAGCCCAGCACGAAGCGGATGACTTCGGTGAGCGCCTCCACCGGGCGCGACACGTCCAGCGCGATGGCGGCCTCGGCGTCGTCCATGCGCTTGTAGATGCCTTCGAGCACCGCAATGAACAGGCCTTCCTTGCTGCCGAAGTAGTAATAGATCATGCGGTCGTACGACTTGGCGGCCTTGGAGATCTTCTCCACACTGCCGCCGTCGAAGCCGTACTTGGCGAACACCTTGGTCGCCGATTTCAGGATGCTGTCGCGCGTGGCCTGGGCCGCCGCCTCGCGCACGCCGGTGCGGCGCTGGGGCTTGGTCTTGGGTGCGGAGCGGCTGTCGGCCATCGGGCGCGCGAGGTCCTGCTTATTTCTCGGCGAAGGCGCGCTCGACCACGAAGTCGCCCGGCGTGCTCGTGTTGCCTTCCTTGAAGCCGCGCTTCTCCAGAATGTGCTTCAGGTCGACCAGCAGGCCGGGGCTGCCGCACAGCATGACGCGGTCTTCCTCGACATTGAGCGGGGGCAGGCCCAGGTCGTCGGTGAGCTTGTTGCTCTCGATCAGGTCGGTGATGCGGCCCTGGTTGCGGAACTCCTCGCGCGTGACCGTGGGGTAGTAGAGCAGTTGGTTGGCAATCATCTCGCCCAGGATCTCGTGCTTGGGCAGGTGGTCGGTCACGAGGTCGTGGTAGGCCAGCTCGTCGACCTGGCGCACGCCGTGCACCAGGATGACCTGTTCGAACTTCTCGTAGGTGTCCGGGTCGCGGATGATGCTCATGAACGGTGCAAGGCCGGTGCCGGTGCCGAACAGGTACAGGCGCTTGGCTGGCAGCGTGTAGTCGATCAGCAGCGTGCCGGTGGGCTTGCGGCCCACGATGATGGTGTCGCCCACCTGGATGTGCTGCAGCTTCGAGGTGAGCGGGCCGTCCTCGACCTTGATGCTCAGGAACTCGAGGTGCTCCTCGTAGTTCGGGCTCACGATGCTGTACGCGCGCAGCAGGGGCTTGTTGTTGACCTTCAGGCCGATCATCGTGAAATGACCGTTCGAGAAGCGCAAGGCCGGGTCGCGCGTGGTGGTGAAGGTGAACAGGCGGTCGGTCCAGTGGTGGACGCTGAGGACGCGTTCTTCGCTGAATGCACTCATACGGAACTCAAGAGTTGGTTGGAAACAAGGGAGGTTGGCTGAGCCGACGTGCACGCCCTTGGGGCGAAAACAGTCGGCCGGCTCCGAACCCTCCATTGTCGTTGGTCGGAAAAACCCCGATGGATACCGCGAGAAAACACCATTGCAAGCATCGGGCCCGTTTGCTACATTGATCGCGAATGTAGTGAACGCAACATGAAAGTGTAGGGAATGCTACACAAACGGAAGTCGCTGCACAAGCGGGCAGACGGCACGTTTGTTGCAACGATCCGTGCACCCGATTCGTCGTTCACCCATGCCCGACACGCCCCACGAGATCGCCCCGATGACAGAACACACCAAGACAGATGGCCTCCCCGGCATGGACATGCCCGTGCCGGCCGAAGCCGGCGCCTTCGGCAAGGCGCCGCTGCGCAACGAGCGCATGAGCACGGCCAAGGTCGAGTGCAACGCCTGCCCGGTGCTGTGCCAGATCTCCGACGGCCGCACCGGCGCGTGCGACCGCTACGCCAACAAGGAGGGCGTGCTGGTGCGCGTCGATCCCGTGGTGCTGCTGCGGCGCACCGTGCAGAGCGAAGCGCCGGCGCTGGTGCCTTTCAATCGTTCCGGCGTCGAAGCCGCGGATGCGGATGCTGCCACCGCCGACCCCGACTGGAACGGCGACCTGCTGCACGCCGACGAGGTCTTCGTCACCGGCGTGGGCTCGTCCACCACGTATCCCGACTACAAGCCCGCGCCCTTCATCGTGGCCTCCAAGGCGCAGGGTGTGGACATGGTCACCGTCGTCACCGAAGGCATCTTCAGCTACTGCAGCTTCAAGGTGAAGATCGACACCGACCGCTTCCTCGGCTCCGAGCAGGCCAACGTGCGCTACCGCGGCGAAGTGGTGGGCCATGTCACCACGGCCGAGTACGGCTCGCAGATGCTGTCGCTCGGCGGCGTGCACCACCTCACCGGCGGCAGCAAGAAAGAGGGCCGCATGACGGCCGAGCTGATGCAGCTGCTGGGCAACAAGAAGGCGGTGGAGTGCACCATCGACGGCGGCTCCACCCTCGTCATCCAGGCCGGCAAGGCGCCCGTCGTCAACGGCGTGGAAGAGCAGCGCATGCGCGTGGGCTGCGGCTCGGCCGCGGTCGGCATCTTCGCGCGCCAGTTCGCGGGCGTGGCCGACGAGGTGGTGGTGGTCGACGACCACATCACCGGCGTGCTCACCGAGCACCAGGCCGGCCGCTGCCTCGACATGGCGCCCTCGGGCATCCAGATGCTGGGCCGCAAGTCGACGCCGGGGCGCTACTTCCAGGTGGCCAACCCGGGCAACGGCTGGGGCGGCACCGACATCGCCGATCCGCTGTCGATCATCGAAGGCTGGGAAGAGGGCGTTGCGCGCCCGGGCTTGCGGCTGCTCATGACATCGACCACCGGCGAGCACGCGCAGTGGTACGTGCTCGACGAGGCGCTCAAGCCGGTCGAACAACCCATGCCGAGCGAAGTGAGGCGTATCGTCGAGCGCATCGGCGAGAACTGCGAACCATCGCTGTGCACCGTGCTGTTCCTCGGCGGTGCGGGCGGCAGCCTGCGCGCGGGCGTCACCGAGAACCCGGTGCTGCTGACGCGCGCCATCAAGCGCGCGCTGGTCAACGTGACGTGCGGCGGCGCACCGGCCTATGTGTGGCCCGGCGGCGGCATCACCGTGATGGCCGACGTCATGCGCATGCCCGACAACAGCTTCGGCACCGTGCCCACGCCGGCCATCGTGGCGCCCATCGAGTTCAGCATGCGGCGCGACGACTACGAGGCGCTCGGCGGCCACATGGAACACATCTTCCCGCTCGAGCAGGCGCTCGCACGCGGTGCGTGGCAGGAAGACGGCGCGCCGCTCGCACGCCAATGGCTCGCGATGGACGATGCCAACCCGTGGCCGCTCGGCCACGCCCCCATGCTGGGCTGATCATGTCTGCCCAACGCACGGCGCTCGACAAGAACCGCTGGCACTTCAACCACGGCCCGATCGACATCGTGGCCGAGGCGCATGGCGACCCGTACGCCGTCGCGGCCGCGCACGACGCGGCGTGGGCGCGCTTTGGCCACGTGCTCGACGAACTGGTGCGCGAGCTGCCGCTGCTGCGCCTGCCCGTCACAGACAGGTTGCGCCCGCGCAGCGTGGTCGCACGCCGCATGTGGGACGCCTGCGCCGCGTTCTCGCCGACCTTCATCACGCCGATGGCGGCCGTGGCCGGGTCGGTGGCGCAGGAGCTCATTGCCTTCTACCAGCGTCCCGGCATCGAGCGCGCCTGGATCAACAACGGCGGCGACATCGCGCTGCACCTCGCGCCCGGCCAGTCGGCGCGCGTGGGCGTGTTTTCCGACCTCGCTCGCTTCGACTGGCGCGACCACGTCGGGGACGCCGGCGGCATCCTCACCACCGACGGCCAGTTCGAACTGCAGGCGGACCAACCGGTGCGCGGCGTGGCCACCAGCGGCTGGCGCGGGCGCAGCTTCTCGCTGGGCATCGCCGACAGCGTGACGGTGCTGGCCCCCACCGCGGCGCAGGCCGACGCGGCCGCCACCGTGATCGCCAACGCCGTCGACGTGGACGACCCGGCCATCGCGCGCCGCCCCGCGAGCGCATGCAAGGACAACAGCGACCTCGGCGACACCCTGGTGACCGTCGATGTGCCCGCGCTGGCCCCCGCGCAGGTGCGCGACGCACTCGATACGGGCGTGGTCTGCGCCAAGGTCCTGCAAAAAGGCGGGCTCGTGTGGGCCGCTCTGCTCGTTTGTCAGGGGCAGTGGCGACTTGTCGAGCCCTTATGCTCCAAGGCGCTCAAGGCAGAGCTGCCAAAGACAGTTGGTTCAGTATTTGCTTAACGAAAAGCAAGGTTCTTTTTCATGATCGAAATACGTCGCGTCTTCACCCATGTCGAGCACATCCACCACGAGTTCGGTCCGCGTGCCGACACGCCGCTGGTGCGCGGTGCCATCGGCGCGGTGCTGACCAATCCCTTCGCCGGCCGCTACGAGGCCGACATCCTGCCCATGATGGCCTTGCTCGACCCCGTGGGCGTCGACATGGCGCACCGGCTGCACGCCGCCATGGACGTGCAGCTCGAGCAGATCGCCACCTACGGCAAGGGCGCCATCGTCGGCGCCGACGGCGAACTCGAGCACGGCGCGCTGTGGCACGTGCCCGGCGGCTACGCCATGCGCGAGCTGCTCGGCTGGAAGGGCGATCGCGCCGCGTACACCGCGGGCAAGGCCGAAGCCAAGACGGGGCAGCCCGGCAATGCGCTTTCCATCGTGCCGTCGACCAAGAAGGTCGGTGCGCCCGGTGCCACGCTCGACGTGCCGCTGACCAACATCAACGCCAGCTACGTGCGCGGCCAGTTCGACGCCATCGAGGTGCGCGTGCCCGGTGCGCCGGCCGCGGACGAGATCGTCTTCATCCTCGCGATGAGCACCGGCTACCGCGTCCACGCACGCGTCGGTGGGCTGCTGGCCAAGGACATCAGCAAGTGGGACGGCCTGCGCTGACCCGTACAGAGACAAGACAAGGAACTCACAGAACATGACCGCCAACATCCGCAAGCTCGTCATCCAGGTCGACGAAACCCGCAAGGAAATGGGCCGCGACGTGTCGCCGCCCACGCGCCGCGCCGTTGCCATCGCCGTCATCGAGAACCCCTACGCCGGGCGCTACAGCGAGAACCTCGACGAGCTCATCGCCATCGGCGAAGAGCTCGGCGCGCTGCTCGGCCAGAAGGCCGTGAAAGCGCTGGGCATCGAGCCCGGCCAGGCGCAGAGCTACGGCAAGGCCGCCATCGTCGGCGAACGCGGCGAGCTCGAGCACGCCGCCGCCATCCTGCATCCCAAGCTCGGCGCGCCGCTGCGCGTGGCGGTCGAGAAGGGCGCCGCGCTCGTGCCTTCGGCCAAGAAGCAGGGCACGCTGGGCACCGCCATCGACGTGCCCCTGGGCCATAAAGACGCCGCCTTCGTGCGCAGCCACTTCGACGCCATCGAGGCCCGCGTGTCCGACGCGCCGCGCGCCAACGAAATCGTGGTCGCCGTCGCCGTCACCGACAGCGGCCGTCCGCTGCCGCGCATCGGCGGCCTGCAGGCCAGCGACATCAAGGGCGAAGACGGTCTGCGCTGAGCCGCCGTTATCTCGCTTCCATCTTCTCGCCACCCTTCACGCCGTTTCCCTTTCTCTTTCGATCCCAAGGAGTTTCCCCATGAACCCATTGCGTCACGTCTTCAGCGCCGCGGCCCTCGCCACGCTGACCACCGCTCTCGTTCCCGCGCATGCGCAGGGCGTGATCAAGATCGGCGAGGTCAACAGCTACAAGTCGCAGCCTGCCTTCCTGGAGCCCTACAAGAAGGGCATGGAGCTGGCCGTCGAGGAGATCAACGCCAAGGGCGGCGTGAACGGCCGCAAGGTCGAGCTCATCACGCGCGACGACAACGCCAACCCCGGTGACGCCGTGCGCGTGGCCGAAGAACTGGTGGCGCGCGAGAAGATCGACGTGCTGACCGGCACCTTCCTGTCGAACACCGGCCTGGCCGTGGCCGACTTCGCCAAGCAAAAGAAAATCTTCTTCCTGGCCGGCGAGCCGCTCACCGACAAGATGACCTGGCAGGGCGGCAACGAATACACCTTCCGCCTGCGCCCCGGCACCTACATGCAGGCCGCCATGCTCGTGCCCGAGGCCGTCAAGCTCAAGAAGAAGCGCTGGGCCGTCGTGTACCCCAACTACGAATACGGCCAGTCGGCCGTGGCCGCGTTCAAGTCGCTGCTGAAGGCCGCGCAGCCCGACGTCGAGTTCGTCGCCGAGCAGGCGCCGCCGCTGGGCAAGGTCGACGCGGGCGCCGTGGCGCAGGCCCTGGCCGACGCCAAGCCCGACGCCATCTTCAACGTGCTGTTCGGTGCCGACCTGTCCAAGTTCGTGCGCGAAGGCAACACCCGCGGCCTGTTCAAGGACCGCGCGGTCGTCAGCGTGCTGACCGGCGAGCCCGAGTACCTCGACCCGCTGAAGGACGAAACGCCCAACGGCTGGATCGTGACCGGCTACCCCTGGTACGGCATCCAGACGCCCGAGCACAAGGCCTTCTTCCTCGCGTACCACGAGAAGTACAAGGACTATCCGCGCCTGGGCTCGGTGGTCGGCTACAGCATGATCAAGTCGGTCGCGGCCGGCATCGCCAAGGCCAAGGGCACCGAAACGCCCAAGCTCGTGGCCGCCTTCAAGGGCCTGCAGGTCGACACGCCGTTCGGCAAGATCAGCTACCGCGCCGAAGACCACCAGTCCACCATGGGCGCCTTCGTCGGCAAGACGAAGAACGACAACGGCAAGGGCGTGATGGTCGACTACACCTACTTCGACGGCGCCAAGTTCCAGCCCACCGCCGCCGACGTCAAGAAGTCGCGCGCCGCAGACTGACCCTCTTCCGGAACGCTTGCACCCATGAGCCTCTCGTCCCTGCTGCTGCAGTTCCTCACCGGGCTGTCGTCGGCTTCGTCGCTGTTCCTCGTGGGGGCCGGCCTTTCGTTGATCTTCGGCGTCACGCGCATCGTCAACTTTGCGCACGGCTCCTTCTTCATGGTCGGCATCTATGTCGCGTACACGCTGGCCGAGAAGCTCGGCGGGGGCGTGGGCTTCTGGTCGGCGCTGGTGATCGCGGCCGTCGCGGTCGGCGTGCTGGGCGCGCTGATCGAGATGGTGCTGCTGCGCCGCATCTACAAATCGCCGGAGCTGTTCCAGCTGCTGGCCACCTTCGCACTCGTGCTCGTCATCAAGGACGCGGTGCTCTACCTGTGGGGGCCCGACGAACTGCTCGGCCCGCGCGCGCCGGGCCTGTCGGGCTCGGTCGAAATCCTGGGGCGGCAGTTCCCGACCTACGACCTGTTCCTGATCGTCGTCGGCCCGGTCGTGCTCGGCCTCATGTGGCTGCTGCTCACGCGCACCCGCTGGGGCACGCTGGTGCGCGCCGCCACGCAAGACCGCGAGATGGTCAGCGCGCTGGGCGTCAACCAGGCTTGGCTCTTCACGGCCGTGTTCGCGCTGGGCGCCATGCTCGCGGGGCTGGGCGGCGCGCTGCAGCTGCCGCGCGAACCGGCCACGCTGGCCATGGACCTCAACACCATCGGCGCGGCCTTCGTGGTCGTGGTGGTGGGCGGCATGGGCTCGATTCCGGGCGCCTATGCGGCGGCCCTGCTGCTGTCCGAGATCAAGGCCGTGTGCATCTGGCTCGGCGTGGTCGACATCTTCGGCTACAGCGTGTCGTTCTCCAAGCTCACGCTGGTGGTCGACTTCATCGTGATGGCCGTGGTGCTGGTGTGGCGCCCGTGGGGCCTGTTCGGCCGTCCGCAGGCACCCAGCCGCTACGTGGGCATGGCCGAGGAGCCGCTGCGCCGCGCGAGCAAGGGCTACCTGTGGCTGGTCGCCGCGCTCGGCGTGGTGCTCATGGCCATGCCGCTGCTCACCGCCGATTCGCCCTACACCACGGTGCTGATGATCGACCTGCTCATCGCCGCGCTGTTCGCCGCCAGCCTGCACTTCATCATGGGCCCGGCCGGCATGCACTCGTTCGGGCATGCCGCGTACTTCGGGCTGGGGGCCTATGGCGCCGCGCTGCTGGTGCGTGCGAGCGGCCTGCCGATGGAGGCCGCGCTCATCGTGGCCCCGCTGGTGGCGGCCGCCGGCGCGCTGGTCTACGGCTGGTTCGCGGTGCGGCTGTCGGGCGTGTACCTGGCCATGCTCACGCTGGCCTTCGCGCAGATCACCTGGGCCGTCGTCTACCAGTGGGACTCGTTCACCGGCGGCAGCAACGGCCTCACGGGCGTGTGGCCTTCGGAGTGGCTGTCGGACAAGCGCATGTACTACTGGCTCACGCTGGTGCTAGTGGCCGCGGGCATCCTGATGCTGCGCCGCGTGCTGTTCTCGCCCTTCGGCTACGCGCTGCGCGCGGGCCGCGACTCGGTGCTGCGCGCCGACGCCATCGGCATCGACGTCAAGCGCATGCAGTGGACGGCCTTCGTCATCGCGGGCACCGCGGCCGGCCTGGCCGGTGCGCTCTACGCCTTCTCCAAGGGCAGCATCTCGCCCGAGAGCCTGAGCGTGGACAAGTCGGTCGACGGCCTGGTGATGGTGCTGCTGGGCGGCATCCAGACGCTGGCCGGACCGGTGGTGGGCGCCGTCACCTTCAGCTGGCTGCACGACACCGTGGCGCGCAACACCGACTACTGGCGCGCGACGCTCGGCGCCATCATCCTGATCCTGGTGCTGCTGTTCCCGCAGGGCATTGCAGGTTTCGCCAAGCAACTGACCGACAAGCTGATGCGCCGCGGCAAGGCCGACGCGCCTGCCGCCGCCGAGGTGAAGGAGGCCAAGGCATGAGCACCCCGCACACTTCCACCACCACCCCGACCGCGCCGCTGCTCAAGGTCGAGAACCTGGGCAAGTCCTTCGGCGGCGTGAAAGCCGTCGACGGCATCAGCTTCGAGCTGCGCGCCGGCGAACTGCTCGCGCTCATCGGCCCCAACGGCGCCGGCAAGTCCACCACCTTCAACATGGTCAACGGCCAGCTCAAGGCCGACCAGGGCTCCATCGTGTTCGACGGCCACGAGCTCGTGGGCCAGAAGCCGCGTGCCATCTGGCGCATGGGCGTGGGCCGCACCTTCCAGATTGCCGAGACCTTCGCCTCGCTCACCGTGGTCGAGAACGTGCAGATGGCCATGCTCTCGCACGACGGCAAGCTGTTCTCCATGTGGCGCCGCGCGGCGGACCACAAGCGCGACGAGGCGCTGGTGCTGCTCGACCAGGTCGGCATGAAGGCCCAGGCCGACCGCCCCTGCAGCGAGCTGGCCTACGGCGACGTCAAGCGCGTGGAGCTGGCCATCGCCATGGCCAACAGCCCGAAGCTGCTGCTGATGGACGAGCCCACCGCCGGCATGGCGCCCAAGGAGCGCAACTCGCTCATGGCGCTGACCAAGGACCTCGTCATCCAGCGCGGCCTGGCCGTGCTGTTCACCGAGCACAGCATGGACGTGGTGTTCGCGTACGCCGACCGCATGATCGTGCTGGCGCGCGGGCGCCTCATCGCGCAGGGCAAGCCGCTGGAAATCCGCGACCACCCGAAGGTGCAGGAGGTGTACTTCGGCAGCGGCAAGACATTCGAAAAAATCGCCGAGAAGGCTGCGGCCGTGTCGGCTGCCCTGGGAGAAACCGCATGAGCGGCGCAGAACTGTTGCTTGAAGCGAAGTCGGTGTGCGCCTGGTATGGCGCCGCGCAGATCCTGTACGACGTCGATCTCGAAGTGCGGCGCGGCGAAGTGGTCGCGCTGATGGGGCGCAACGGCGCGGGCAAGTCGACCACGCTGAAGACGCTGATCGGCATGCTGGCCAAGCGCCGCGGCGCGGTGCGCTTCCTGGGCAACGACATCTCCAGAAGCGAGCCGCATGTGGCCGCGCGGCTGGGCCTGGGCTTCGTGCCCGAAGACCGGCGCGTGTTCACCGACCTCACCGTGACCGAGAACCTCGAGGTGGGCAAGCAGCCCGCGCGCCGCTGGGCCGACGGCACCGACGCGCCGCTGTGGACGCCCGAGCGCCTGTACAAGCTGTTCCCCAACCTCGGCGAAATGCCCAACCGTCCGGGCGGGCGCATGAGCGGCGGCGAGCAGCAGATGCTGACCGTGGCGCGCACGCTGATGGGCAACCCGTACCTGGTGCTGCTCGACGAACCTTCCGAGGGCGTGGCCCCGGTGATCGTCGAGCAGATGGCCAACATGATCCTCGAGCTCAAGTCGCAGGGCGTGAGCATCCTGCTGTCCGAGCAGAACATGCACTTCGCCGAACTCGTGTCCGACCGGGCCTATGTGCTCGAGAAAGGGCAGATCCGCTACCAGGCCACGATGGCCGAGCTCGCGGCCAACGACGAAGTACGCCGCGCCTACCTCAGCGTCTGAGTTTTCTTCAACCCCGGAGTCCACGCCATGCATCGCAGAACCCTCGTGAAATCCGCCGCCGCCCTCGGGCTGGCCAGCGGCCTCGGCAGTTTCGGTTTCAACGCCTTCGCGGCCGGCAAGGTCAAGCCCGGCGCCAAGGCCGCGCTGATCGTGGTCGACGTGCAGAACTGCTTCCTCGACGGCGGCACGCTGGCGGTGAAGGGCGGCAACGAGGTCATTCCGGTCATCAACGCGCTCGCGCCGGCATTCGAGAACATCGTGGTCACGCAAGACTGGCACACGGCGGGCCATGCGTCCTTCGCCAGTACCTACAGCGGCAAGAAGCCCTTCGAGACCACCAAGCTCAGCTACGGCACGCAGGTGCTGTGGCCCGACCACTGCGTGCAGGGCACGGACGACGCCGCGCTCGGCAAGGAGCTGAAGGTGCCGACCGCGCAACTCATCATCCGCAAGGGTTTCCACAAGGACATGGACAGCTACTCGGCCTTCGAGGAAGCCGACCACAAGACGGCCACGGGCCTGGCCGGCTACCTGAAGGCGCGCGGCATCAAGACCGTGTTCGTCACCGGGCTGGCCACCGACTTCTGCGTGGCCTGGACCGCCATGGACGCGCGCAAAGCCGGCTTCGACGCCTACGTGATCGAAGACGCCACGCGCGGCATCGACCTCAACGGCTCGCTGGCCGCGGCTTGGAAGCAGATGGCTGCCAAGGGCGTCAAGCGCATCCAGTCCGCCGACATCCAGGCCGCCTGAGCGCAGCCGCTCGCGACCTCCTGCACGACCAACCCCCACTGCGAGACCCCCGACGCATGAAGCTCTCGATCTCAAGGCGCGCCATGCTGGCGGGCAGCGCAGCCCTGGCCCTCGGTCCCGGCCTCCTGCGCACGGCCCGCGCGGACAACGGCGTGAGCGACACCACCATCCGCATCGGCCAGTCGGCCGTGTTCAGCGGGCCGGCCAAGGACTTCGGCGTGGACTACCGCGCCGGCATCAAGCTGTACTTCGACCGGGCCAACAAGGCGGGCGGCGTGAACGGCCGCAAGATCGAACTCATCACCTACGACGACGCCTACGACCCCGCGAAGACGGCCGTCAACACCGCGAAACTGATCGACGAGGACAAGGTCTTCGCGCTCACCGGCTATGTGGCCACCGGCAACCTCGCGGCCGCGATGCCACTGGCCGAAAAGGCCGGCGTGCCGATGTTCGCGCCCCTGGTGGGCACCAGCTCGTTCCGCGCCAAGACCAACCGCTACCTGTTCCATGTGCGCGCGGGCTACGACCTGGAGCTGCGCAAGATCATCAGCCACCTGTCGACCATCGGCATCCAGTCGATCGCGGTGGTCTACCAGGACAGCGCCTTCGGCAAGTCGAACCTCGTCACCTGCGAGGAGCTCGCGGCCGACTACAAGGTGAAGGTGCTCAAGACCTTCCCGCTGGCCATTGCGGCCGAAGACGCGAAGACCGTGGTCGCCGGCCTGGCGGAGGCCAAGCCCGGCGCGGTCGTGATGATCATGGCGGGGCGCATGGTCGAGGTGTTCATGCGCGACTACCGCGCGAGCGCGGGCGGTGCGCCGCTTTACACGCTGTCGGTGGGCATCACCGACGCGGCCGGCTCCGCCAAGCGGCTCGACGGCAAGCTCGCAGGCCTGGTCACGGCCAGCATCGTGCCGCCGCCCCAGGCGCTGCGCGTGCCCATCGTGGCCGACTACCAGCGCGACCGCGCGGAGTTCGGCGAAAAGATCGACAGCTACACCGCGCTGGAGGGCTACATCGTGGCGCGCGTGATGGTCGAGGGCCTGCGCCGCGCGGGCAAGGCGCTCACGCACGACAGCTTCATCGCCGGGCTCGAGAGCATCGGCAGCACGCGCCTGGGCGACTTCCCCGTCGAATACAGCGCGAAGAACCACAACGGCTCGACCTTCGTGGACCTGGAGATGTACACCCGTGACGGCCAGTTGCGGCGCTGAGCCGCTGCAGCTGCGGGTCAACGGCCGGGCCTGTTCGTTGCCGGGCGTGCCGCGCGAGGCCTCGCTGCTGCACCTGCTGCGCAACGACCTGGGGCTGAACGGCCCCAAGTACGGCTGCGGGCTGGGGCAGTGCGGCGCGTGCACGGTGCACGTCGACGGCGTGGCGGCGCGCGCCTGCGTGATTCCCGCGCACGGCGTGGCGGGCCGCGCGATCACCACGCTCGAAGGGCTGGGGGATGCGACCCCCACGCTCGGCACTTTCGTGTCTTCGCTGCCCCCCGAGGGGGCTGCCGCGCCTTGGGGCGGCCCGGCGGCGCGGCGCGGCGCCTGGCACCCGGTGCAGGCCGCGTTCGAAGACGCGCAGGCCGCGCAGTGCGGCTACTGCCTGAACGGCATGGTCATGCAGGCGGCGGCCTTGCTGGCGCGCGAACCGGACGCGAGCGAGGCGCGCATCCGCGCCGAGCTGTCGGGCAACCTGTGCCGTTGCGGCACGCACATCGAAATTCTCGATGCGGTGCAGCGCGCGGCGGTGCGCATGCGCGCCCCTTCCAACCCATGACCCGCCGCGCCGATCTGCCGCAAACCCGCGCCGAATTCCTGTCGGCCGACGGCGTGCTGCTCGTCGTGCGCGAGGCCCCGCCTGCGCCGCCGCCCGCCCAGGGCCAGCCCGCGCTGATCGCAGGCAACCCCATCGAGGGCGACGAGGTGCTGCTCGCCGTGTGGGACGACGGCAGCGCCTCCGCGCTCAACGGCCACGTCGACCTGGGCACCGGCATCCAGACCGCGCTCGGGCAGATCGTGGCCGAGGAGCTCGACCTCGGCATGCCCTGTGTGCGCGTGATGCTCGGCGACACCGCGCGCGCGCCCAACCAGGGCGCGACCATCGCGAGCGCGTCGATCCAGATCCATGCGCAGCCGTTGCGCCTGGCCGCCGCGCAGGCGCGTGCCTGGCTGCTCGCGCGCGCGGCCGAGCGGCTCGGCGTGGCCGCCGAGGCACTGCAGGTGCGCAACGGCGTGGTGCGCGTCACCGAAGCGCCGGACCGCCAGGTTCGCTATGGCGAGCTCGTGGCCGGCCAGCGCACCGTGCTGCGGCTCGACTCGACGGCGACACCGAAGGACCCGGCCGACTACCGCGTGGTCGGCACGCGGCAGGCGCGCGTGGACATTCCGGCCAAGCTGGCCGGCGAGCTCGTCTTCGTGCACGACATGCGCGTGCCCGGCATGCTGCACGGGCGCGTGGTGCGTCCGCCGTATGCGGGCGCGGACCACGGCGAGTTCATCGGCAACACGCTCGAAGCGGTGGACGCGTCGTCCATCGCGCACATCCCCGGCATCCGCGCCGTGGTCGTCATCCGCGACTTCGTCGGCATCGTGGCCGAGCGCGAGGAGCACGCCGAGCAGGCGCTGCGCGAACTGCGCGTCACCTGGAAGCCGTGGCCCGGCATGCCCGACCTGAGCGACGTGGCGCAGGCCCTGCGCGACAACCCCTCGACGCAGCGCCTGCTGGTCGACGAGGGCGATGTCGATGGCGCGATCGCCTCGGCCGCCCAGCCGATGCAGCGCACGTATGTGTGGCCGTACCAGATGCATGCGTCCATCGGCCCGTCGTGCGCGCTGGCCGAGTGGCTGCCCGACGACGGCAGCGGCATGGGTTCCGCCGCCGGGCCGCTCCCAAGGCGGAACGCGGCCCCCCCGGGGGGCAGCGACCCACACGCAGCGGGGGAGAGCGGGGGCATCGTCCTTCGTTGCTGGGCCGGCTCGCAGAACCCGCACGTGCTGCGCGCCGACCTCGCCAAGCTCATGGGCGTGCAAGACGTGCAGGTCGACGTGGTCCGCATGGAGGCCGCGGGCTGCTACGGCCGCAACGGCGCCGACGACGTGGCTGCCGACGCGGCGCTGCTCGCGCGCGCAGTCGGCGCGCCGGTGCGCGTGCAGCTCACACGCGAACAGGAGCATGCCTGGGAGCCCAAGGGCGCCGCGCAGCTCATGGAGATCGACGGCGGCCTGACGGCCGACGGCCGCGTCGCCGCCTACGACTTCGAGACCTCGTACCCGTCGAACGGCGCCCCCACGCTGGCGCTGCTGCTCACGCGCACCATCGAGCCGGTGGCGCAGGCCTACGAGATGGGCGACCGCACCGCGCGCCCGCCCTACAGCTACGACAACCTGCGCGTGAAGGTGAACGACATGGCGCCGATCGTGCGCGCCTCGTGGCTGCGCGGCGTGTCGGCGCTGCCGAGCTCGTTCGCGCACGAGTCGTACATCGACGAGCTCGCCACGGCCGCGGGCGTGGACCCGGTGCAGTTCCGCCTGCGCCACCTGCAGGACCCGCGCGCGGTCGAACTGGTGCAGGCCACGGCGCAGAAGGCCGGCTGGCGCATGCGCACCGGGCCGCAGGAGCACGCGGACGGCGGGCTGGGCGAGGGCGGCGACATCCTCTTCGGCCAGGGCTTTGCCTATGCGCGCTACATCCACAGCAAGTGGCCGGGTTTCGGCGCGGCGTGGGCCGCGTGGGTGGCCGACGTGGAGGTCAACCGCAAGACCGGCGAGGTGCATGTGCGCCGCGTGGTGGTGGGGCACGACGCGGGGTTGATGATCAACCCGGCGGGGGTCGAGCACCAGATCCACGGCAACGTGATCCAGACCACGAGCCGGGCGTTGAAGGAGCGCGTGCAGTTCGCGCCGCAGCAGCCGCAGCAGCAAGCGGAAGGCGGCGTGCAGTTGCCGGGCGTGCTGCCCTCGGGCGTGGTCGCGAGCCGCGAGTGGGGCAGCTACCCGATCATCAATTTCCGCGAAGTCCCGGTGATCGAGGTGATGCACATGCCCCGGCCCGGCGAGCCTTCTCTGGGGGCGGGCGAGTCGTCGTCGGTGCCGGGCACGGCGGCCATTGCGAACGCCATTTTCGATGCGACGGGGGTGCGGTTCCGCTCGCCGCCGTTCACGCCCGAGACGGTGCTCGCGGAGCTGAACCGGGGTTTGATCCCTCCCCCTCCGGGGGAGGGCGGGGGTGGGGGCCTGCGGCGTTCGAACGGTGAGGCCACCGTGCCCCCATCCCGGCCTTCCTCCAGCGGGGGAAGGAGCAATGCACCTTGGCCGCGGCGCAAGGGCGTATGGGCCACGGGCGCTGCACTCGTCGTCGGCGGCATCGGCGTCATCGCCGGCCTGCTCGGCTGGCGCTCCGCCATCGCGCCCGTGTCGCTCACCGCGCCGGTCTACAGCCAGTCCACCATCGAGCGCGGCCGCGTGCTCGCCGCGGCGGGCGATTGCGCCGTGTGCCACACCGCGCCCGGCGGCACCGTCAACGCCGGCGGCCGTGCGATGGACACGCCCTTCGGCACGCTCTACACCACCAACCTCACGCCCGATGCCGACACGGGCCTGGGCCGCTGGTCGTTCAGCGCCTTCCAGCGCGCGATGCGCGAAGGCGTCTCGCGCGACGGGCACTACCTGTACCCCGCCTTCCCCTACACGGCCTTCGCCAAGACCAGCGACGACGACCTGCAGGCGCTCTACGCGTACTTCATGTCGATGCCCGCGGTGCGCGCGGAAACGCCCAGGTCCGAGCTCAAGTTCCCGTTCAGCATGCGGCCCTTGATGGCCGGCTGGAATGCGCTGTTCCACGACCCCGCGCCGATGCAGCCCGTGGCCACGCAAAGCGCCGAGTGGAACCGCGGGGCCTACCTCGTCAACGGCCTGGGCCATTGCGGCGCCTGCCACACGCCGCGCAATGCCCTGGGTGCGGAGCAGGGCGGCAGTGCATTCCTGTCGGGTGCGATGGTCGACGGCTGGGAGGCGCCGGCGCTCACGCAGCGGTCGTTGTCCGCCGTGCCGTGGGACGCCGACGCGCTGTACCGCTACCTGCGCCACGGCCACGCGCCAGGCCATGGCATGGCCGGCGGGCCGATGGCCGAGGTGGTGCGCGAGCTGCAACAGGTGCCCGACGAAGACGTGCGCGCCATGGCCACGTACCTCGGTTCGTTCAACCCCGCACCGGCCGCCGACCCGAAGGCCGTGGCGCAGCAAGTGGTGGACAACGCCGCACGCACGCAAGGCCAGCTGCTCGGCCCCGCGCAGCGCATGTTCGACAGCGCCTGCGCGTCCTGCCATCACGACGGCAACGGTCCCACGTTGCTGGGCGTGAACACGCCGCTCGCGCTCAACAGCAACCTCACGAGCGCGAAACCCGACAACCTGCTGCGCACCATCCTCGACGGCGTGCGCGAGCCCGCGACGCGCGACATCGGCTTCATGCCGGCGTTCCGCGAGGCGCTCGACGACCGGCAGATTGCCGAGCTGGCCGGCTACATGCGCGCGCGCTTCGCGCCGCAGGAGCCGGCCTGGAAGAACCTGCCGGCCGAGGTGGCGCGCGTGCGGGCCGATCCCGGGCACTGACCGGGATACGGGCAGCAAGAAGAAGCGCTGGCGAAGGCCATCCCCGCGAACGCGCCGCTACGATGCCACGTAGCGCACCCATTCACGGAGACAAACGCCATGCCATTGAATCTTTCGACTTCTTCCAGCCTGCCCCGCGACGCCGAGCGCGCCACCCTTGTGGGGCGCCTGTGGCAGCCCGGCGTGGGGCCGGTGCTGGTGGCCGTGCACGACGGGGGCCTGCACGACCTGTCTAAGCTCGCGCCCACCATGAGCGACCTGCTCGAAGGCGACGAAGCGCCAGCAGAAGCGGTTCGCCGCGCATTGCAGGGCGCACCGCGCATCGCCTCGCTGGACGAAGCCATCGCCAACAGCGATGAAACCGCACGCGACACGAACAAGCCCTGGCTGCTCGCCCCCTGCGACCTGCAGGCCATCAAGGCCAGCGGCGTGACCTTCGTCGCGAGCCTGCTGGAGCGCGTCATCGAGGAGCAGGCGCGCGGCGATGCCTCGCGGGCCGAGGCCACGCGCGCGGCCATCGGCGGCGTGCTGGGCGACAACCTCGCCGACATCGTGCCTGGCTCGCCCGAGGCCATGAAGGTCAAGGAGGTGCTGATCGCCCAGGGCGTGTGGTCGCAGTACCTCGAGGTCGGCATCGGCCCCGACGCCGAGATCTTCACCAAGGCCCCGGTGCTGGCGGCCGTGGGCACGGGCGCCGACGTGGGCATTCACGCGGGCTCGGTGTGGAACAACCCCGAGCCCGAGGTGGTGCTGGCCGTCAACAGCCGCGGAGAAACGCTCGGCGCCGCCTTGGGCAACGACGTCAACCTGCGCGACTTCGAAGGCCGCAGCGCCCTGCTGCTGGGCAAGGCCAAGGACAACAACGCCTCGTGCGCCATCGGCCCGTTCATTCGCCTGTTTGATGCGCACTTCGGCATTGCCGACGTGCGCCGCATCACCGTGGCACTGGAAGTGACGGGCCCCGAGGGCTTCACCCTCGAAGGCTCCAGCTCGTTGTCGAAGATCAGCCGCGACCCGCTGGACCTCGTCGCACAGACCATCGGCAAGCACCACGCCTACCCGGACGGCTTCATGTTGTTTCTTGGAACCATGTTCGCACCGACACAAGACCGTCATGGGCCTGGGCAAGGATTCACCCATGTGGTGGGGGACCGCGTGCGCATCGCCGCACCCGAACTCGGTGCATTGATCAACCGCGTGGTGCATGCGGACCAGGCGCCGCGTTGGACTTTCGGTGTCGGCGCGTTGATGCGCAACTTGGGGCAACGCGGGCTGCTGTAGCCGTTCCGTAGACGTTCTGCGAATTGAATCCAGGGAGCTGTACTCCTTTGTGATTCATTGAGCGGGCATCCTGTCCGTTGCTGTTGACCGCGCTTCGCGTTCCCCTCAAGATAACCGTTGTTGACGAACAGTTAACTAAGGGAGAAGAGGTTGTCGCAAAGCGAGATCGAACTATTGCAGTCGGCGGTGGATGGCGCGCGCGCGTGCGGCGAAGACCTCGAATACGACCCTGATTTCCTGGCATTGCAGCAGTCCATCACGGGCAAGCGCGAGCAGCAGTTCGGCTCGACCATCATCCCCGCGGAACCGCCCGACTGGGCGCGCGTGGAGCGCCTTGCCAGGCAGCTGTGCACCCGCACGCGGGACCTGCGGGTGCTGGTGCCTCTCACACTGGCATGGACCGAAAGCCGCGGATTGCCCGGCTACGTCGAAGGCCTGCAGCTGGTGGACGCCGTGCTGCGCACCTTCTGGAACGAGGTGCATCCCGTCGTCACTGACGGCGACTTCGAAGACCCGCTGCCGCGCATGAATGCGCTGGCCGCGCTGGCCGAAGCCGAAGGCCTCGGGCGCAGCGTGCGCGATGCGAAGCTGCTCGACGATGCCGGCACCTCGATGAGCCTGCGGCAGGTCGAGGCGCTGCTCGATTCGAGCAAGACCGACCACCAGATCGACTACCCCGGCGGCATCGGCCGCCTGCGCGACGCGGCACGGCGCGCGCATGAGAAATCGGCGCCACCGGTGGTGGCCCTGCGTGCGGCGCTGGAGCTGCTGCAGCGCATTCGCGAGACCTGCGAGCGTGCCCTGGGCCAGAGCTGGGCACCCGATTTCTCGCGCCTCGAACGTTCGCTGCGCACCGTGATGCAACTGCTGCCGGAGCAGGCGCCGGCCGACATGACGAAAGTCATGGAGGCCCACGCTGGAGCCGATCCGACGGGTGTTGAACTTTCCACTACAGCTGCGCAAAGTACCGCCGCAAGTCAAGCAAATGGCGGTATCGGCCTACGCGCCGCGCTTGTTAAAGATATTGAAATATTCAGTCGTGATGATGTGCAAGTTCTGTTGGAAAAAGCTTGCCGTTATCTGGAGCGTGCGGAGCCCAGCCATCCCGCGCCCATGCTGATACGAAGAGCACAGCGACTTCTGGACCTCAATTTTTTCCAGATCATCGAAGAACTCGTGCCCGAGGGTTTGCAAAAGATAGAGAGCCTTGCGGGGCGGCCGTCCAGCGGCGCCGGCAACGCCGAATAGCCGCGCCGCACTGCCCGTGAGAGGGCGACAGGCGTGGCAGGGAGAGGGGCGCATCCCCCACGCATTTCAGATTCAAGAGGAAGCTTTATGGCAGACAACCGTGTCAGAAACAGTGGTCAGAAGTTCATTTCGCGCAACCGTGCGCCGCGCGTGCAGATCGAGTACGACGTGGAGATCTACGGCAGCGAACGCAAGATCCAGCTGCCCTTCGTGATGGGCGTCATCGCCGACCTCGCGGGCAAGCAGACGGACCCGATGCCCGACCTCGCGGAGCGCGAGTTCATGGCGGTGGACATCGACAACTTCGACGAGCGCATGAAGGCCATCAAGCCGCGCGTGGCCTTCCAGGTGCCCAACACGCTCACGGGCGACGGCCAGATGAACGTGGACATCACCTTCGACAGCATGGACGACTTCTCGCCCGCGCGCATCGCGCGCCAGGTCGATGCGCTGCAGCAGTTGCTGGAAGCGCGCACCGAACTGTCGAACCTGCTGTCGTACATGGACGGCAAGAACGGCGCGGAGCAGCTCATCGCGCAGGCACTGCAGAACCCGGCGCTGCTGAAGTCGCTGGCTACCGCGCCCAACCCGGCCGTGGCCAAGGCGGTGGAAGCCGCGAACGAGAAGTCGGGCACGCCCGGCAACCCCGGTACCTCTTCAGAGTAAGCGCGAGCAGCAAGGACAGCCACCATGAGCACCGCATCCCAAAAGACCGCCGCGCAGGCGCAGGCCACCGTCGAGGCGCTTGCGCCCAACGAGTTCTCCGACCTGCTGCAGCGCGAGTTCAAGCCCAAGACCGACCAGGCCCGCGAGGCGGTGGAGAACGCCGTCAAGACGCTGGCCGTGCAGGCGCTGGAGAACACGGTCACCATCTCCAACGATGCCTACCGCTCGGTGCAGGCCATCATCACCGAGATCGACCGTAAGCTCTCCGAGCAGATCAACCAGATCCTGCACCACGAAGAGTTCCAGCAGCTCGAGGGCGCATGGCGCGGCCTGCACTACCTGGTGAACAACACCGAGACCGACGAGCAGCTCAAGATCCGCGTGATGTGCGCGTCCAAGCGCGAAGTGGCGCGCTCGCTCAAGCGCCACAAGGGCATCGGCTGGGACCAGAGCCCGCTGTTCAAGAAGATCTACGAGGCCGAGTACGGCCAGTTCGGCGGCGAGCCCTTCGGGGCGCTCATCGGCGACTTCCACTTCGACCACAGCCCGCCCGACGTCGAGATGCTCGGCGAGATGGCCAAGATCGCCGCGGCCGCGCACTGCCCCTTCATCGCCGGCGCATCGCCCACCGTGATGCAGATGGACTCGTGGCAGGAGCTGTCGAACCCGCGCGACCTGACCAAGATCTTCCAGAACACCGAGCACACCGCCTGGCGCTCGCTGCGCGATTCGGAAGACGCGCGCTACATCGGCCTGGCCATGCCGCGCTTCCTGGCGCGCCTGCCCTACGGTGCGCGCACCAACCCGGTCGACGAGTTCGAGTTCGAGGAAGAGACCGACTCGGCCGCGCACAACCGCTACACCTGGGCCAACTCGGCCTACGCCATGGGCGTGAACATCAACCGCTCGTTCAAGCAGTACGGCTGGTGCACCTCCATCCGCGGCGTGGAGTCGGGCGGCGCGGTGGAGAACCTGCCCACCCACACCTTCCCCACCGACGACGGCGGCGTGGACATGAAGTGCCCGACCGAGATCGCCATCAGCGACCGGCGCGAGGCCGAGCTCGCCAAGAACGGCTTCATGCCGCTGGTGCACCGCAAGAACTCCGACTTCGCGGCCTTCATCGGCGCGCAGTCGCTGCAGCTGCCGGCCGAGTACTACGACGCCGACGCCACGGCCAACGCCAACCTGGCCGCGCGCCTGCCGTACCTGTTTGCCTGCTGCCGTTTCGCGCACTACCTGAAGTGCATCGTGCGCGACAAGATCGGCTCGTTCCGCGAGCGCGAGGACATGGAGCGCTGGCTGAACGACTGGATCATGAACTACGTCGACGGCAGCCCCGGCACCTCGTCGCAGGACACCAAGGCCATGAAGCCGCTGGCCGCGGCCGAGGTCCAGGTCGAAGCCATCGAGGACAACCCGGGCTACTACGCCGCGAAGTTTTTTCTCCGGCCGCACTACCAGCTCGAAGGGCTGACCGTGTCGTTGCGGCTGGTTTCGAAGCTGCCGTCCAACAAGAAGGACAGCAGCTAATTCAACGGTGTCCCGAATCCGGGCGCAAATCACTCTGGGAGTTGACTATGGCAGTAGACATGTTCATGCGCGTCGAAGGCGCAGGCGGTGAATCCAAAGACTCGAATCACAAGGACTGGACCGACATCAAGTCGTTCGCCTGGGGCGCGACGCAGCCCGGAAACATGGTCAGTGGCGGTGGCGGCGGTGTGGGCAAGGCGAGCTTCAACGACCTGCAGGTGCTCGCACGCATCGACAAGGCCGCGCCTGCCGTGCTGAAGAACTGCGCCAGCGGCAAGCACCTGGCAAAGATCGAAGTGTCGGTGTGCAAGGCCGGCGGCGGGCAGATCGAATACACGCGCGTCACGCTCGAAGAGGTGCTGGTCACCTCGGTGCAGTACACGGCCGAACAAGGCTCGGACGCCGTGTTCGTGCAGTACAGCTTCCAGGCCGCGAAGGTCAAGCAGCAGTACTGGGAGCAGACCAGCTCCGGCGGCAAGGGCGCCGAGACCGTGCTGGGCTGGAACATCAAGGAAAACAAGGAAGCCTGATTTCCCTGGCCGCTTTCCGGTGATGTGAGCGCGGCCGGTCTGCCCGACCGGCCGCCCTGTTTTTTCGACGGCCTGCATGCGCTGCAGGTTCGTCTTTCGCACCGTGGCCTTGCGTGCCACGTGCCAGTCAGTCAGTGAGGACGCTTCATGGGAGATGGCTTTGCAGTGCTCGGCGAACGGTCCGTGGCCGAGCACACCGAATGGGTGCAGCGGCAGATCCGCGCCAGCCCACAGAACGCCAGCCTGCGCCTCGCGCTGTGCCACTTTCTTGCGCTGCGCGGCGAGTGGCAGCGCGCCGAAGACCAGCTCAAGCTGGCCACCAAGCTCGACCCCACCTTCACACCCGCCAGCGTCACCTGCGCGATGGCGCTCGCGGGCGAGCGGCATCGCGCCGAGTTCTGGCGCGGCGCACGCGCGCCGGCCCTGCTCGGGGGCAATGCGGAATGGGTCGAGCAGCTGATGGCCGCGGCAGCGCTGCCGGCCGAGCGCGCCGACGAAGCCGCCGCGCTGCGTGACAGCGCGCGGCAGTCCGCACCCGCGCTGCAAGGCGCGCTGACCAGCGTGGACCGCAGCGATTCGCGTGCCGCCCATTCGCTCGATGACGAGCCCGTGGAACGCACCGGCTTTGCCTGGCTGTGCGACGGCGACGTGCGCATCGGCCCGGTGCTGGAGCTGCTCACGCCCTCGGGCTACGCCTGGCTGCCGCTGACAGAGGCGCGCCGCATCAAGTTCTCGCGCCCGCAGCACCTGGTCGACCTGCTGTGGACGCCCGCGCAGATCGAGCTGCACGACGGCCGCGCGCTCAACGGCCTGGTGCCGGTGCGCTACCCTGGCACGCTGGAAGGGCAGGACGACGCCATCACGCTGGGCCGCCGCACCGACTGGCTGCCGCTGGCCGGCGAAGCGCAGTACGCCGGCGTGGGCCAGCGCACGCTGATCAGCGAGGCCGGCGACCATTCGCTGCTCGACGTGCGCCTGATCGAGTTCACGCCGGAGGACGCCAAGGCATGAGCGCGATGCTGGACACCGACGGCGAGCAGCAGGAAAGCGTTGCGCGCGACCGCCTGCAGCCGGTGCTGCTCGACCGCCTGACCGACAAGACGCCGCAGACCCGCCAGGAGCGCGCGGGCGCCTTTCTCATGAGCGGCAAGCTGCTGCGCGACTCGGTGCTGCGCGACCTGCAGTGGCTGCTGAACACCGCCAACTTCGGCGCCGACCACACCATCAACACCATGCCCCGCGCGCGCGGCTCGGTGGTGAACTACGGCGTGCGCGGCTGGGCCGGCGGGCGCATGTCGGAGGTCGACTTCGCCGACGTCGAGGCCGCCATCCGCGCCGCCATCATCGACTTCGAGCCGCGCATCATGAAAGACAGCATCGACGTGCGCTGCGTGACCGACGCAAACGACCTGGAGCACCACAACCTGCTCGCGCTGGAGATCCGCGGCACGCTGTGGTCGGTGCCGTACCCGATCGAGTTCATCCTGCGTTCGGAGCTGGACCTGGAAAGCGGGCACATGGTGCTGCGCCCCACCGGAGGCCTCTGAATGGACGCCAAGCTGCTCGACTACTACAACCGCGAGCTCACCTACATGCACGAGCTCGGGGCCGAGTTCGCGCAGCGCTACCCCAAGATCGCGGGCCGCCTGGGCATGCGCGGCATCGAGGTCAGCGACCCGTACGTGGAGCGCCTGCTCGAAGGCTTCAGCTTTCTCACCGCGCGCATCCAGCTGAAGATGGACGCGGAGTTTCCGCGCTTCTCGCAGCGGCTGCTCGAGGTGGTGTATCCCAACTTCCTCGCGCCGCTGCCCGCCATGGCGGTGGTGCAGATCGACGGCAATCTCAACGAAGGCTCGCTGAAGGCGGGCTACGAGCTGCCGCGCCACACCATCCTGCGCGGCCGCATGATCAAGGGCGAGCAGACGGCCTGCGAGTTCCGCACCGGCCATGCCGTCACGCTGTGGCCCCTCCGCATCGCGGAGGCCGGCATCGGCCCGGTGCCGGCGGACATCGGGCATGCCATGCCCATGGTGGCGCGGCAGGCCAGGAGCGCCATCACCCTCAAGCTCGAAGCGGTGGGCGGCGCACGCTTTGCCGACATGCCGCTCGACCGCCTCGAGTTCTTCCTGTCGGGCGCCGAGCTGCATGCGTTGCGCGTGCTGGAACTTGCCGCGCACCACAGCGTGGGCGTGGTGTGCCGCAGCGGTCCCGGCGCATCGGGCGGCACGGCGCGCATCGTGCCGCTGGGCGACGACGCCATCAAGCACGAGGGCTTCGACCCCGAGCAGGCCCTGCTGCCCTACGACGCGCGCTCGTTCCAGGGCTACCGCCTGCTGCACGAGTACTTCGCGTTTCCCGAGCGCTACCTGTTCTTCAGCGTGAACAAGCTGCGCGCGGCGGCCGCGGCGATGGGCGGCACCACGATGGAGATCGTGATCCTGCTCGACCGCGCCGACGCCGACCTCGAACGCGTGGTCGACGCCAAGCATTTCTCGCTGTTCTGCACGCCCATCATCAACCTGGTGCCGCGCCGCAGCGACCGCATTCCGGTGGGGCCGGGCCAGCACGAGCACCATGCGGTGATCGACCGCACGCGGCCGCGCGACTTCGAGATCTTCACGGTGGAGCGCGTCACCGGCCACATGGCCAACGGCTCCGAAGAGCGCGAGTTCCGGCCCTTTCTCGGCTCGTTCGCGGCGGATGACGGCGACTTCGGCGCCTACTTCTCGCTGCGCCGCGAGCCGCGCCTGGTGTCCGACCGCGCCCGCGCGCAGGGCACCCGCACCAGCTACACCGGCAGCGAGGTGTACGTGTCGCTGGTCGACCAGCACGACGCGCCCTTCGCACACAGCATGCGCCACATCACGCTGGACGCGCTGTGCACCAACCGCGACCTGCCGCTGCTGCTGCCCACCGGGCTGGAGTCGGACTTCACGCTGCGCGTGTCCGCGCCGGTGCGCGCCATCCGCATCCTGCGCGGGCCGTCGCGGCCCTACCCGGCGCTGGCCGAAGGCGCGCTCACGTGGCGCCTCATCAGCCACCTGGGCCTGAACTACCTGAGCCTCACCGACGTGGACGCGGCGCAGGGCGCGTCGGCCTTGCGCGAGATGCTCGACCTGTACGGCAACCTCGCCGACCCGGCGGTGCGCCGTCAGATCCAGGGCGTGCGCTCGATGGCGCTGGCACCGGTGTTCCGCCGCCTGCCCGAGCCGGGCCCCATCGTGTTCGGCCGCGGCGTGGAGATTGCGCTGAAGATCGACGAGGTCGCGTTCTCCGGCGCGAGCCCGTACCTGTTCGGCGCCGTGCTGGAGCAGTTCTTCAGCCGCCACGTGTCGCTCAATTCGTTCACCGAGTTCGCGCTGTCCAGCCTGCAGCGCGGCGAAATCGCGCGCTGGACCCCCCGCGTGGGACGCCGCCCGGCCGTATGAGCGACACCGGCATCACCGACCGCGCCGAGGGCCTGGAAGGCCGGGAGGGCAACGACAACCCGCCGCAGGCTGTACAGACCCTGCAGGCTGTGCAGGACCTGCAGACCCTGGAGGTCGTGCAGCCCCTGCAGGCCACGCCGGTGCCGCGCGGCATGCCCGAGCTCGACCCCGAACTGTGGGCCGCGCTGGTCGAGCAGCCCTTCGAGCACGACCTGTTCATGCTGCTGCGCCGGCTCGACGCGCAGGGCGGCCATCCGCTGCTGGGCCGCGCGCCGCGCCCGGCCGACGAGCCGCTGCGGCTGGGGCAGGAACCGTCGATGGCGTTCGCGCCGTCGAACGTGTCGGGCGTCGACGTGGACGGCGACGGCCCGCCGCGCATTTCCATCTACGGCTTCGGCCTGTTCGGCCCCAACGGCCCGCTGCCGCTGCACCTGACGGAGTACGCGCGCGAACGCAAGCGCCACCACGCCGACGACACGCTCAGCGCGTTCGCCGACCTGTTCCATCACCGGCTCATCCTGCTGTTCTACCGGGCCTGGGCCGACGCGCAATCGGTCAACAGCCTGGACCGCCCCGACGGCCACCGCTTCGTCGACTACGTGGCCAGCCTCATGAGCATGGGCCAGCCCGGCCTGCAGGAGCGCGACCGCATTGCCGACCATGCGCGCACTTTCATGGCGGGCCACCTGGTGCGCCAGACGCGCAACCCCGAAGGGCTGATCCAGATCCTCAGGCTGTACTTCGACGTGCCCGTGCGCGTGGAGGAGTTCGTGAGCGACTGGGTGATGCTCGAAGAGCGCGAAGTCAGCCGCCTGGGCCTGTTCGGGCGCAACCACCGGCTGGGCGGCGGTGCCACGCTGGGGCTGGCGGTGCGCGACGCCCAATCCAAGTTCCGCCTGGAGCTCGGGCCCCTCTCGCAGGAGCAGTTCCGCGAGTTCCTGCCCGGCAGCAAGCGCCTGCAGCAGGTGGTCGACTGGGTACGCCAGTACATCGGCATCGAGTTCGCCTGGGAGCTGCGCCTGGTGCTCAAGAAGGACGACGCGCACGGCTCCACGCTGGGCGGCAGCCAGCGCCTGGGCTGGGGCAGCTGGCTCGGCACGCGCCTGGCGGACACCGACGCCGGCGACATGGTGTTCCAGCCCGAAGCATTGTTTTCCCGTCACCCATCGGCCGCGCCCGCGGCCCGCCCTGCAAACGCTCTATGACCGACATCCGCCGCGTCTCGCTTTTCTCCAAGCTCAACCCGATGCTCTACAAGGCATTGGAGACCGCCACCGCCTTCGCCAAGCTGCGCGGCAATGCCTACGTGGAGCTGGTGCACTGGCTGCACCAGATCCTGCAGCTGCAGGACAGCGACCTGCGCCGCATCGTCAAGCGCGCGGGGCTGAACCTCGACGCGCTCGAACAGGACGTGGTGCGCGCGCTCGACCGCCTGCCGCATGGCGCCACCTCGATCAGCGACATCTCCGAGCACGTCGACAACGCGGTCGAGCGTGCGTGGGTGTATGCGAGCCTGCGCTTCGAGGCCACCTCGATCCGCGGCGCCTACCTGCTCGCGGGCATCGTCAAGACGCCGGGGCTGCGGCAGGTGCTCTCGGGCATCTCGCGCGAGTTCGACAAGCTGGTGCCCGACGTGCTGGTGGCACAGCTCGCGGCCTGGACCGAAGGCTCGCCCGAAGACGACTTCGACGCCGTGCAGAACGCGGCCGGCGGTGCCCCCGCGGCCACGCACCAGGGCGACGCGCCCGCTGCAGGCGGCTCCGCGCTGGCCAAGTACGCGAGCGACCTCACGGCCAAGGCGCGTGCGGGCGAGCTGGACCCGGTGTTCGGCCGCGACGACGAGATCCGCCAGATCATCGACATCCTCATGCGCCGCCGCCAGAACAACCCGCTGCTCACCGGCGAGGCCGGCGTCGGCAAGACGGCGGTGGTCGAGGGGCTGGCCTCGCGGCTGGCCTCGGGCGACGTGCCGCCGTCGCTGAAGGACGTGTCGCTGTGGGTGCTCGACCCCACGCTGCTGCAGGCGGGCGCGGGCGTGAAGGGCGAGTTCGAGCAGCGCCTGCGCCAGGTGATCGACGAGGTCGAGAAGAGCCCCAAGCCCATCGTGCTGTTCGTCGACGAGGTGCACACGCTGGTGGGCGCGGGCGGCACGGCCGGCACCGGCGACGCGGCCAACCTGCTCAAGCCGGCGCTCGCACGCGGACGGCTGCGCACCATCGGCGCGACCACCTGGTCGGAGTACAAGAAGTACATCGAGAAAGACCCGGCGCTCACGCGGCGCTTCCAGACCATCCAGGTGCACGAGCCCACCGAGCCCAAGGCGGTTATCATGCTGCGCGGCATCTCGGCCGAGCTGGAGAAGCACCACGGCGTGCTGATCCTGGACGCCGCGCTCGAAGCGGCCGTGAGCCTGTCGCACCGCTACATTCCCGCGCGCCAGCTGCCCGACAAGGCCGTGAGCCTGCTCGACACGGCCTGCGCGCGCGTCGCGCTGAGCCAGCATGCGCTGCCGGCTGCGCTGGAAGACCTCAAGCGGCGCATCGAGGTGCTGGGCATCGAGTCGGGCATCGCGGGGCGCGAGGCGGCCATCGGCGTGGGCGAGCACCAGCGCGTGGAAGACATCGCGGCCCAGGTGGCTGACGCGCAGGCCGAACTCGATCTGCTCGAGCAGCGGCGCGTGGAAGAGAGCGCGCTGGTCGAGCGCATCGTGGCGCTGCGCAAGCTGCTGTCGCCCGCGGCGGTGCCGGTGCAGGCCGAAGCCCAAACCGACACCGAAGAGGACGGCGATCCGGTCGGTGAGGCGCCGCAACCGGCCGCCGAGCCCGAACGCACACCCGAGGAAATTCGCGCCGAACTCAATGAGGCGCAGGACAAGCTCGTGCAACTGCAGGGCGAGTCGCCGCTCATCCTTGCGGCCGTCGACGCGCAGGCCATCGCCACCGTGGTGGCCGACTGGACCGGCATTCCCATCGGCCGCATGGTGCGCGACGACGCGCAGTCGGTGCTGCGCCTGGGCGAGATCCTGTCGGCCCGCGTGGTCGCGCAGCCCGATGCGCTGGAAACCATTTCACGGCGCATCCGCACCGCGCGCGCACGGCTGGACAACCCGAACAAGCCGGTGGGCGTGTTCCTGCTGTGCGGCCCCTCGGGCGTGGGCAAGACCGAGACCGCGCTGGCGCTGTCCGAAGCGCTGTACGGCGGCGAGCAGAACCTCGTGACCATCAACATGAGCGAGTTCCAGGAGTCGCACACCGTCTCCACGCTCAAGGGCGCGCCGCCGGGCTACGTGGGCTACGGCGAAGGCGGCGTGCTCACCGAGGCCGTGCGCCGCCGGCCCTACAGCGTGGTGCTGCTCGACGAGATCGAGAAGGCCCACACCGACGTGCACGAGATCTTCTTCCAGGTGTTCGACAAGGGCTGGATGGAAGACGGCGAGGGCCGCCACATCGACTTTCGCAACACCGTGATCATCATGACCTCCAACGTCGGCACCGACCTGGTCATGCAGCTGTGCGAAGACCCGAGCCTGCGGCCCGACCCAGAGCCGCTGGCGGCCGCGCTGCGCGAGCCGCTGCTCAAGGTGTTCGCGCCCGCGCTGCTGGGCCGCCTGGTTGTAGTGCCTTATTACCCGTTGCACGCCGAGGCACTGCACCGCATCATCCACCTGCAGCTGGACCGCATCGCGGCGCGGCTGCTGGCGAACCACGGCATCGCGCTGGTGTACGACGACAGCGCCGTCGCATTGGTGGCCCGCCGCTGCACCGCCATCGAGTCGGGGGGGCGGATGATCGACGCGATCCTCACGCACACCATCCTGCCGCGGCTGAGCGAGGAAGTCATCGGCGCCACGGTCAGTGCGCGCAAGCTCGCGAGCGTGCGGCTGAGCGCGGCGGATGACGATTTTCGCTACGAATTTTCTGAACGTTGAGCGCAGAAAGGGAGTACCACATGACCAGAGTAGTCACGGCACATACACCGCTTGCAGCAGACCAGTTGCTGTTCCGTTCGATGCACGGCAATGAAGGGCTGTCGGAGCTGTTCGAGTTCGAGGTCGACCTGTTGAGCCCCAACACCTCGGTCGACATGAAGGCGGTGCTGGGCAAGCCGCTGACGCTCGAGATCGTGACCATCGACGGTACCCCGCGCTATCTCAACGGACAGATCACGCGCTTCACGATGATCGGCCGTGAAGAGAGCTCCTCGCGCTACGTCGTGTACCGCGCTTCGGTGCGGCCCTGGCTCTGGTACCTCACGCGCACCAGCGACTGCAAGATCTTCCAGAACAAATCGGTCGTCGACATCCTGGACGAAGTGCTGGGCGAGTACGGTTTCGCTTTCGAGAAGAAGCTCAGCGCCACCTACCGCCAGCGCGACTACTCCGTGCAGTACCAGGAGACCGACTTCGCATTCGTGAGCCGCATGATGGAACACGAAGGCATCTACTATTACTTCAAGCACGAGAAGAACCAGCACACGCTGGTGCTGGCCGACGACATGGGGGCGCACGACACGCTGCCGGGCTATCCGCGCATCGGCTACCTCGCCACCGATCGCGTGGGCGAGACGGGCCGCGAAGTCATCGACCAGTGGGAGGTGACCGAGGAGATCCGCCCCGGCACCTTCGTGGTCGACGACTTCGACTTCAAGAAGCCCAAGGCCGACCTGCTCAACACGCGCAGCCAGCCGCGCGACAACGATCACGGCCGCTACGAAATGTACGAATGGCTCGGCGGCTACAGCGACGCCGGGCAGGGCGAGCACTACGCGCGCATCCGGCTCGAGGAAGCGCAGGCGCAGGCCGAAGTCGACACCGGCCACTCCAACGTGCGCGGCATGGCGCCCGGCTACCGCTTCAACATGCAGAACGCGCCGCGCGAGGAGGACAACAAGGAATACCTGGTCGTCTCGGTGACCTACAACCTGCGCGAGGGCGGCTATGCGACGGGCAGCCCCGACGGGCTCTACAGCTTCAACTTCGGCGTGCAGCCCACGTCGTTTCCGTTCCGCGCGCCGCGCGTCACGCGGATGCCGACCACGCACGGCCCGCAGACCGCCACGGTCGTGGGCCCGCCCGGGGAAGACATCTGGATCGACAAGTACGGCCGCGTGAAGGTGCAGTTCCGCTGGGACCGCTACGGCCAGCGCAACGAGGACAGCTCGTGCTGGGTGCGCGTGTCGAGCGCGTGGGCAGGCTCCAACTTCGGCGCGGTGAACCATCCGCGCGTGGGGCAGGAGGTCATCGTCGATTTCATCGCCGGTTGCCCGGACCGGCCGATCATCATCGGCCGCGTGTACAACGCCGACCAGATGCCGCCGCTCGAACTGCCGGCCAAGGCAACGGTCAGCGGCTTCATCAGCCGCACCATCAAGGGCGACGGCGAGCTGGCCAACCACTTCGTGATCGACGACGACCCCAGCAACGAGTCGATCAAGATCCACGCGCAGAAGGATTTCAGCCTCAACGTCGAGAACAATGAAACGCACACCGTGGACGGCACGCGCGACACGCTGATCGAAGGCGCGGACACCTACACGACCAACACCTCGCTCGACGAGACGGTCAACGGGCCGCACACGCTGACGGTCAACAAGGGCGGGCCGCAGAAGATCACCGTCAACGGCGGCAACCAGTTCATCAAGGTGGATGGCGGCGACCAGCAGGTCGACGTCATCGGCAACCAGACCATCCATGTCACCGGCAAGCGCAAGGACACGGTCGACAGCGGTGAAGAGCGGATCATCGGTACGTCGCTCAAGGAAGACATCGCGGGTCCGCAGACCACCACGGTGGTCGGCCTGTACACCGAAGAAACCAATGGGAAGAAGGTGACGGTCAACGGCGACGAGGACTATCTCGTCAAAGGCGCGCAGAAGGTGCATGCGAACACCTCGCTGAAAGCGACGACCGATGGCCCCATGAACCTGGAAAGCACCGCGGCGGACATCACGGTCAAGTCGCCGACCAAGATCGTGCTGGATGCGCCCCATGTCGAGGACAAGTCGGCAAAAAAGGTGACCTTCACGGACTGGGCTATTGCCTTCAAGGGCTTCAACATGGGGATCAACGGGGCCAACGTGAGCCTCAACGGCACTTCGCTGTTCGTGAACGGCATGGTGACCAGCCTTGCCGGGCTGAACCTGGGCTTCAACGCCTACTCGCTCACGGGCGCCATCAACAAGTTCGACGTGTATTCCGCCAGCGGTGCTGTCGGCCTCTACAGCACCACCCAGACGGTTTTCACGACGGACAACAGGGCGTTGAAAATCGACTTGTCCCAGATCAAGGTGAACCCCAGAGGCATCACCGTCTATCTCTGAGCCAGGGGCGTGTGTTGGATCTTCTCGCTATGTGGTTCACCAAATACTGGCATCTGATTGTCCCCATCGCTGTCGTCGCGCTGCTGGCGTTCGTGATGACCACGCTGGCCAAGCGCTATGTCTCGCGCGTGATGCATGTGCAGAGTGTGGTCAACCGCCGCGTGATGGGTGTGGATCGCGCCGAGCGAGTGCTTCGTACCGGCCAGCCGGCCGTGGCGACGGTGCTCGAGAGCTATGACACGGCCATGCGGGTCGAGCGCATCTATATCCTCGTGCGGCTCAAGCTCCGAGTACAGCCCGAGGGCGGATTGCCTGCCTACGAGACTGAACTGGACGCCCCGATCAGCCCGGTGAAGCTCGCCGACTTCGCACCGGGGCGCTCCGTGAAGCTGCGCTTCGACCCGGTCTCGCGCGAGATCGCCATCGACCAGCCGATGCGCTGAAGCAGGTGCGCTGCCCCCCATGAAGACCATCAAGCCTTTTCGCCTGAGCATCCTCACGCGGCCCTTCCGGCGGCAGCGGCAGGACATCCTGGGCGTCTCGGTCTTCGCGATGGCCAGCCTGGCGCCCGAGCCCCTGCTGATGCCCGACCAGGATCTCTGGAAGCTGGCGGCCGACGAAATCGGGCCGGGCAACGTGCTGGACCTGGGCGTGCCCAAGATCGAGCCGGAGTGGCTGGTCAGCGGCTATGCGTACACGGCGCATCAGGACGACAAGACACTGTGCGCGGCCAAGGCCGTCTTCCATGGCCAAGCCAAGCCATTGCTGGTGAGCGGTGATCGCTACTGGCTCGACGGCCGCGCGACGCCTGCGCAGCCTTTCGAGCGCTTGAGGCTGGATTGGGCGCACGCCTATGGCGGCCCGAGCGAGCCCGAAAACCCGGAAGGCATCGGCAGCTTCGATGAAACGATCAACGGCGTACAGACGCGCCGGCTTCCGAATGTCGAGTTGCCCGGAGCGCGCCAGGACGCACCCGGGCGGCGCATCGTGCCTGCGGGTTTCGGCGCCGTGCCTCCCGATCGGCCGCAGCGGCTTTCGCTGATGGGGCGCGCCTACGACCAGCAGTGGCTGCAGCACGAGTACCCGGGTTTCGCCGATGACATGGACTGGCGCTACTTCAATGCCGCACCTGCCGACCAGCGCCTGCCTGGCCAGCGCGAATTGCCGCCGGGCGCCGCCTACGAACTGTGGAACATGCACCCGCGGCAGCCGGTGATGCGCGGCCAGCTGCCCGATTGGCAGGCGCGCTGCTTCGCCAGCTTCCAGAAAGACGGTGGCGCGCTGGCGGAGATTTCGCTGCGCCTGAGCACGGCCTGGTTTTTTCCGCACGCCGAGCGCGTGATCCTGGTCTGGCACGGTGCATCGCCCGTCGCAGAGGATGACGCGGCCGACGTCAAGCACATCATGCCCGCGCTCGAGTTGCGCGGGCAGCCGCGGCCGCTCGCCCACTACCAACGGGTGCTGCAGCAGCGCATCGATCCAGCCCAGGCGGTGCTGGTCCTGCGCGACAGCGACCTGGTTCCCAAGGCGGCCATGGGGCCATGGGCAGGCGAACAGATGCCCGATATCGCCTCGCTTCCGCTGGTGCGCAACCTGCGCGCAGGCCGGCAGCGCGAGCGCGAACGCCTGCACGCCCGTCTGCTGGAGCAGGGCCTGGATCCCGAGCAGTATCTGCCGCCGCTGTCCGAACCGGACCTGCAGCCGCCTGCCTCCATCGACGACCTGCCCGACTTCGCCGAGAAGGCCGATCGAGCCCTCGAGCAAATGCGCGAGGCGGCCCTTGTCCGCAGCGCCAAAGACCGTGCTCAGGCCGTCGCACACGGGATGCCCGCTGCCGTTCAACCCGACATCGACATCCCGCCGCTGTCGCAGATGGATCCGCGCAAGCTGTCCGGCGAGATCCAGGCGAGCATCGACAAGGCCATGACCGAGGTGGCGTCGCGGACCGGCAAGCCCGTGCAGCGCCGATTCGACCCGGACCGCCTGCTGCGTGACCTCGCGCGCCTCGAGGAAGACGCGGCGCGCGAGCGCCGAACGCCCCCCACATCCGACGAGGCCGCCGAAAGCGCGCGGCTGCGCGAGCAGGCCGGGCACAGCGCGCGCATGGGGCACCTCTACGGCGCGCACCTGCTCGAGCCGGCGCCGCCGGCCAGCAGCCTGCGCTCCAGGCGGCTGCGTCGGCGTCTCGAGGCCGCGGCCAGCGACGAGCGCCGTTTCGCAGGCATGAGCTTCGCCGGCGCCAACCTCTCGGGCCTGGATCTGCGCGGTGCCGACTTCACGGGAGCGAACCTCGAAGACGTCGACTTCAGCGACGCGCGGCTCGATGGCTGCAACTTCACGCGCGCGGTGCTTGCGCGGACGCGGTTTGTCCGGGCTTCGCTCACCGATGCGCGGCTGGACGAGGCCAACCTGGGTGGCGCGCACTGCGAAGGCGCGAACTTCACGGGTGCGAGCTTCGTGCAGACGCGTTGCAGCAAGGCCATTTTTCGTTCCTGCGTGCTGGCGAAGGCCGCGTTCACACAAGCCGATCTGTTCGAAAGCGAATGGGTGCGTTGCGATGCGCGCGGCTCGCACTGGGAGCAGATGGCGATGGTCAAGCTGGCACTGGAAGACATCGCGTTCGACGACGCCGCGTTCAAGCAGGTGAGCTGGACCGAGTGCAGCTTCAAGGGAACATCCTTCGCACGCGCCTCGCTGAACGCCTGTGCTTTCGTCACCGTCGATGCACAGCAGGGGGTCGACTTCACCGAGGCCAGCCTCGTGACCTGTTCCTTCGTCCATGGCTGCAGCCTGGTGCAAGCCGTGTTCTGCGCCGCTTCGCTCAGGCAGTGCGGCCTGCGCGGCGCCATCTTGGTCGGCGCCGACCTCGCGAAAGCACGCCTTGAAGGTTGCGACTTCTCCGAGTGCGACCTGCGGCGTGCGCGGCTGGAGGGATTGCAGGCCGGCGAGAGCCTGTTCATTCGCGCGGACTTGCGCGAAGCCTCGTTGCGCGGCGCCAACCTCATCGACGCCAACCTTTCCAAGGCCGACCTGCGCTTTGCCAGCTTGCAGGATGCCAACTTGTTTCGCGCCGACGTGTCACAGGCCGCCATGGACGGCTCGACCACCTTCACCGGCGCCTACACCCAGGGAGCCAAGACCTTGCCCGCACGAAGGACTGAGCCGGTTCGATGACAGTCGAAGAACTTCTGGACAAGATTCGGCATGGCGAACCGGTGGTCAAGGCGAGTCTCGCGGGTCAGGACCTCAGCGGCGTCGACCTGTCGGGCGCGCAGATGGAGCACGTCGACCTGAGCCGGACGAATCTGCGTGGCGCCAGCCTCGACGACAGTTCACTGACGCAATGCAACTTCGATCAGGCCGACCTGTCCGCGGCCAGCCTGAGAGGCGTGCGCGTGTTCCGGTGTCGGCTGGAGTCCGCGCAACTCGGCCGCGCGTTCATGCAGGACACCAACTTCTTCGAATCTTCGCTGGCTCACGCGAATTTCGAGAAAGCGCAAATGGAGCGCGTGGCTTTTGTCAGATGCGAGCTCGGGCATGCCGTGTTGAAGCCCGGCATCTGCGATCAGATCGTCGTCACCGAATCACGGGTCGACCAGCTCGATTGCCGTGGGGCACGGCTGTTGCACCTGATGTTCTACCGCATGGATCTGCGCACGGTGGAGTTCGCCCAGGCCCAATGCGATGGATCGATCCTGATGGAGTGCAATCTCGAAGGTCTGCGCTTGCCGCACACCGCCTTCCTGCGCTGCCAGTTCACCGACAGCGCGATGGCAGGTGTCGATTTCAGCGGTGCCGTGCTCACCCAGAGCAATTTCAAGGGCGCCACGCTGGCCAGGGCGAACTTCAGCGGCGTGGATGCCGCCCAGACGATGTTCCCGGAGGCCGATCTGCGTGAAGCGAATTGCAGCGATGCCATCTTCGATCAGTCGATCTGGGCCGACGCCAAACTCGAAGGTGCCGATTTCAGCCGCTCGCGCCTGCCGCTGAGCGTGTTCCATCGCGCGCAGGCGAAGGGTGCCGGCTTTCGCGACGCGGACCTGCACGATGCCGATTTTTCCTATGCCGCGCTTCAGGACGCGGATTTGCGCAATGCACGTTTCTTGCGCACTCGCTTTCATCGGGCCGAGCGCGCAGGTGCGCGTTTCTCGGGAAGCGGTGGCATCATCGAAAACGATCCGGAGCTGTTCAAGGCTCAAGAGATTCATCCGCCGCGCTGATGCCGCCACGCCTGTCCTTTCCACTGTTGACCCATCGAAACAAGGAGACACCATGTCAGTCGTTTCACTGCACAAAGCCTCGAAGCTGACGGCTCCGGTTCACTTCCAAGGGGTGGTCGCCGCATTGCTGCCGGACGGACGTGTCACCGTCGAAGACGAGCAGGGTGCTGTCTGGGTTTGCCGGCGCGCGGCGAGCTGCCTGCTCAAACCGGCCACCGGCGATACCGTGCTGGTGTCCGGTCCCGACAGCGCGCGCGCCTACCTGATCGCCGTGATCGAGCAGGCCGATGCGTCGTCGAGCTGCATCGAGGCGGCGGGCGACGTCACCATCGCGCCGGCAGGCAACGGCCGGGTGACCATCGCCAGTGCCTCGGAGCTCAGGCTTCGCGCGGACAAGCGCTTCGTGCTCAAGGCAGAAGAGGGCGAGTGCGACATCGGTGAACTGCGGCTGGTGACGCGCTCCGTGCAGGCCGCGGCCGGAAGCGTCCGGCTGGTCGGCAAGGTGTTCGAGACCGTGGCCGATCGCATCGTGCAGATGGCGCGCCAGACGCTGCGCCTGACGGATGAAGTCGACCAGGTGCGTGCGGGCCACATGGACTACAAGGCCAGCGAGACGGTGCGCATTCATGGCCACCACACGATGGTCACCGGCCAGGAGCTGGTGAAGGTGGACGCGGCTCAGATCCACATGGGCTAGGCGAGGAGATACCAGATGTTTGCCAACTGTCAGCTCATGGGAATGGACATGGCGTTTCCCGACGTCTGCAGGTCGCCGGTGCCCATTCCGTACCCGAACATGGCCATGGGACCGATGGCCATTCCGAATGCGTGGAACATCCTCTTCATGGCGATGCCGGCACACAACATGGCCACCACCACGCCAATCACCCTGGGGGATCAGCCCGGGGCACTGGGCGGCGTTGTGTCGCAGACGTTCATGCAGCAATCGCGTCATGTGACAGGCGCGTTTACCGTGCTGCTCAAGGGTACGCCGGCCACGCGGGTCACCAGCATCACGATGCAGAACCGTTGCAACATCGTCGGCATGCGCATCGTGCCGAGCCAGTTCAAGGTGCTGATGCTCGCGCCCTGAGGGCGCGTTTATTCAGACCGTTCCCGCGAGCGTCACCTGCTGCGGAAACCCCACCCACACGGCCAGCGCCGAATAGTTGTCGCGCGACTCGTCGGCCTTGGCCTCGGCCGCGCGGCGCAGCAGCGCCAGCCACTCCTCGGCGCTGTCGGCCAGCTGCAGCGAGCGCTCCATCACCTGTTGCGAGATCAGCTGCCAGAGCCCGTCGGTGCACAGCAGGAAGGCATCGCCGTCGGCCAGGCGCCGCGGCGCGGTGAGCGTGGCCTCGGCCGTGGCGCGTGCGCCGAGTGCGCGGTACAGCAGGTTGGTCTTCACCAGCCGCTCGCCGCCGTTCTGGTGGCTCGCGGCGGCGTCGCCGGAGCGCTCCGACAGGCTGTGGTCTTCGGTGCGCTCCATGAGCGCGCCGCGTCGAAACCAATACAGGCGGCTGTCGCCCACGTGGGCCCAGCAGGCCTGGTTGGTGGCGCGGTCGACGAACAGCGAGACGAAGGTGGCGCTCATGCGGCTTTGCTCGGTGAGCTCGCGCTGCCTGGCCAGGATGGCGTCGTTGGCCGACTTCACGCAGCGCTGGATGCTGTCGGGCGCCAGCGAGGGGGCGTCCACGAAGGCGTTGAGGGCGGTGTCCACCGCGATGCGCGAGGCCAGCTCGCCGCCAGCGTTGCCGCCCACCCCGTCGCTCACCACGAAGCAGGCATTGCGCTCGTCCAGGTGGTAGCCGATGGCGTCCTGGTTGCCGCTGCGCTCGCCCACGCAGGAGAACTGCGAGGTCGACACGGGCACGGCGAAGGCGTGGGCGGCGTGGGCCGCTTTGTCGGTCATGGTGTCAGGCACGGCGGGCCTCCTTCAACCGTTCCATTTCCTTGTCGTAGGCCTGCTGGAATGCGCGGCCGAAGACGGCCTGGAAGTCGTCTTCCACGGCCGCGGTGGTTTCCGTGTGCAGCGCCTGCAGCCGGCGCCACAGGCGCGCCTCGCGCCCGCCGGGCAGCAGCTTCTCGCCCAGGCCGCCGTCGTGCGGCGTGTCGCGGGCGAGCGCGGCGGGGTCGAAGCTCTTGAGCAGCGTGAGCAGCGCGGCGCGCATGCCGGCCACCATGCCGAGCTGGTGCGACTGCAGGTCGCCCAGCGCGTCGTGCACGGCGGCCTCGGGCGGAAGGAAGCCGGGCATGCGCGCGCCGAACATCTGCATCAGCACGGCGCGGCCGTTGGGCAGGATCTTGAACGGGTTGTTCTCCTCGTCCACGATCATGGTGATCTCGGCGCGCACCTCGCGCTTGAGCATGGCGCGCGACGACAGCAGTTCGATCGTGCCGTCGGTGAAGGCCCGCATGATGCGGCCCAGGCGCTGCATGGCCTCGAGGTCCATCGGCTGCTGGCCGGCCAGCTCGGGCACGCCCGCGCCTTCGAGGAAGGCCTTGAACAGGGCTTCGGAGGCGGGCGAGGGCGGCGCAGCGGAGACGGGCGACGCAGGCGTTGTCGGCGTTGTCGGTGTTGCGGGCGTGGCGGCGACAGGTGCGGCCACGGGTGCCGCCGGCACTGCGACGGCGGGAGGCGGTGCCACGGCGACCGGCGGCGGCACGACCGGCGCGGCCACCACGGGAGGTGGCGGTGCCTCCAGCTTCACCGGTTCCGCCACCGGCGCAGGCGCGGCCACCGGCATCGGCGGGCGGAACTGCGCCGACACTTCGCGCGCATGGTTCGGCTGGCTGTAGCCCTGCACCGCCGGCTTGTTCCGCAGCAGGTCGAGCGCAGGGTGCGGCTCGCCCGGCAACAGCGTGTCGTGGTGCGCGAGCGATGTGGGGCGGGGGTCTGCCAGCGGCGAGTGCGCGCTGTCGTCCGCCGCGAAGAACGAGAGCGGATCGACCCCGCGCTTCAGTGCGATGTCCGACATGCCGCCGGCTGCGTGCGGGTTCAGCTCGGCCAGCGGGTCTGCCGGGTTCCTGTGCGCCTGCGAGGGCAGCTCGAAGGGCTCGTGCGCCATCGGGTCGGGCATGGGCGCGGGGGTGCTGTCGACGCGCCGCGGCGCATTGGCGAGGATGGCGTCCCAGTCGGCCGCCGAGGGTATCTGCGCCGCCGCAGTGGCGCTGCCGATGTTGCTGCTGCTGTTGTTGTCGCTCGCCTTCGGTGGTGCTGCTGGCGGCTGCACAGGGGCGACGAAAGGCGCGGGCGGTGGCACCGGCGCGGGCACGAACGCCGGTGAAGGTGCCGGTGCGTGCTCGGGCTCCGGCGTACGCTGGGGCATCGGCACGGCCGCAGCAGGCTGCGCATCGCCGATGGGCAGCGCGCCTTCGCCGAACAGGTCTGCGAACACATCGGCGCCAGGCGATGACGGCAGCAGGTCACCAATGGGGCTCGCCTGCACCGGTGCGGCGCCAAGTGCCGGGGACAGCGGGTGCACAGGCGGGGGAGAAAAGGGCGGTGGCGGTGGCGGTGGCGGTGGCGGTGGAGGTGGAGGTGGAGGTGGCGATGGAGGAACGACCGCCACCGTGGGCTCCAGCGGCACCGCAGGCACCGCGCGCTGCGCGCTCGCGGCTTCGAGCACGTAACTGCCGATCGTCACGCGGTCGCCATCGGCCACGCGCGACTCCTGCTCGTGCGCCAGCGTGCTGCCGTTCACGCCGATGGGCAGCACCGCGCTCATGTTGCGCAGCACCACCGCACCGTCCTCGTCGAAGCGCACCGTGGCCTGCAGGCGCGAGATCTGGCGCTGTTCGTCGGGCAGCACGAGGTGGTTGTCGGGGCTGCGCCCGATGGTGCCGCCGGGCGCCGCGAGCCATGCCGAGGGCCCCGCTGTCACCGGCCTGCCGGCATGTTCGATCACTGTCCAACGCATCGCATCTCCCTGGTCGTCGTTTCTCGCCGGCCGCATCGAGGCGCGCCATTGGCGATGTCCATCATCAACGCTTCATTCGCTTCGCGGCCTCGAAGGCCGGGCCCCACACCGGATGCTTGCGCTCCGCCACGCTGAGGTCGAAGGTGGGGAACGTGTCGAGGAGCTTGCGGAACTGCGCGCGGCACTCGGGGATCTGGTTGGCCACGCAGTAGCTGAAGGCCTCGAGCTTCATCGCCTCGAGCCGCGTGTTGGCGTCGGCACCGTCGAACACCGACACACCGCCGCTCTTGAGCGTGCTGACGGCCTTGGCGTAGTCGCCTTCGTCATAGGCCTGTTGCGCGCGCTCCAGCGTGGTGCGCGCTACCTGCTGGCTGAGTCGTTCGGGTTGCGGTGCGGGATCGGGTGCGGGCGGCGGGGTGGTGCAACCCCCGACCATCAAAAGAGTGAACGCCAGAGCTGGCAGACATGACTTCAATCTTTTCTCCTACCTGCTGAATGCAATGTTCGAGATAGTGTGCCGCTGAGTTGCGACAGGCACGCGATGCGCCATCGTAAATGCGCATGCTTTCGATAATATAGGTCGCAACCATATCGGGGAGAACTCAATGCATCGAAGAACCTTGCTACAAGGCGCACTTGCAACGACACCTTTGTTTGCAGGCCTGGTCAGTGGATGCGCATCGACGGCCAAGTCGATGCCCACGCCCTACGCGGTGACCATCAGGATCGACGAGGGCGTGAACCCCGACGGACGCGGGCAGGCGGCGCCCATCCTCGTGAAGGTCTTCGAACTGAAATCTTCCGGTAACTTCGAGACGGCAGACTACTTCGCACTGCAGGACCGCGACCGCGAGACGCTCATGACGGAGCTCGTCAACGCCGACCAGGCCATCATGCGCAGCGGCGAAGAGCGCGTTTTCAAGCGCGAAGCCGGGCTCGACTCGCGCGCCATCGGCATCATCGCGGGCTATCGCAGGCTGGAAGCCTCTCGCTGGCGCATCGTGCTGCCGCTGAAAGAGCCGAAGCAAACCAATCTCTACAAGGTGTGGCAGTTCTCGCCGAGCGACCAGGCGGTGCAGGTGGCCATTCGCAAGACCGGCATCGAGCTGATACCAAGTCGTTAGTTTTTCCGGCGTCTTGCCGTCTTGCTAGTACGAAAGTGCATGTCGTCGACGAATGAAAAGCCATGCCGTATCCAAGACACGCCGTGTAGCATCAGACGCATAAAAAAGCAGATCGATCGGGAGGTCGTTCATCAACGCACCTCCCGTTTCCGTTGAGCAATTCCAGGAGGTTCTTTGGTGACAGTCCGCAATCCGGGCGCCGGAAGAAATGGCGCCCAACCGCAGGCATTGGCGAATCGCGTGGTGTGGTCCGAGGGCATGTACCTCCGGCCGCAGCACTTCCAGCAACTGGAACGCTATGTCGAGCAGTACGTGACCCGCCGCACCGCCGGCCTGCAAGGCGCCTCCTGGGGCTGGCTGCACCTGGAGATCGACCGCGATGCCTACGCGCTCGGCCGCGTATCGCTGCAGAGCGGCGCAGGCGTGCTGCCCGACGGCACGCCGTTCGCGTTCGGCGCCGAAGACGCACCGCTTCCCTACGAAGTACCCACCGACCTCACCGACGAGCTCATCGTGCTCGCGCTGCCGCTGCGCAGGCCTGGCAGCGAGGAGGTCATCTTCGCGGAAGAAGAAGGCTCGGCCGCGCGCTACGGCGTGATCGAGCGCGAGGTGAACGACGGCAACGCCGTGGCCCTGGGCCCCGCCACGCTGCAGCTCGCGTCGCCGCGCCTGCGCCTGGCGCGTGCCTCGTCGCTCACCGCCGAGTGGCAGGCCATCGGCGCGGTGCGCGTGATCGAGCGGCGCACCGACCACAAGCTGGTGGTCGACGCCAACTACATTCCGCCCGTGCTCGACGCGTCGGCGCACGCCATGCTGCGCAGCATGATCGCGGAGCTGCACGGCCTGCTCACGCAGCGCTCCGAGGCGCTGGCCTCGCGCCTGTCGCAGCCGGGCCGCGGCGGCGTGAGCGAGGTGTCCGACTTCCTGCTGCTGGAGCTGGTCAATCGCTATCTTGCGACCACCTGGCACGCACAGCAGGCGGTGCAGGTTCATCCCGAGCACCTGTTCATCGACTGGCTCAAGCTGGCCTGCCACCTGGCCACGCACACCTCGCCCACGCGCCGGCCGGTGGTGTGGCCGGTGTACGACCACGACAACCTCAACGAAAGCATTCGTCCGCTGATGGAAGAGCTGCGCCGTTCGCTGTCGGCCGTGCTCGAGCAGAGCGCCATCGCCATCGAGCTCGAGGAGCGCAGCCATGGCGTGCGCGTGGGCCGCATGCCCGACCCGGTGCTGGTGCGCAACGCGGGTTTCGTGCTCGCGGTGCATGCCGACCTGCCGGCCGAGGCCATCCAGCAGCGCTTTCCCACGCAGGTCAAGATCGGTTCGGTGGAGCGCATCCGCGACCTCGTGCAGCTGCAGCTGCCCGGCGTGGTGGTGCGGCCGCTGCCGGTGGCGCCGCGGCAGATTCCATACAACGCGGGCTACCACTACTTCGAGCTCGACAAGAGCGGCGACATGTGGCGCCAGCTCGAGAAGTCGGGCGGCGTCGCGATGCACCTGGCCGGTGACTTTCCGGGTCTGGCCATGGAGTTCTGGGCGATCCGTCCGTGAGGGACCCTATGAACAACGACATGGCCGTCGGCCAGGGCGGCTTCGTGCCGCCGAATCCGGGCGGCGGTGCCACCGGCAACGGCATGGGCAGCGGCATGGGCGATGGGTCCTCCCCGCGCGGCCTCGGCGCGCAGCCCGAGTCCTTCACCGCATGGCACGACACGCGCCGCCCGCATGCGGGCGACACGGCCATCGCCGGCAACAACCCGCTGGTGGCCGCGGCCAATCCGCTGCTCGACCTGATCCCGCAGATCCGCGCCACCGGCCACCACCCCGCGCCCGCGCAGCTGCGCGAGCACCTGGTCGACGAAGTGCGCCGCTTCGAGACGCGCGCGCAGCAGGCCGGCATCGCGCCCGAGGTGATCATCGGCGCGCGCTACTGCCTGTGCACGGCCGTCGACGAGGCCGCCGCACTCACGCCGTGGGGCGGCAGCATCTGGTCGTCCCAGAGCCTGCTGGTGATGTTCCACAACGAGACCTGGGGCGGCGAGAAGTTCTTCCAGCTGCTGTCGCGCCTGGTGCAGAACCCGCAGCAGCACCTGCACCTGATCGAGCTCATCTACTTCTGCCTGGCCATGGGCTTCGAGGGGCGCTTTCGCGTCATCGACAACGGCCGCTCGCAGCTTGAAACCCTCAAGCAGCGGCTGCTGCAGATCATTCGCCAGACACGCGGCGAGATTGCGGTGCCGCTGTCGCCGCACTGGCAGGACGCCAGCGCACCGGTGCGCCGCGCGCGCAACTGGCTGCCGGTGTGGGCGGTGGGCGCGGTGGCGGCGGTGCTGCTCGTGCTGGCCTTTGCGCTGCTCACCTTCAACCTGGCCGGTACGTCGGACGGCGCCTTCGCGGCCGTCAACGCGGTGCGGCTGCCGCAGACCGCGCGCGCCGTGGTCATGCCCGCGCCGCAGCCGCGCCTGCAGCGCTTCCTGGAGGCCGAGATCCGCGACGGCCTGCTGACCGTGCGCGACGAGGCCGACCGCAGCGTGGTGGTGCTGCGCGGCGACGGCCTGTTCGCCTCGGGCTCCGACCGCGTGCTCGACCGCTACGCGCCGGTGCTCGCGCGCGTGGCCGATGCGCTGAATTCGGTGGAAGGCAATGTGCTGGTCAGCGGCTTCAGCGACGACCAGCCGATACGCAGCGTGCGCTTCCCCTCCAACTGGCAACTTTCGCAGGCCCGCGCCGACGCGGTGAAGAAAATGATTTCGCAGCGCATCGCACGGCCCGAACGCCTGCGCGCCGAAGGCCGCGGCGATGCCGAGCCGCTGGTGCCCAACGACTCGGCCGCGAACCGCGCGCGCAACCGGCGCGTCGAAGTCACGCTGCTGGTGGCGCCGGTGGCGGCAACCTCGAATGCGCAGGGACAGCCTTCGCTGCCTGCATCGCAGGCACCGCAATCAGGAGGTGCCCGCTGATGCTGCGCGCCTTCTTCCGTTTTCTCATCAGCCGCGACCTGTGGGTCTTCCTGGGCCTTGTCGCGGTCGCGTTCCTGATCTGGGTCATCGGCCCGGTCATTGCCGTGGGCCGCTACCGCCCGTTCGAAGACGAGATCGTGCGCATCGCGGTCATCGTGCTGATGTTCGCGGTCTGGATCGCACGGGTCATCTACCGCAAGTGGCGCGAGCGCCGGCTCAACGCACAGCTGCTCAACCAGCTGCGCACGCCCTCCAAGAAGGAAAAAGAGGCCAAGCCCGAAGACGCGCCCGAAATCAAGGAACTGCAGAGCGGCTTCACCGACGCCACGGCCATCCTGAAGAACATGCGCTTCGGCGAGGGCGCCGACGGCAAGGGCGCCGGCCGCTTCTCGCTGTTCGACCGGCAGTACCTGTACCAGCTGCCCTGGTACATCTTCATCGGGGCGCCGGGCTCGGGCAAGACCACGGCGCTGGTCAACTCCGACCTCGACTTTCCGCTGGCCGACCAGCTCGGCAAGGCCGCGGTGCGCGGCATTGGCGGCACGCGCAACTGCGATTGGTGGTTCACCAACGAGGCAGTGCTGATCGACACGGCGGGCCGCTACACCACGCACGAGAGCAACCGCGAGACCGACGAGGGCGAGTGGAAGGGCTTCATCGAGCTGCTGAAGAAGTTCCGTCCGCGCCAGCCGATCAACGGCGCCATCCTCACCATCAGCATCGCCGACCTGCCCCTGGCCGACGACGCGCAGCGCGCGCGCCACGCGATGGCGCTGCGCAAGCGGCTGCTGGAGCTGCGCCAGGACCTGGGCATCGACTTTCCGGTGTACGTGCTGGTCACCAAGACCGACCTGCTGGCCGGCTTCAACGAGTACTTCGGCGCGCTGGGCCGTGCCGAGCGCCAGCAGGTGTGGGGCTTCACCTTTCCGATCGCGGGCACTGCGGCAAGGAAGACGGCCAAGGGTGCCGCCCCGGTGGCCGGCGACCTGCGCGAGCGCTTCCACCAGGAGTACAAGCTGCTGCACCAGCGCCTGGACGAGCGTCTGCCCGAGCTGCTCGCGGCCGAGTCCGACCCGATGCGCCGCGCGCAGGCCTACCTGCTGCCGCAGCAGTTCGCGAGCTTCGAGGACATCCTGGGCACCTTCCTGGCCGATGTGTTCAACCCGTCGAAGTTCGAGGCCGCCTCGATGCTGCGCGGCGTGTACTTCACCAGCGGCACGCAGGAGGGCACGGCCTTCGACCGCGTGATGGGCGCCATCAAGCGCTACCTGCAGGTCAACGCGCCGCCGGCACCGCCGCCGGGCCCGGGCAAGAGCTACTTCCTGAAGGAGCTGCTGCAGCAGGTGATCTTCCGCGATGCGGGCGTGGCGGGCACCAACCTGCGCTGGTACCGGCGCAAGCGGGCCATCGACATCGCGGGCTACAGCGTGATCGGCGTGCTGCTGGTGCTGCTGCTGGGCGCCTGCGTGAACAGCTGGCGCAACAACAAGGACTACGTGGCCGAGGTCGACGGCAACGCCAAGGCCTTCAACAAGGCGGCGGCGCGCGGCGACCTGCCCACGGTGGTCGACTCCAGCGGCGACATCGCGAGCTCGCTGCTCATCCTGGACAAGCTGCGCGACCTGCCGAAGTCGACCCGCTTCGACATCGACGAGCCGCCCGTGTCCTACCGCTTCGGCCTCTACCAGGGCGAGAAGCTGCAGGCCGCGACCGACGGCGTGTACCAGCGCGCGCTCGAAACCGTGCTGCTGCCGCAGGCCGCCCAACGGGTCGAGCAGTCGCTGCGCGACGCGGCGAAGAACGACACGGAGTACAGCTACGAGGCGCTCAAGGCCTACCTGATGCTGTTCGACGCCGAGCGCTACGACGCGGACTTCCTGCAGGCCTGGCTGCTGAGCGACGTGGACCGCAAGATCGGCGCCTCGCTCACGCGGGAGCAGCGCACCCACCTCGAGGCGCATCTGAAGGCGCTGTTCACGGGACGCGTGCTGACCTCGCCCTTCGCCAAGGACGAGCGGCTCGTCACGCAGACGCGCGAGCGCCTGGCCGGCATGCCGCTGGCGCAGCGCTCGTACGCGCGGCTGCGCCGCATCCTGCTGCAGACCAGTCCGCCCAATGCCTTCACCATCGCGGAGGCCGGCGGGGCCGAGTCGGCGCTGGTCATCCGCCGGGCCAGCGGCAAGCCGCTGACCGACGGCATCTCCACGCTGTTCACCTACCGCGGCTACTGGGACATCTTCGACAAGCGCATGGCCGAGACCACGCTGTCGCTGGAGCAGGAAGACCGCTGGGTGCTGCAGATCCGCGCGCCGGGCATCGCCGACATCACCTCGCGCGAGCTGCTGCTGCGCGAGGTGCGCCGCCTCTACCTGACCGACTACATCAAGGTGTGGGACGACTACCTGGTGGACATTCGCCTGGCCGACAGCCGCTCGCTGCTGCAGAGCATCCAGATGACGCGCGTGCTGTCGACGTCGGAGTCGCCGATGTCGCGCATCATCCGCGGCGCCGCGCGCGAGACCGACCTGCTGCGCAACCACGACGAGGCCGCGCGCAGCCTGCTCGACCAGGCGCAGAACCGGGTGCAGACCACGCGCGAGCGCATCGAGCAGCTCATCGGCCAGCCCGACGGCAGCCAGCGCCGCAACACGCAGCTCGACCGCCCCGAGTCGCTGGTGGACAACCACTTCGAGCCGCTGCGCCGCATGGTCACGGCGCCCAAGCAGGGCGGCCAGGCGCCCATCGACGCGACGGCCGCGCTCATCAACGAGCTCTACACCTTCCTCACCGCCACCGACAGCGCATTGCGCAGCGGCAACATTCCGCCGTCGAGCGACGCGGTGACCAAGGTGCAGGCCGAAGCAGGGCGGCTGCCGGTGCCGTTCCAGGGCATGCTGAACGACCTGTCGGCCACGGCGTCGTCGAAGGCGGCGGCGGTGACGCGGCAGAACATCGGGCAGAGCGCGGCGGCGAGCATCGGCTCGTTCTGCAACCAGGCGATCGCGGGGCGCTACCCGTTCACGCGCGGCTCGAACCGCGACGTGGCCTCGGGCGACTTCGCGCAGCTGTTCGCACCGGGCGGCATGATGGACGACTTCTTCCAGAAGAACCTCGTCACGCAGGTCGACACCTCGGTCAACCCGTGGGCCTTCAAGCGCGGCGTGGACGGCAGCGCGTCGGGGCGCTCGGGCTACCTCGATTCGTTCCAGAAGGCGCAGGCCATTCGCGACGTGTTTTTCTCGGGCATGGCGGGCGGGCGCACCCCGTCGTTCACGCTGGACATCCGGCCCGAGGACATGGACGCCGCGCTCACGCAGTTCACGCTCGACATCGACGGCCAGACGGTGCGCTACGCGCACGGCCCGCAGGCACCGTCCACCGTGAAGTGGCCGGGTCCGCGCAACAGCAACCAGGTGCGCCTGCAGGTGACCACGGCCAACGGCACGCCGGCGGGCGGCATCGTGACGGAAGGTCCGTGGGCCCTGCACCGCCTGTTCGACAAGGCCGCGATCTCGGCGGGCAAGTCGCCCGAGTCTTTCAACGCGACCTTCGACCTGCAGGGCAAGAAGGTGGTGCTGGCGGTGACGGCGAACAGCGTCTACAACCCGCTGCGTCTGCCGCAGATGAACAGCTTCTCGTGCCCGGGGAAGTCGTGAGCATGAACAGCGCCATGCCCCCGCAGGCCTGGGTCCCCGTCGACGAGCAGATCGGCTGGTACGGCAAGCTCCCGGGCGCCGGTGACTTTCTCTACCGCCGCATGCCGCGCGAGTTGCAGGCGTGGTGGGACCGCTGGATGCAGAACGGCCTGGGCAGCTTCAAGCGCTGGCCCGACGCCATGACGCGCCACTACGCCGTGGCACCCGTGTGGAACTTCGCGATCCCCGCCACGCAAGGGGTGGACGCCGTGCAGTTCGGCTGCCTCGCCCCCAGCTGCGACCGGGTGGGCCGCTACTACCCCGTGTGCGTCACGCTGCAGGTGGCCGCGCACAACTACCGGCCGTCCGTGCTCGAGGGCTCGGCCGCCTGGTACTGGCAGTGCGGCACCGCGCTGCTGCAGGCCATTCGCCACGGCGTGGCACCCGACCAGTTCGACGCGCAGGTGCTCGCCGCGGGCCGCGCGGGCTTTCACACCGCCAGCGGCGGCTCGGACGACATCCTGTCGATCCTCGGGCCTACAGCCGGTGGCGAGAGTGCCCAGCAGCGCCTGGGCTGGCCCGAGCTTCCACTGTGTTTCGACCCCTTCGGCAGCACCAGCTACTGGTGGACCAACCAGGCCGACGGGTCGCCGTTGCGCACCGCCGCCCATGGCGGGGGACTCAACACACCGCTGTTCTCGAAATTGTTTTCGCAGGGGCATGTGCCATGGGCATGACGCGTCGAACGAGCCACAAGAGCCACGGCCCCGCAGGAGGAGGAAACGCATGACGACCACGAACGGTACAGGCGCAGGCACAGGCCTGGGCAGTCCGCCGGCCGACCCGCAGGAACGCCCGCACCCGCTGGGCGTGGGCCATCGGCTCGACGAGTTCGAACTGCTCGAGGTGATCGGCGAAGGCGGCTTCGGCATCGTCTACCGGGCCTACGACCACTCGCTGCTGCGCGAGGTGGCCATCAAGGAATACATGCCCTCGATGCTCGCGCGCCGCGTGGGCGACAACAGCGTGCACGTGCGTTCCGAGCGGCTCACCGCCACCTTCGAGGCCGGCCTGCGCAGCTTCATCAACGAGGCGCGCACGCTCGCGCAGTTCAGCCACCCGGCGCTGGTGCGCGTGCATCGCTTCTGGGAGTCGAACTCCACCGCCTACATGGCGATCCAGCTCTACAAGGGCCGCACGCTGCGCCGCCTGGCCGAGGAAGAGCCGGGCAAGGTCACCGAGACCTGGCTGCTGGGCATGCTCGGGCCGCTGCTGGGCGCGCTCGAGACGCTGCACCGCAGCCAGTGCTTCCACCGCGACATCGCGCCCGACAACATCTTCATCCAGCACGACGACCTGCCGGTGCTGCTCGACTTCGGCGCCGCGCGCAAGTCGATTGCCGACCTGGTCGACGAGGTGGCCGTGATGGTGAAGTCGGGCTACTCGCCCATCGAGCAGTACGCCGACGACAACACGCTGCTGCAGGGCCCGTGGACCGACCTGTATGCGCTGGGTGCCGTGCTGTACCGCGCGGTCACCGGCAACCCGCCGCCTTCGGCCGTGGTGCGCAGCGTGCAGGACGCCTACGTGCCGCTGTCGTCGTTGGGCCGCGCCGACCTGAGCCCGGCCTTCTGCGCCGCGGTCGACCACACGCTGGCCGTGCACAGCAAGGACCGCACGCAGACCGTGGCGGCGTTCGCCGCGGAGCTGGGGCTGCTGAAGCTCGGCGACATTTATGTGAACGGCATGGCCGCGCCGACGGTGATCATTGCCGCCGCACCCGTGCCGGCCGCGCCGCCGCCGCCGGAGCTGGCGCCGCACCAGTTCGCGCCCGCGTCGGCGCCGGTGCCGCTGGAGCCGACCGGCGCGCCCAGCTTCGCGACGCCGCCGGTCGCGACGGCCGAGCCCGTGATGGTCAAGGCCGCGAAGCCCGTGAAGGCTGCAGCAGCCGCTTCGCGACCGGCGGCACCGGCACCGACGAAGAAGTCGTCGGGCAAGTCATCGGGCAAGGCGTCGGGCAAGTCGTGGCTGCTGGTCGGCGGCCTGGTGGTGGCGCTGGTGGCGGTCGGCAGCTGGATCGGCCTGCGCCTGACCACGACCAAGCAGGACACCTCGACCGCGATGGTGCCGGTGCCGCCGCCGGGCGCGCCGATGTCGAACCCCGCGTCGCCGCCGGCCGCCATGCCCGCGGGCACGGCGGCCACGCCAACCGCGACCGACGGCGTGCCCGTGGCCGGTGGCGGCGCGGTGGCCGGCGCAACGCCCCCCGCTGCGCCCGCCAGCGCCGCCGTGGCGTCCACCGGCCCGCTGACCCCGCTGGACAACGTGCCGGTCAACCCGCCGCCGACGACCATCCCCCCCGAAGCCGCGCTTGCCACGGCCGAGACCGAGGACTGGAACCTGGCGCAGGCCGAGAACACGCGCGAAGGCTACGAGGCCTACCTGCGGCGCTACCGCCGCGGCCTGCATGCGCGCGAGGCCCGCAACGCGATCGCCGAGATCAACCGCGTGTCGCCGCCCACCGTGGCCGCCGATGCCGGGGCGTTGCCCGGGACCCCCGTGGCGGGTACTGCGCCTGCCGCACCGCCGGGCATGGGCCGCGTGAACTTCAACATCCGCCCGTGGGGCCAGGTGTTCGTCGACGGCGCGGACCGGGGCGTGAGCCCGCCGCTGAAGTCGCTGCCGCTGCGCCCGGGCATCTACAACATCGAGGTGCGCAACGGCGACCTCGAGGTGTTCCGCCAGCGTGTGACGGTGCAGGACAGCAAGTCGGCGCCCGTGGTCGCGCACGAGTTCAAGTAGGCGTGAGGCGCCGCACCTAGCGGCTGCCGGGTCGTCGCCAGCTAGGCCGTAGGCAGTAGGCCGCCTCCTGCGTTTGCGGGATGGCGCTGCCTTGCGCCGCGGCAGAACAATGCGTCTCCCCGCAGGAGCACGCCATGAGCGCACCGCTTGAACCGCCACCGCCCGGCACGCCGAACGCCGAGCGCGTGGCTGTCATTGCCAAGCGCGCCGAGCGCGTGGCCGTCATCGCCATCCACGGCGTGGCCGACCAGAAGGCCGGTGACACGGCGCGCGCGATCGCATCGCTCATGGTCAATGCGGGCGGGCCGCGGGCGCGCTACAGCCGAGGTGATTGCGACAGCTACATCGTGGCCGTACCGCCGCTGCTGTCGATGGTGGAAAGCGGCTCCCACGGCGAAGGCGCGGCGCGCAAGCGCATGGCGCCGCGGGACCCCGTGCCCGGCGATGCCGCCGCGAAGAAGCCGCAGGCGCCGTCGCTCGGCAAGGCCCTGCGCCAGTCGGTGCGCTCGGACTTCCTGCGCGAGAACTGGAGCACCGGCCCGGCGGCGGCGGCGCCCACGGCAGATGCGGGCACCGCGGCGGCCATGGCGGCCACCGCCGCAGCCACCAAGCCCGGCAAGCCCGGCAAGCCGCAGTCCGCCCCCGCGCGCCTCATGGCCGCGGACGCCGGCATCGCCTTCAGCGACTACCTGCTGTTCAAGTGGCAAGGCGCCGGCAAGGAAGCCTACGAGGCCACGCGCATCCGCATGGTCCGGCAGGAACCGGCCACGGGCACGGCGCAGCATGTGGACGTGCACGAGATGTACTGGGCCGACCTGTCGCGCCTGTCGGGCGTGCTGCCGCGCATCGTCACCGAACTCTTCACCATGGTGTTCCGCCTGTCGCAGCTGGGGCGCGACGCGGTCGACCGCGCGGGGCTCTACGCCGCACGGCACAAGACGCCCGGTGCCTTTGCGTGGGGCTGGCTCGCCAAGCTGCAGATGGCGCTGGACTGGGCGTTTTCCGGCGTGCTGGCCAACCTGTTCCTGCAGTTGCTGCTGGCCGGCCTGGTGATCGCCGGGCTGGGCCTGGCCGCGCCGCACGCGGGTGCGCTGCACATCGTGCTGGCGCTGCTGCTGCCGGCGCTCGCGGCGTGGTGGTATTGCTACCTGCATGGGGTGCGACCGGTGAAGCGTGGCGGGGCGCTGGTGCTGGCGGTGGGGGGCGCGGTGCTGCTGTGCCTCGTGCCGGCGCCGTGGACGCACTGGCTCATCGGGCCGACCTGGCTGGCGCTGCTGGGCGTGCTCTTCAACTACGGCCTGCGCGTGGCCGACAGCCGCTTTCCCGCGATGCGCGCGGCGGGCCTCGTGTTCCTGGCCGCGATGGCGGCGACGCTGCTGGTGCATGTGGCCATGGCGTCTTTCGCCGCGAACGGCGCGGCCGACCTGCACGCCTGGGTGCAGGCCGGCCTGCGCACCGTCGAGTACCTGCTGCTGGGCATCGTGTGCTGGTGGCTGCTGGCGGGCGGCCTGCTCATCGCGTGGGCGGTGTTCGGCCAGCTCGCGGCGCGCGACGGCCCGGCCGAGCGGGCCAGCGTGGCCACCGGGCGGCTCGGCTTGCTGGTGTCGATTGCCTCGTTCGTGACGCTGGCGATGGCCATCTGGGCGCTGGTGACCACCTTCGTGGAGTTCGGCGCTGCCCGCACCGACTACGAGCCGCTGATCTTCACGAGCGGGCAGCTCTGCTTTCTGGACGGCGCGACCTTTCTGCACCTGCGCTACCTGCGCAGCACCGAGACCTTCGCGCTGGCGGCCGGGCTGACGCTGGTGTTGGCGCTGTACCTCGTGGTGGTGCTGGCGCCCAGCGTGCTCGCGGAAGTCAGGAAGACCGTGGGCACCTCGTTCACGCTGGGCCGCTGGCTCACCGGCGGTTACCGGCGGCTCGACGGCTTCGTCACAGGGCTGACCTTCGCCAGCGTGCTCATGGCCTGTGGCGTGGGCCTGCTGCTGGCGCTGGCGCGGCTCGACGTGCAGGCCGACAGCTGGATCGGCGCTGTCGTGCGCAGCGTGGACACGCTCATCGGCCGCATCGGGGAGGTGTCGGAATTCGTGCTCAAGCCGCTGGTGCTCACCGCCGCCACCGCGGTCGCGGCGCTGTCGGCCTTCGGCGGCGTGCTGTCGCGCTATGTGCCGTGGCTGCGCCTGCCGCTGGACGTGGCGCTGGACGTCGACAACCACTTCCGCGAGTTCCCGCGCGGCGCCATTCCGCGCGCGCGCATCTTCTCGCGCTACGTCGCGCTGCTGGAGAGCATCGCGGCGCAGGGCTACGACCGCGTGGTGATCGTGGCGCACAGCCAGGGCACGGTGATCTCGGCGGAGTTGCTGCGCTACCTGCAGCACCGCGCGCGCTGGCTGGCGCAGTCCTGCCCCGAGGACCGCGTCGTGAAGCTGTGGTCCAAGCTGGAGGGCCGGGTCGACCTGCTCACCGCGGGGTGCCCGCTGCGCCAGCTCTATGCGGCGCGTTTTCCGCGCCTGTACGAATGGGTGCTGACGGCCGAGGCGAGCGACGTCGGCGTGCAGCGCTGGGTCAACGCCTATGCCACGGGCGACTACGTGGGCCGGTGGCTGTGGCCCGATCCGCCGCTGTACAAGCCCTCGCCGCCGGTGACCCTGATGACCGCGGCCGAACACGACGTGTGCCTGGGCAGCGGCGCGCACACGCACTACTTCGACCAGGAGCAGTTGCTGGTGGCGCGCTGGATCGATGCACTGGTGCGCTGAGTCGCGGCGTTCTCAGGCCGGGCCGCGGCTCAGCGCCCGGCGGTACTGCACCGCTTCGGCCACGTGTGCGGCCTGCACCGTGTCGGCCCCCGCCAGGTCGGCGATCGTGCGCGCCACCTTCAGCGCCCGGTGCGTGCTGCGCGCCGACCAGCCGAGCTTGCTGGCGGCGTTGAACATGAACTGGCGCGCGGCGTCCTCGAGCGCTGCATGCCGGTCGATGGCGCTGCCCTGCAGCGCCTGGTTGGGATGGCCCTGGCGCTGCATGGCGCGTTCACGCGCGGCGACCACGCGCGCGCGGATGCTGTCGGTCGACTCGCCCGGTGGCGCGTCGAGCAGCAGCTGCGCCGACACCGCGGGCACCTCGATGTGCAGGTCGATGCGGTCCAGCAACGGGCCGCTGAGCTTGCCCTGGTAGCGGGCGTGTGGGGGTTCAAAATTGAGTAACCTTGCACCTTAGGAAAATCAAGTACTTACGCGCCAACTGCGCAACCGCAGGCCGGGGTGCATTTCAAAGTTACTTAACTTTCCCCACTAACGGATCAAAGTTATTTGACCCCCTAGATTGGAGCTAAAGTTGAAGAGGGACAGCGGCCGACATCGAGGCGAGGCCACGTCCGTTCACGCCAGCGTCAGCATCGTTCTTTCTTGCACAAAAAGAACCGGCGGCGGGGTGAGGACGATGCCCTCATCCTCTAGGTGATAGTGCTGGGCGGCCCCGGCAAAGATGTTGAGATCAAGGGGGGTCAGTGCTCGGGGATTATGGTAGACCACCATGCCGTCTATCCAGCGCTCCTGGTAGCCTTTGCTTCCAACGAGTGCCTTCACCTTTTGAAGGCCTCCTCCACTAGCCGAGTTTCGCCAGATCGTTGCCTCCCTTGTGGCCCTTACTGCTGTGGAACCGAAGCCAGCGAGCACACCCATGCGCACGAACTTTTCGATGCTCGCATGAGGGTTGTAGAGAACCGCGGAGACGTGTTCACTTTCCGGCAATGTGAAAAACCCTGAGACCACGGGTGCCTTGTCGCTCCACTGGTGGCTGTCGATTTTTTCCGGCTCCGATTCGGCGCCGTCGAAGTAAACGCCATAAAGGTACGAATACAGTGCATCCGCACTCAGTATCTGTCTTTCGTAATCGGGAAAATCCTGGATCGCGAAGATCAGGGGTTTGCCGCGAACGTGTTCATGCGTCCAGTATTTTTTCTTCAGTTTCGCCGTCAATGGTCCAGCGAACTTGATTGGCATGTAATGCCTCACGTAGGCCTGTTGCTCTGCTTTGGTACCCACCGGCGGCGGGGGGACGACCATCTGGTCCTTCCCAATCGATGGGTTGACCGTTGTCGCTTCAATCGCCACTTCTCCAAAGAGACCCTTGGCGTACACATCGGGAATAGCGTGTTCCTTCATGACCACCATGTTCGCCTCGACAACCACGGCAAAAAGGTACAACTCCCATAGACGTTGTCCGAAAGCGACCGACTGAAACTGCTCGACATAGTTGCCGTCGGTGTCAGGATTCCAGCGCATCATGGGTTCGATAATGTCTTTCGCCGGAGAGTACAGAGGATCTTCGCAGAGCTGGAGGAACTTGTCGTGGTGCCTGCCCTTCGGCTTCACAAGGGTGAAGAAATCTACCGGCGGGCCTTTTTCGTCGCCCTGCACTCTTTCCTCGTCAAGGTTGTCAAGAACCTCTTTCAATTTTTTTGGAACCTCCGCTTGAGCCCTGGCAAGGGAAGGCTTGAACTCACTCATAGCGGCGAAACGGAATCGCTCTTGTAAATCGCGGCAGAAACATACAACCGCGTAGTCTTGGTCTGTGTTGTCGCGCAGCACTGTCGCAAGTACCTCTTCTCCTTCGGTTGTATACCAAGATAGTTCAACGCTCATCAGCGCCAAAAGTGGCTTTCGGGCGTAACCAGCCAATGCGTTGAAACGTTGCAAGGAGAGTTTCTTAAGTGCCATGGGAACGTTCGTGAACGATAGGAGATACCTGGCATTGTCGATGTGATGGCCTCGAGAACCGTTTCAGCTCAAACAACTCTCCGGACCAGCCAGTTCGTGGCGGGAAAAAATGCCTCCATCAGGCGCTTCCGCTAGAAGCCCAGGCGTTTCTGCGAAGCAGTCACACACCACGCGGCTTGAGCTTCCGTTCTGGAGCGCACAGCCGACATCAGGCTTGCAGGCACGAACGTCCGAATCCGATACGACCGGACACTCGTAACGGCTTGGCGTACCACGGCACAGGGCTCACTACGGACTTTCGCTGAGCCTGCTGGGAGCCCGCGATTCGACGGCAATTCGACCCGCTCTCGGATCCTCCGCAAAGTGCCCGTTCTGGCTGCGCCATCAGCTTGTCAGCTGATCTCTACTTCAACCAAGTAGGCAGGAACGACCTCTTCTAGGTGCCGAAAACCCGAGGCCACTTTGGATACAGGAAAATCGGCGATATGGGTTTCCCGCACGCGAGTTAACTGAGCGCCGCTCGCGAAGACGACTTCCTTCTCGTTGCCGTGACTGCCTTCCCGGCTGTAGACATAGGCCTTGGTCTTAGGCTGCGTCACACGAACCACCATTAGGTCCACCCGGCCAACGTCATAGGCTTTGCCCTTCCACTCAGCATTCCTCAGCGCCACTTGGGGGCAAAAGGATGTGGAGAATGGGCGCGACGTGGTGATAGTCGGGCTGTTGCTAGCCCAATGGCCGCCGTGGAATAAGAACTGGCCCTCTGGAATCTTCACGCCGTGAGCTTGGATGGCTTCATCTGCCGCTGTCAAGACGTGTTCCGAAAATTCACCTTGGTAAGAACTAAGGGCCGAGGGCACGTGCTGCGGCATCAAATCGCGTAGGGCGCGATACTCGGCGCTTGTATCGAGTGCCCTGTCAATATGGAATTCCAAGCCATTGTCAGCACGCTTGCGGAGCATACGAGTGGCTGCTTCGGTGTGCGTCGATACCACGTCGATAAGTTTGTCGTTCACCTCAAGGGCTTCGAGGACACGAAATTTCCTGTTGTTGATGAGATCCAATGCCTCTTCGGGGGTTGTTTTGCGTTTAGACCACTCTTCGTACGGCATGGCGAATACGTTGACGACTGCTGCTTTCCTTACCATTTTCCTTCTCTCGGTGGCTCTTCGAATCTAAAGAAAGATCAGGGTACAACGATGTGAACGCAGGCCTACCAGTAACAAAACATAGTTGCCAAGAAGTCGTATCCAAAGCACGTTCGATATGCCGTCACTGCGTCAGTGTACGCAGCCGCGGCAATGCGATCCGCGAAAACGCGGGTCACGTCCACGCAGGGATCAACACTTCAGAGAACGAGCCATCCCATCGTGAGAACCTGGTGAGAATTACAGAATCCGTCGAGCTTGATGGTGCGCTTGCTCCCGTGCATGTCCACCAGGGAATCGCTCCCGCCAACAACAGGTCCTCTCTTCGCCCAAGATGTGTTTCTCGCGATCACTTCATACAGATCACCAGCAGAGATGGCCGGGAACAGATGGCGAAATCCCTCGGAAGCAATTACGTGATGGACGCCCGAGCCGTTGGCGGTCGGGCCAATTTCTGGGTATCTGGGATGCGAGCTGATAAGTCCAAACGACGCGTGGGATGGATCTCGCTCTTCAACGAAGCGCCAAAAAGTTGATGTGAGCGTATTCCCATAGCGTTCTTTGAGAACCTGGACGCTTTTGAAGGAGAGGCTGCTGTCCTTAGCATCTAAGTTAAATTTCGGCCCAAAGAACAAGAGGCGCCCAGCGCCGAAATTTGCCTCTGCCTCGATCGTTTCGTGGCAAGTGGGATCCAGCGTTGATGCCGTGTCGCCAAGTAGAAAGTCGGCATGCCATGGCACGAAGCTGTGCGCGATCTCGTGAGCCTCAATCCAGCGATGTTTAAGCTTTGGCACTTCACTGTCGATGAAGATCTTTCGGTCATCGGGCAGCCAAAGTCCGCTCAACTTTGCCTTCTTGACGACCTCGAGAATCAGGCCGGGATCCTCCGACAGACGCTTGCCTGCAACCTTGATCCGGTGGGCGAATTCGGCGATGGGGCCAATATCTGTCGACGAATAATATTTCCGGTCTAGCCTGAGAAGCTCACGAACCATGTTCAGGTTCAAAGGTGGCTCAGGCCGTCCGAGGTCGCGAAGAATCTTGTCGACCAGCTGGTCGATGTCTTTTCGTTCGTGCAGACCGACAAGTTCGTTCACGCAGACCTCCTCAAGGTTTATCGCGGAGAAAGCGTATGAAGTTTCGCAGCATCTCTTGCTCTTGCGCAGTGAGTCCGGACATATCGTCCGAGTGCGCGGCAAACTTGAGCGCTTTGGCCCTAAAGACCTCGTCGTTGGAAACGGTGGCCCCCGCCAACTTCATAAGCTCAGAGAGAGGCAACTCGAAATACTTCGCGATGTTCGAGATTGTCCTAGGACGTGCGTGATACGTCGCGTCTTCCTCAATCTTGCGGACTTCATCACTGTCCACGGAAAGCTTTTGAGCAAGTTGTTCGACACTCAACTTCTTGGACCTGCGCCCAAGGCGTACTAGTGTGCTGAATGCAGCGGTCAGGGGCGACTTTTCAAGACTTTGTTCCTTTGCTTCGAGAGTGGGAAAGGCGGCGGGCCCGACCACAAAATCATCGTTCAGGGTGCGTTCGATCATCCGCGCGTACCACTGACGGCTCGGCCGATTGATTGTGTTCATGAGAAAACCTCCCATTCCGGGTGGTCTAGGACTTGAGCAACGCATCCGCGAGCTCAGGTGTCAATTCAAAATAAAGTAGACCGCTATAAGTCGGATCTGGACCTAGGCAGATCATCCGAAACTTATCTCGGTAGAGCGACTCCGCGCCAGGCAGGGAGTGCAGGCCAATACGACCTTCGAATTCTTGGCTCTGACTGAGCAGAATCGCTTCGGTAAGCAGAACCGTCCCCACGCCCCCGTAGAGTGGGTTGTCTACGAGGCGAGGACGGTTCCAAGGTGCAGTGGACATCAGGTCCACGTACACCATATGTTGATTCAACTGGCTTTCCAGACGACACCGGCGCAACATGTTCACGAACATAAGACCTTGGGTCATTCCGCCGCAGCGCAGCGCGTACGAACCCCATTCCAACTGACCAGCGCGGTCGTGGCTCTTTTCCGGCCACTGCCATTGGAAGTCCTCGATGTTCCCAGCACTGACACCTTGAGCGTTGTACTGGTTGTTCGCTTTGAGTTCATCAACCTTGCGTTGAATTGGCGGCAACCACTCACGCTGGAAACAAGCGATGTCGTTCTCATCGATGGTCTCGATCACTTCAGCCGGATCGAGACTTCGCGTGTGTTGGTTGAAAAGCCAAGTCATGTGTCTTTACAGGAGCATGAGCTCCGCCTTCTCTTTGCTTCGTTCGTTTTCAAAAAACAGCTTCTCGCCGCGCTGCTGTCGCACGTCGATCGTTTGATACAGGCGCAGTGCCTGTCTCAGAACTGCGGTTTTGGACAAGGACCGTTCCGACGAAAGCGTGTCCAGTACTTCCATCTCTGTGTCCGAAAGAACAAGCGTCAAAGTCTTCTTTGCTGCTGTGGTCATGCAAGTGGCTCCTGAAAGTTGAATGGGGTGTGGACACCCCATTCTGCAAAAAATCGCCATTTTGTCAATGCCTGATCCCCTAGAAAAATGTAAAAAATACATGTTGACAACTCATTTTTAACTCATGTAGTATGCGTCCCAGTGGTTAGTTTTAACTCAAAAACTACTCATCGCCGAAAGGGGCAGCCCTTGGATCTCTAGATGCAAAGGACAAGTCATGAACGCAGATGCAAACCAAAAACCTACTTCTGGCGAGCCGAGTAAGGCGAACTTGATCATCTTGAACGAGCGCTTTGAAGAGAGCCGCTTCACCGTGGAAGATCTGAAGGTGACCGGAGCTCAGATCAGCGAACTGGCCGGCTTTCGCTCCAGCGACGAGGTCATCGTGCTGCAGCAACTGTCGAATGGCGCGATCGAAAGCATTCGTGCGGAGGAGCTGGTGAACCTCGCAGCACCGGGCGTGGAGCGCTTCTTCGTCATGGAGGGGGACAGCAGCTTCCGGCTCTTCGTTGACAGCCTGAAGCTGGAGTGGGCTCGTGCCAGTTTGAGCGCCAAAGCGATTCGTAAGCTGGCTCTCAAGGACGAGACGTTCGAGGTCGTACAGGAGCTGGAGGACATGCCTGATCGCGTGCTGGACGAAGACGAGATCGTGTCACTCAAGGGCGATGGCACCGAGCGCTTCAAGACTCGGCATGCTCCCAAGACCGTCACCGTGTATTACGGCGAAACGGCCTATGTGCTGCCGAAAGGAGGCTACACGACCGAGCAATTGATTGCAGAGTTTGCCGTCGAGGCTGGTTATCTGCTGGACTTGATCGAAAACGGCAAGCTGGTGGAGCTCAAGCCTGGCGAGAAGATCAACCTCAAGAACGGCATGCACTTCACCTCGCATCCGCCACGGGGCCAGTCGTCGTGAGTGCGGAAAGGCTGCAGGCGCTGCAGCGGTACTACCCCGCGGCCGAAATTCTCACCGACGGGGGGCAGTTGCTCGTGTATCTGCCGGGCTTGAAGCTCGATGCGCTCGAAGGGCAGATCCAGTTCGATGGCCTGCTGTGTCCGTCCGAACACACGGGATATGGAACGAGGCTGTTTGTCTCCCGACAAATCCCAGCGCCTAACGCCCGCAACTGGACCTCGCACACGCTTTGCGGGAGGACTTGGTGGGCATGCTCCTGGCGGGATGTTGGTGCTGAATTGCCTTGGATCGAAATTCTGGCCAATCACATGAGGGCGTTCAGATGAAGATTTTTCTCAAGATCACGGACGCCTTGTTGCAGCAGGTGCGAGCCGATCTACATCGACCACATGCTTTCGCATTTGAGCGAGTGGGCTTCTTGACTGCAGGCGCGGCGCGTATTGAAGGCGGCGTGCTGCTCCTGTGCCGTTCTTATCACCCCGTCGCGGACGAAGACTATGAGCACAGCGATTCGGTCGGAGCTCAGATCGGCTCCGACGCGATGCGCAAGGGCATCGAGGCCGCCTATTCGACCAGGTCTTCTCTTATTCACATCCACTCTCATGGTGGCTTCGGCCAACCTGAATTTTCTGGCACTGACCTCAAAAGCGCAGTTCGGTTTGTGCCTGGCTTCTTCAATGCCTTGCCGCGCACGCCGCACGGTCTCGTTGTGCTGAGCAACGACGGCGCACGGGGCCTTGCTTGGACAAAGCGCGACGAACCGCCAAAGAACATTAACGGGTTCGTCCAGGTCGGATCACGCATTCGGAAGTACGGAGCAAAAGCATGAGCAAGCACGATCGGCAAAGTTTTCTTGGCAAGGCCAGCGAGCAGGAGATCAAAGCCGCCAAGGTCGGCGTCATCGGATTGGGCGGGGGCGGCTCCCATGTGGTGCAGCAGCTTGCGCACATTGGCGTTGGGAACTACGTGTTGGTGGATCCGGACACCATCGATGACTCGAACTTGAACCGTTTGGTCGGCGGCACATTGGATGACGTCTCGGCAGGGGTTCCCAAGATCATCATCGCTGAGCGCGTCATTCGAAGCGTGGTGCGGGATCCCAGCATCTTCGCTTACAGAAGCAATTGGCAAGAGGTAGCTGATGACCTCAAGGATTGCGACGTCATCATTGCCGGGGTTGACTCTGTCATCGCCAAAGACGACCTCGATCGCTTCTGCAGGCGATATCTGATCCCGTACATCGACATGGGGATGGACGTGCACTCTGTCGATGGCCGGTACTTGATTGCTGGGCAGGTGGTTCTGACAACGCCTGGGGCGCCTTGCCTGCGATGCATGGGCATCGTGACTGACGATTTGTTAAAGCAGGAGGCCGCCAAATACGGGGCCGCTGGTGGACGGCCACAGGTCATTTGGCCAAACGGCATCCTTGCTTCGAGTGCAGTAGGGCTGTTCATGCAACTCATGTGGCCTTGGCATAGCAAGCCAGTGCCATCTGCTTACCTTGAGTATGACGGGAACAAACATGTCATCACACCGAGCAAAAGCTTCGCGTTGCTTGGTCAAAATTCTTGCCCGCACTATTTCCCTGACGAAGCAGGCGATCCTTTGTTCGATATTCGACAAGCTGCAACTACCGAGGAACGAGTGAACCAAGTAACCTTGGCCCTGCCAGACGCGAAGTTCGAAGAGTTTCCCGCGCGCAAGTCGACGGGCTGGCTTCAACGCCTACGAGATTTTTTCCGCGCAGAACGTGGATCGTGATTGGTGATTGTCGCCAAAACTGGTCCGGCGGCGGTGCGCTGCCCTTTTATCCGGCTGATGTCGCACCGCCAATGGCCAGCCCGTTGTCGATCTTGCGTCCTATCGCTTCTCTCTGCCAGAGACGCGGCATGCAAGAGAACCGCAGGCTAAAGATGAGGTTCTTGATGGCGATTTGTGCTGGTTATGTGGCCGTCGCTGGATGCGGATCTTGGCCAACTCAACGTCGGCTCTTAGCAAAAATCTGAGTAGCCAGTCGCTCGCAATACAGCTTGGCCAGGGCCGGTTGATCGAGCTGCGTCAGCTCAGCAGCGTCCGGCGACTTTGCAAGAAGGTCCAGCAGCTTTTCCTTAGACGTGTTGCAGTAGGACGTCCACAGAAAATCGTACATCTCTATCGTCGTCTCGACGCGGTTTTTTCGTTGTCCCACCACCCCAAAAAATGTGTCTGGATGACGCCGCCAAATAGAAATTTCTGGCTCCGACATGGCTCTTCTGGTGAGCACTGATCGACCATCGTCGAGCTGTAGGGAAAAAATGATTTCACGCTCTGATTCAGCTATCGTCGCAGAGGTTACGACGCCGGAAACCTCGACGTTCTCAATGCTGACATGGCATCTCTCTCCGATGAGTATGCGATTCGTAGTCTCGCCGAATGCGACCTCAGGCAACTCCCCGTCAAAGGTCGAGGGGATCTCGGAATGATCGGCTATCGACTTCATCAAGTCGTGCATCTCTATGTGTTGAGTTCGTGCTTCCAACGCCTCGCGCAAGGAGGCAAACTCGGCGCCCGCTTTGAAGTGCTGAATTCGGAATCCTTCCGCCAACGCCGGGGAGCCCGAAGCAGGCGCGTCGAGACGATGAGCCCAGGGACAGTTGGTGAAGAAAACATAGGCCTCAGGCAATCCGCGCGAAGCAGGATCGCATTGCTCATACCTTCTGAGACTCGCCCGAGCGTTGATAAGCAGCCTTGGTTCCGGCGTAGCGATGGTCGACTCAGGTGTGTTCAGATCGATAAACACGATGCGTTGATGTTTGGCATGTTTCATCAAGGCCTTGTGCAGTAGTCGCATCGGGCGAAGCTTTCCTTCTGTTTTCTTCGCCTCTACAGAAAACCTCTTGCCAGTCTGCCTGCTTGTCGCAATGAATTCGCAGTGGGAGGTGCGGCGATCGTCTTCATCTTCGAACTCCAGCTTGAAGCCGGCTCGGACAAGTATTGCAGCGACCTGGATTTCGTACCAAGCTCCCGAAAAGTTGTTCGGATCTTTTAGCCGCGCAATCAGCTTTGCCTGAAGCTCTGCGTTGTGGGCAAGTGAATAGAGGTCGTATGCGAGGTGTAAGTACGCGGCCATAGCGCCGGTCATCGTTCCCATGGAAACCTGACCATCGGTCATGTAGGTCCTCTGATGGTCAGCAACCATGTGATACCACTGCAGAATCGGGTGGCGTTCCTCGAGGGGCTTCTTGATCTCCGAGTTGCCCCAGTCCGATCCGATCGCCGACTTGATGTAGTCGCCTAGGAAATCGAAGAACGTCCTCCAATGCTTTGATTGCATCAGTCGATCTTTGACCGCCACCACACGGTGACCGCTCGCGTATGCAGAGATGATTGGTTGGCCAAGCCCTTGCTGCCGCTCTCTTTGTATCCGGGCGGCCGCGGCGCGTGCCATGACGCCTTGCATGTCCGGGACGGTCTCGGCTACGCGATCAAGCAGGTCAAGAGAGCCGTGGCACCGCTTGAACTTTTTACCGCTGCCGCAAGGACAGGGATCGTTCCGTCCGACCTTTTTCGGTTTGACGAATTCGGTCAAACGATTCCTCCGGTTGGTTGCTGGGGGAGCAGAGGGTCGACGTAGCGTTTGACCCCATGAGGCCTGTCGGGAATCATCGTGCCAATTTTCGGCCATAAGCGAGTTCCTCGCGCACACGGGTTGCACCGGCACGGGGGCCGTCTTCGCCAAAGGTTGAAAACACGTCGATATTGTTCTAGAGATCTTGAGGAGGATTCTGATGAGCGCTCAGATGTTTGTGGACGACAGTGGGGGAAAAGGGCATAGCCGCAACTTTTTCCTGGTGGGTCTCGTATCGACTTCAGAGCGCTGGGCTCGCTTCTCGATAGAGTGGCGTGCGTGCCTCGATCAGGCGCCAGGCATACAAATCTTCAAGATGCGCGACGCCGCGTCACTCTCAGGAGAGTTTCGGCGTTTCTCGGCGCAAGAGAGAGACATGAAATTGCGAGAGCTCGCGCAAATCATCAATCGCCATGCCGAGTTCGTGCTGTGGACGGCCATCGATCTTGATGCGCATGCTCAAACTTGGGCCCTGCGCCCGAAGCCGATGTCTGAAGTCTATTTCTGGCCGTTCCATACGTTGATCATGGGCGCGTGCTTCGACCTCTGGGAGGAGTGCGGGTGGCGGGAGCCGTTCGAAGTGGTGTTCGATGAGCAGCTTGTGTTCGGAGAGCGCGCTCGGCAGTGGTATCCGCTTGTCCGGGAAATTCTCCAGCGGAGCCACCCAGAGGAGGGAGCCATCCTCCCGCTGATGCCAGCTTTCGGGAAAGACGATGATCATCTTCCCATCCAGGCGGCGGACCTGTTTGCGTGGTGCCTTCGAAAAAATACCGACGAGCCAGACGCAAGATCGTTTGAGTGGCTTCTTGCGGAGTTGCGCGACGTGAGTCGATCAAGCTACTGCAATTACTACGACTTGGAGCGAATGTCCGCGGTAAGCGAAGAGTCGAATCGCCTGTTCGAGAGCGGCGAACTTCCTGCAGATCTGATTGCGAAAGCCCGGCTGGTCCGCCAGCCTCGGCAACGCTGAAATACTTCACTCACCGGACTGAGCGATGTCGGGCAGGTCTGCGCGAATATCCCGTTCGTAGGAAAGACGTCTGAGAAATGTCAGTCTGAAAAGACAACATGCGATACCGGGCTGGTACCTGTAGAGCGGGACGCCGATGCTTTCGGGCTGTTCTGAGGATTGTGACGGGCGTGAGGCGTGTCCTGTCTCGAAGCGATGCGCGTACAGTCAGCGGAATGGAACAAGCTCTGTCAGCCGTTGCAGGCTACGCCGCCGGCAAATTGGTAGACCTCGTTGAGTCAAGCGTTAAAACGCATGTCATCGAGCGGTGGTCTCGCTATCGCGCTCAAAAATTTTTCCAGGCTTTTTGCGAAGCCATCCAGGATCTCGGCACGACAGACGAGAGCCTTCGCGAGAAGCTTGATGAATTGCTGGCTGACGAGAGGAAATCCGAAGTGGTTTTCGATGCCTACAGAGCTGTGTGCCTCAGCAAATCGCGAAACATCGGGCCTCGCGTGCTGGCGTTTTTGACTGCTGAGTTGGTACTGTCAGGTTCCTCAGCAAATGAAGACGATGATCAGATCTTTGCTGCCGGCGAAGCGCTTTCAGATGACGAGTTCGAGGAGTTCTACAGATATCTGGACCGAGTCGCGCGCAAGGAAGGAAAGATCATTGGTGAAGTTTTTCGGGGGGGGCGGCATTTCCGATTCGAGGTGAATGCTGAAACGACCTCCGGTTCCTCGTCCGAACCGCAGTATGTCGCGCCGTTGAACTACGCGTCTGAGATTGGCCAATGGGGCGTCAAGCTCAAGCAGCTCGGCTTGGTCGACGACGAGGTGCACGAGCGACGTTGGCATTACCGTGAAGACTCGGAGCTTCATATTGACGAACCAGGAATCGCTAGGGAGATCAAGTGGGTGATGTCGATCAGTCCCGCGGCGTTGAGACTTGCGGCGTTTGTACGCAGAGCAAGTCCAGAGGCTGTACCCGACCCCCAAGCGTAGGAGAGTGGAGTTGCCGACCCCGGTATTCATCGACAGTTGTGCGTGGAACTACCTCTTCGACAATGACGTTGAACTGGCGGAGATCTTTCCCTCCAACAGGTACAACATTCTGATTACTCGCGAAGTTGAAATTGAGATCGCCGAGATACGGGATGAAGGTATTGACGGGTCCGGGAAGATCGCGCTGAAGGCGTTCATTCAAAGGAGCTTCAGAGCGAATAGCGTCCGCACGACTGGCAACTTCGGGTTCAGGACTTACGAACCCGATGGCACGCCGACGAAACATCAAGTCCATATGGGTTTTAGCCGCGGAGGCTTTCAGCCGAAGCAGGATCGCGACTGGTATTCGGACCCGGAGGTGCGCATTCATCTCGATGGAAAACCGAAGAGGGGGGCGACTGGGCTTGGGAAAAATCAAGCGGATGCATCCCTTGCTGCGCGCGCTTTCGACGCTCTCGTCGTGACCGCTGAAAAACGAGGTAAACCTGGACCGTTGCGCATCGCTCATGAGCGCTCAGGATTCATCGTCTATCTGCAAGATCTTGCCACGCGTGGCCTATCGCTTCAGGAGCTAGTTCAAGAAGCTGAACGGGACTACCTAAAGCAGTATCCAGAACCGTGTTCGTCAACGCCTGTTGTCGGCACTCCTTACAGCTGATGCGCAAACCGCCAAGCGGTGCATTTTGGTCAGTCAGGTGGCAGGGGCCGTGCAGTGATAGCAGCATCGCGCCAAGCAAAGCCCTAAGGTGCTCCTTGGCGACTGATGGCTAGACGATGATGTTCACTGTGCCTTTTTTGCTCACCAGCGTGGTGAAGATCACGCCGCTGCTGTGCTTGGATGCTGACGATCAATGACGATCGCCACTGGCCTCCGCCTGATGAAGATGTTGCGCGAGATGGTCTGAGGCAGGGAAATCTCATTGCGATGGGCCAACCCACCTTGGAGGTTGCTATGGCGCGCATCAGGTTGAGGGCGAGTCAGTTCGCGCGAGCTCGGGCATAAACTCGAAAAGTCGTTGCGGCGCCTGACGCTTACGCCGCCGCTCGGCCCATGTGCATCGGGCTTCTCGACTGCTTGGCACTATTCGCGGCCGGCCGCCCTGACTTTCAGCGCGCCCTTGACCGCTCCCAAGACTTCTTTCGGCAGTACCTTGTTCCAGTTCTTTCGCTCTGCGTGGTAAGAGGAGTCCTCAGGAAGTCCTGAGAGTTCGATCTTCCCGCTGGTGGAAATCCGGAGCATGCCGCGATCGAAAAGGGTGTGAAGGTCAGCACGCAAGAGGATCGCGTTCTCCTCTGAGGACGCACCCGAATCGGCGTGACCGATGATGTGTGCGGCTTCCAAGGCCTGCTCCGTGCTCTCGTTCGAAACAGCGCATGTGCTGTAGCGCTTCAGCAGGCGTTTTCGGAGACGCCCCTGATCCGGCCGGAGGAGCACCTCGATCTGTGCGCGCGATAACCCTGCAAATAGACCGGCAGGTGCAATCGTGATTTGTGGGTTCACACCTTCACCGCCGACCACGGGCTCGAAAGCGCCGGTGATGGTTTCGAGGTCCGCGGAGATTGAGATCACCAGCTTGCCCCAATCGATGGAATCCTGGTACTTAGCTGCGATCGCCGGATTTTTGCCGCGATCCTGGTCATACACGAGCGATATGGACCACGCGTTGCTGCTGTCACGCTGAACATCCTCGCAGAGCACTGAATACGTCGTAGGCTCCGATCCGTTGAGCCAGGTTTCGACGCTTTCGAGCTCGCTACCACGTTTAAGTGAGTCGAGCTCCAGCGTGAGGTACTCAAGCCATTCTGGCCAACGAAGTATCAATGGGAGCGTTGAGCTCGCGGCTGCCTGATTCGATGCTGGATGAGAACCCGCTACCTTTCGTCCGGGGCCTTTTGCGCGGTCTTTCGTCTCAACGATGGCGGCACGCACCTGATAGCCAGCGTCGTGGAGTCGCTTCTCGGCTGTCTGTAAAAGCAGAACATCGAAATGCTTTCGCCACTCCGTTTCCAGCACTAGCGCCTCGACGGTCAGATCAAGTCGTGCTCCCTGCCAGAGCTTGGTGAAGCCCTCCGAGATCTTTCTGCTTGACAGAAGTTGCACGGCAGTTTGGTAGCCACCGTGAGAACCGAGCATCTGGAAAAAAATGCTAGGCGTGTAACCGATGCTCGCCTGTGCCTCGCGGGCCTTGTCGTATAAGAACTTTGAAAAGAGATCGTCTTCGGCCGGGGTCATTGACATCATGTGTTCCTTTGGAGCCACGATTCTCCATGCCTTGCCGATGGAAGCGTTTTCACAAGGGCAGAGCTGGTCCCAGCCTTTGAGCTCCACTGAGCGGGTGCCGCTCAGGTAGACCGGGCGTCGATCTCACGAATCAGGGATTGGCGCAGCCCTGAGGACTCTGACCTCTGCTCTTGGTTAGGGAAACGAAGCACAGCGTCAGAGGATTTACCAGGCCGAGCTCGCAGCCAAGGCCTGGACGTTTGGGCGAAACGCCGTTCGCAGCGCTCGCCTGTTTCTCAAAGGTCCGAGCTTTGATCTGCCCCGACCGGCCTCGCGTCCTTCCCCCTTGGAATGCCGAGGAACCCGCGCACGATCCATCCGACGGCAGCGACCAGGATCCAGAAGATGGCCAAGCCGGCGACACAAAAGATCAGCACTTCTTTCCACTGGGCAAACTTTGCCTGTCCATACGCGATCTTCCAGGCGCCATCGCCTTCTGACGGGAGGACGAATGCATCTGCATAGCGCTTTGTGTATTGGCTTACCTCTGCGGAATACCTGGAGCCAAAGAAGACCTTGCCCTCGCCCGCAGGCGCGTACGCGATGCCCGAGTCACCGCCTGCGAAAGTCTGAGAAGCAAAGCAAATGATCACGCGGGCTTGCTCGCCGCTCGAAGTGCGCCTAGCAATCCATTCCTGCGCCTCGTCCGCTTGGCATCTGGTGGCCCGTACGGGCGGGCCCCCTGAAAAATCAAGGGCTGGATATGCCTTGCCGTTGAGCTCGTTCACGCCATAAGCGATCTGCGCATGCGGCTCGTTGAACAACCCATACGCGGCGCCAGACAAAAAGAAGACGCCGGCGACCAGTTTGGCAATGCGTCGTGCACCTTCGAAGACGTTGATCATCGCAGCCCCTCAATTTTTGCGGGAGGCTAACACGCCCCTAAACGGGGATCGATGCCAGTTCAGCTGGCTGGAATCCTGTGGCGATTGTGCGGAAAAGCGGTTAACGTTTTGGCCAACCGAGAACGGGGCCTTTGTGACCATCGAAGATCATCCTGAGATCTACCGCGCAGCCTACGAAAGCTACCGCGAAATGTTTGCCTGCATGAGCGACAGCGGGCGTGCATCCTGGTTCTTCATCTCCGACGAGAGCGTGCTTCTGAGCTTCAACGTAGCCAAGGGTGAAACGAAGCAGCAAGCGGAAGCGCGCCACGCGGTCAAGCTGACCGCGATGGCGGATGCCCTGGAGTCACTGCCCTGCGCCGAAACCGAGCGGCGCACGATTGCCGACCTGCGAAGATTGGCCCAACTGCACAGTTAGACCCGCGGCGTAGTCCCGCGCCCGTCGAGCTGATCGGAACCCGAGCTCGGTCCATTGGTGAGAAGGTGCGAGCCTCTTTCCCATCCTTCGATACCGCTGCGCCGGAGAAGCGACGCAAACCGCGAGGCCAACCCGAAACTTTGAGTCGGGATGCCGAAGCGAGAGACAAACAACGCGGATTGGGGACGATCAAAACGCTCGAAGCGGACGCGCGGACCAGCGAGGTAGACCCTCATCCAGCGGCCGGAAATAGCGGCGATCTCCCCGCGCACGCTGCTGGCGCCAGCTGCTGCCGACCATGACTGCAGGAGATCTTCTACGGCTTGAAATTCCAGCACTGAAGCCTTGCGCAACGAGATTCGCAGCCAAGCCGCTGCGGCAATGCATGCGGCATCTCTGAGCATCGATGCCTGTGCGTCTCGAGCAACCGGTGCGGCCGCGATGTCGTAATCGAGCATCTTCAGCAACCTCAGCAGCTCTTCGTCTGAAAGGCGGCTCTGCCTTGCCGGGTGCACGCGGTCCAAGGCTGTCGCTTCCCGCACGCCCAGGAGTCGCTTGACCGCGATCTTCGAGGTCGTGACCTTGCGCGTAACCAGCAGGGCTTTGGCTGCGCCGATTTCTTCACCTGTGACGCGATAGCGCTTTCGGTTGAGCTCAGTGCTCACGACGCGGGCGAGCCAGTAGGGCATCTCGACCTCGCATGTCGCAAACTCGCATAAAGTGATCGATGCTTTGCTCATTGATCTCACAAAAGTGTGAGGCCAGTCTGACGTGAGGAAGTCCGCGAGCTGCAGAAGCTCGTGACGGATCGCGACTCGTTGTCGATCGAATTCGGTGCGGGGGGACTGAGACAGCACATGCACGACCTGAGCGCAGGAGGGAGGCAAGTCCTGGAGGGCCAGCTTGGCAAGCAGCCTGGGGCGCATGAAGACACTCAACATGCTGCGAATACCGTCCCACCAAAGGTGGGTGTGGCTGACCGCGACCGGAAAATCCTGCGGTCCTGAACGAGATGGAAGCGTTGTGCGCCAAGCACTCGCATGCTTCAAGTCAGGCGGTGTTCGCACTGGGATGGACAGCAGGCTTCGGGAGCAGTTTTCGCAGTGACGTAGATCGACAGCCCGGGAGCCCGCGATCGACATTGCCGCACCGCAGGCGGGACACCTGTCGACCAGTTGCACGCGATGCTTCGGACAAGTCGTGGTGGCGGACAGGCGCCACGACAAGCGCCAATATGGAACGGCATCGTCACGGAGGCATTCAGGACAGATGGCATGGCAACTCGTGCCCTCAACGCCACGGCACCGATCCGGCGTCAGGATCCATCGACGCAGGCTGCCTGTCGAATCGCCCGAGAGCGCTTCGAGCTCATCGGTCAGTGTTGATGCGTCGACGGTCTCCGGCCGAAGCTGCACAAGCTGCTGCAGCGCCGGCGTGAGCTGCCAGCGCTGTGGGGCCACATCGAGCGCCGCGCTCGGGGGTATCTTCAAGCGCTCGTAGGAAAAGAGCTCGCTGTACGAGCCAAAGCCATTTGCAGTGGCCAATCTGTGAAGCCATGAAGCAAGAGACTCTTGCTCGAACCCCTCGCCGCGCGGCGCTGGACGCACCAACAGCGCGCTAAGTGTCGGCGCCGCCATCGCCCCACCTGTCACCTGCAGACCCAACCTCTTGCGGCTTTCCCCATCGCATGGGTGCGGGAGCATGGAGCAGAAGCTTGGCCAGGCTGAACCATGGCGAGACGGTCGCCTTGAAATTCAGCAGTTGCCAGAAGATGACTGGACTGCGCTCGGCCAAAGACTCCAGAAAGTCCATCGTGCAGCGGCGCTCCCAAACAAGAGCTCGCGGGTAGAAGGTCATTAAGCCACCTTTGAAGCTGGACCCTGGCAGCCAGTCTTCCGTGCCGTGCCCTTTGCGAAAGGCTTGGCCCGTCGGAGAGCAGAGGAAGTCAACCAGCCTGGAAAAATTGAGCCGCTGATGGGCGCCCGCATCCTCTTTGAGGAGCGCGGCGGTGCCACCTTCCACAAACACTCGAGACAGCATTTTTTCCACCGGACCGTGCGCGAAACGTTGGTCGTCTGTATCTCGCCTGGCTAGCGGCTGGTCGCATGTCGCACAGTGGCGCGGATCGTTGATGCTGTGCGCGTCGATGACAAAGTAGTGCCGACAGTGGTTGCAGACTTCGTCCAGAAGCGTGCCATGCACACGGCAAGCCGTCGAAAAGCTGAACCTCCAGTACTTGCGCCAATATGGCTCAGCGTCCTCGTGCAGGCATTGCGGGCAGATCACGTGCCGCATGCCATCATGTTGTTGAAGGCGCTGCTCCCTTGCCGAGAGCACCCAGGGTCGAACAGAGATGTCGCGGCGCGCATCGACGCCGCATTTCCCGAGCAGCATTCGCTGGACCTCGCCCCTGGCTCGGCCGGTCGCTGCGGAAACGGCGGAGATGAAGCTTTCCGGTCGACTCGGGATGTCCAGATGGATGTTGTAGAAGCCGGTCTTCTGCAGAAGGGATGTGAGGTTTCCGAAGCCGTTGAGCCGTGCAGTCCTGAGCAGCCACGATCCGACGGATTCGCATGTGTAGTCGTTGTCCAGCCCGATCGGTTTCAACCGGCGTCCTACGAGAGGATCGGTGGTCAGAGCCGCGGAAGGGGGGGCGCAGCTTTCTTCCGTCATGACATGGTCATCCGTAGAAAGGACGGGTCGTGGTTGTCGCCGTCCAGGAAGGTCGGTTGAAAGGGTTCACCGTTTCGGCTCAACCTTCGCATTTCGAAATCCTTCTCGAACGGGTTGAAAGACTTCTTCTCTGGCGCCCAGATGCGCGTGCGGAACAGCTCGGCGAACTGCGCATAGTTGACGTGGCCCACGGCCGTGGCCTGGTTGGTGATCAACTTGATCCAGGTCGCGATATTTCGATGAACGCCATCGGTGGCAAAGAAGATGCGTGTCGCGACCTCCGGGCTTGCAATCCACTCTCGTTGGTCTTGAGGCAGCGCTTCGGCGAGTGCGTAGAGGTAGCCCATCAGCGACGGGAGATTCGCCAGGTCGAAGGGAAGCAATCGGAAGGTGCCCATGACGCGCGAGCGCAGCTGGCTGTTGTGGTCGAAGAGGATCCTGGAGCGGGGCGCCCCCGCCAGCACGAAGGGGCGCCCGATCAGGTCCAGCATTTCTTTCAGCGCATCCGCGGCCGTCGCGTACGAGTGCGCTTTGCCCCGGTCGATGAAGTGATGAATCTCGTCGACAAAAACGAACTCTACGAGAGAGGCCTCGCACAGGCGCATCACACGGCGCTGATATTGCTCCGTATTGCCGCGCCCCGGATCGACGCCGAGCCCTCGAAGGAACGCTGCGTAGATGCTCTTTCGGTTTGGGGCCGAAGGGATGCTCAGGTAGAGCACCGGGACCCGGGTCACCTCCTCGCCTGCCACCATAGGGAAGGCGCTCCGGTACTCCTGCAGCAGGAACGTTTTGCCGACGCCTGACACACCGAGCAGTCGCATGTTCAGGGGGTTGTTGTCGACGCCGGCGTCCCGATGACATTCGGCCAGGCGTTCCCACGCCGCCTGGAAGTCAGGCAGATCAACGCGTATCCGCATCACCACCTCCGACGAAGAATTTGTCGGCCACTCGCTTCGCCACTCCGAAGATCGGAACGGTGAACGGGGTCTTGAGAATGGACTCGATGTCCACGGGTGCAGGGGCGATCGTCGGATCGATGCGAGGCTCGTCGATTCGTTCGACGAGTGGCAACGGCGAGCGCGCCTTCCGAGGCTCGCTAGGGCGCGATTGAGCTGTGGCCTTCTTCCGCCCCTTCCGACTTGTCGGAGGATCGAGCGGCGTCAGTTCTTCGTCGGCGACCAAGCCCAGCATCTTGAGGCCCCGTCGTCGCTGGCTTTGCGTGTTTGCTCGAAGCAGCGAGTTGCCAATCTCTCTCATCCTGCGCAACGCTTCCGCGAAGGCGATGACTTCTCCACGCGTCCTCTTGTGATTGTTCTTGAGTTTGACGACTTCCGACATTTCGTAGGCACCGAGTTCCGCCGTCTCCGGATCCACGTTGGCGACTTTGACTCGATGCCCGGACCTCGGATCGACCACCCAGATGTGGCTCAGCGAGTCCCGGCAAAACTTCACCTTGACGGATGTATCCTTGATCGATGGCAGCTGCCGACGTATCTCCTGGAGCTCTGCACAGTTGAAGAAGCAGTTCATGATTTCGACACCGACGTGCGAGATCACCCGCATCTCCGCATCGCAGCAGATCTCGTCCAGCTCGTCGGGATCGAGGGGCAGGTAGGTTTCTTCCGGCCTGAAAAACTGCGTCCATGTGTCAAGCGGTTTCACTTGCTTTTCCTCGGCGAGCCCGGCAGATAGACATCCACGATCCAGATGTGGAGGTACTCCATGAGTGCCTGACGCGACATCACTGCATCAGCGGCGGGATCCCTGTCCTTGCCGCGGTTGTAGAGGTGGGATCCCGTCGCGCCCGGTAGCCCAGCCAGGGCTTGCTCGTTGAAGGTTCGGAAAAAGCGCTCGATGCGTCCTTTGAACCAGGGTTGCTTCGAAGGGCAGTACTGCAGCGTGATCCCCAACTCCAGGCATGCGTCGCGCAGCGACTTCGAATGAAACTCCGGACCGTTGTCGCACTTCAGCACTCGGGGAACGCCAAAGCACGGCCAAGTGCCCTGCACCTGCGGATACTTCTTGCGGATGTATGTCTTGGGCAGCATGGCGTGCTTGAGGCAACTGAGCACCGCCTGAGTCGTCGTCCCGTTGAAGTCCAGGTCGAATCCCATGAGGCAACGGGTGAACGAGTCGATGCATGCCGTGAAGCGTGGCCGGCCCAGTGGCAAGCCGGTTCTTGGGTCGACCACGAAAAGGTCGATGACCGTGTGATCGATTTCCCAGCACTCGTTCAAGCCGTAGCTCTCGGTGTTTTTGCCAGTCGAGCGATACCGGTAGTCGGCTTCGCGTGCTCCGCGGCGGGCGGCCATGACTTCGTAGCCGCCCCGCCGCTGAATCATCCGCAAGAAAGTTGAGTAAGACGGCGTCGGCTCTTGTGCGTGCGAAGGAAGCCACTGATTGCGTTCAGCGATGCGCCCCTGGAGTTGAGCGTAGGCAGTGGCCGCCGATGTGTTCCCTTCGACCAGGTAGTGGCTGTCGATGACTGCGTTCATGTCCGCTTGAGCCTGTTGCGAGAACCTGCTCTTGCCGGGCCCGCCACGCAGAAAGTACGCCGGCACCTGCGCTGCCGGGTCATTGCCCATGCGTCGCTGTTTGCGCCGCCAGTTCTTGAGGGACGTGCGTGAGGGGCACTTGTCTCGTCCGAGTCGACGCGTGACCTCCTCCAAGACCTTATGCAGCCTGTCCGAGTCACGTGAGAGCGACACACCGTCATGGTCAACCGCCGCAAGGTATTCGATTCTTGCAAGGTTTTCGACCTTGGCGATCTCGCTGGCTTCTGAAACCGATCGGGTTGTGATCCTGCGCGCTGGCTCCGCCGCAGTTTGTGAGGTGGTGCGCTGCGTGAGCTTGCAACTGCCTTCGCGGTAGTGACCAAGCAGTGTCTCGAGTTCCCAGGTCTTGTCGATGCCGTGCTCATCGCGAAGGACGAGCTCCATGTTCTTCGAGACAGAAATGATCTGGTAGGGCTTGCGGAAGAGCAAAACCGTGCTGTTCGGCGAAAAGGAAATCTGCTGCATCACAGTTCTCCTCTGGTTGCCACGTCAGTGGTGCAGTTTGATCCAGCGGCCGGCGGATGTCGAAATACAGCAGCCCGTGCGCAAGTGCACAGAGCGCACCACGTGTGCCGAGCAAGGAGACCAGCTCGCCAAAGGAAGCGGGCCGATGCTGGTCGATGATGGATCGGCTCTGCGGCAGAGTCCGCGCGCTGACCTTGTCGAAGAGGGCGGTGCAGATCCGCAAGCAGTTCTGCTCGGCAACGCGGTCGCTGAGGCTGGTTTCCGTCACGACGACGAACGGAACGCCGGCGAATCTGAGGTGTTGACCGATGCGGGTCAGGTGCGCGCGCAGTTGCGGATTTCGAAGCTCGGCCAGAGGCTTGCATTCGACGCACACCAGCAGACCTGAGCGGTCGCCGACGATGGCATCCGGCGTGTACTCGAAATTGCCCCCCGCCAGACGGGACGCTCACTGTCAGAGGTTGCGTGCAGACGTCGGTGACACGTTGAGAGGCTTCGAGACGGTGGAGAAGGCGCCTTTCCAGACTCGCTTCCCAGTGCAATTCCTTAGAAAAGCGTTTTGAAGGAAAAGTGCCTCTGACCCGCGCGCCGCCGCGGGTGACGATCCTGCGGGTGGGTAATAGACGGGAGATGTCGAGCGAATGCGCAAAGCGCTCCAGTATTGTTGTCTTCATGAAAACTCCAGAAACAAGCGGCAATACAAATCCCGCTGCGCAGACGAAAAAACGTCGCGCAGGGTGCTCTCGGCTTGACTGGGGTCTCCGTCCTTGAGATACTGGGTTTGCTGCCCGCTAAAGTAGCTACCCCTCGATGGATTTCGAGACTAACGCCGCCCAGTCTTGCCGATTTGGGTGGCGTTTTTTATTTGGTCATATGGTCCTCGCGGTTTGGAATTGCGGATTCTAATTCGATCTCGAAGCTATTCGGATTTGATGCCCTGAGCTTCGCGGAATGCCTGTTTTAACAATTCGGCCACATCGGCTGTATTTGCATAGATGCCGGGCCTCCCCTGGATCGACACCACATTGAACGGCAGTTTGCCTCGACGACGCGCTTCCTGAAGCGCGTCTATCGAGGGGTAGTAGAACACTCGGCACAGGGCTTTCGCATCCATGAGAGGCCCGTAGGTCTCGTACAACGACCGGTAAACATCAACACGGTCAGCGTCCCTCTGGAGGGGGAGCGAAGGCACGTGCACATCAGGCATAAGCAGGTTGATTCAGGGAAAAGTTGCTCGCATCCTAATGGCAACTAATCCGAACTTCAAAAAAAAACCACGAAACCTAACCTAAAAACCATGACATGGTAGTGGTTGTTTTTAGCAAGTTGATATATATTGCGCAAACGAAATACGGTATTTCGTCGTCTTTGTTGTTGCACTTGGCTTTCGTTGATTACCCACCACGGAAAACTGAGCAACACTTTATTGTCTGCTGCGGATAATTGATTGCTGACCACGAGGGGTGGTCTATTAGGTCTTTGCATGTCTCGCGTCCGCCGGCAACTGCAACATAAAAACCGAAGAGGACTGAAGATGAATGAATTTCATGCGATAGCCAGAACGTACTTTCGCCAGGTCGAGGGATGGCATCTATATCGGACTCACGGCGACAAACTGCTGTGGGCCTGGGGCGCACTCATTGGCTCGGGGGCGCTTTGCCTCGTGTGGCCACTTTGGGAGGCAATCCGCAAGAGCGAGTGGGTCCAGTACGGCATCTGGCTCGGAGTCGTCCTCGTCATCGAGGGGGTCGTCCTTGCGATCAGCTCGCGAATCCAGAAAAGGAAGACCGCCGCTTTGATCGCGGAAGTCGCCGAGCAGCACTCTGTCGTGATGAAGACTGAGCAGGAGTGCCGCGCGTTCCTGCTCACGAAGCTGCTGGACAGGCCGACCGACGAATTCTTCGCTGTGGCCAAGGAAATCAGCGATCTGCTGAAGATGCGCCAGGAGTTTCGAGCCCTGCATGAGAGCGAGCCGGGTTCCTTCTGGAAGTCGGTCTATGACCGTGATTCGAAGCCGCGGTTGATCGCCGTGACGCTTGGTGTGATTACGCTAATTACCGCCCTGACAATACGGTCCATACCGGAGGGGCCCACACTGTTTGAGGTCCTGACCGATGAGGCCAGTCTGGCCTTTGTGCAGAAGGTCGTTGTGCTCTGCGCTTCTGCATTCTTGCTGCTCATGCTCACACGCGCGGTGGGAGCGAACTTCTGGCACGTGGCGACGACTTGGTGGACCAAGTCGGTTCCGAGCAAGGAGAGTCGCACTGCACTGCGACACCTGGCGCGCGATCTTGTGCTGTATCACAAGCCGGTGGTCGCAAAAGATGGAGAGGGTTCACCTGCGGAAGCAGCTTCGCAGGGCGCCGAGCATCAGCGTGCGCCTGACGAACGCGGAACGCCCGTCGACGTTCCTCGCGCCGTTCAGCTTGCTGTGGTTGGTGCAGTGGTCCTCGGCGGTGTCTTAAGCGCTCGGCGCCGTCGGACCCAAACGCGAGATTGACTTTGCGCTGAAGCGGTTGCCCCTTGTATGGCTGCAAGCAACGGCTTTTGATCTTCAGCGAGACGCGGGACGGATGTTGCCGAAAGCTGCGTGTGCGGCTTCGGCGCTGAAAAGGGTGGCCTTCGAATCTGCTGTCATCTTCTTGAGCGCGCGCGCGACCGCTGCCCCGGCACCCGGGTCACGCATCTTCCTGTCAGGCGAACGGGCCTTACGTGAAGCCAACGTGGGCGGGCGACGTGGGCCGCGGGAGGAAGAAGTCATGCGAAGCAAGTTAGCACGGCGCCTAGCCTGGGGCGAGTCGAAATGGTGAAACTCATGCCGAGGGCAGGGAGAAGGCGACCTTGCTGTCGGTCACTGCTGCCCAGCCCTTTGCCTGGAATTCCGCCACGATGGTCGCGATTTCATCGTCCGGAAGTTGCTTCTGGAAGAGTGAGGAGATCGTGCTCGAGAAGGTTTTAACCGTGCGAGGCTTGGAAGTGCCGAGTTGTTGAAGCTTGGTCAGAACGACAGTGAGCTTTTCTTCGAGCGGCCGGGTGTTAGAAACCCTGAAGAAAGGGATCTCCGCAACGTCTTTCGACCGGGCCGCAAACACTTTCTTGTCCTTGAGATGCTGGATCAGGGGATCGAAGCCGGTGTCTTTGGAGATGATGTGGAAGAACGCAGTGGGGTCCGCGGCTGCGAGTTGCCCGATGTAGAGGGCAATGTGGAAGTCGAGGGCGTTCGAGCCGTTGCCGGAAATTTTCACGTACTCGGCCTTGCTGCCCATTCTCTGCAGTGCGTTCGCAATGTCGAAGGGCACTTTTTGCTGCGTGGCGCCGACGAAGACGATGACCTTGAAGTGCTCTTGATCGAGCATCGAGATCGCTTCGGGTTGGACGTTTTCGAAGTCGATCAGGACATAGTTCGTTCGAAGGGCCATGGCAGTGAGGCAGCTTTGAGTGCCTCATTATGGGGGGGCACGATGCGTGGAACGTGGATGTTCCGATACGTCCCGAAGAGATTCTGTTTCGTTGTGACCACAATGGAAACTTCAGTTTGGTGCCTCCCAATCTGCGGAAAACCCACGTAACTTTGATTAGGAAGAACAAGTTACTTTGGAAAAAGACAACTAACTTTGAGTCCCTACAGGGCGACCTGCGCCGGCGTGCAGTGGCAGGCCTTCAGCGAGGAGCCCAGGTAGCCGCAAGGGCAGGGATTCATGGCGGCGATCAGCTGGAAGCGCGCGGGAAACTCGGCACTGCGCGCGGCGCGCGAGATGGTGATGGTGCCGGTCTCCAGCGGCTCGCGCAGGGCTTCGAGGGCGGAGCGAGCGAATTCGGGGATTTTGCTTTCTAGCCCAAAGCCCGCATTTTTTGTCAATCTGCAGAACCCGCTGCCTTGGCATCTGAAGTCCGGCTGAGCCTGCCGTCAGTTCAGCCTGAGGTATGTCATTTCTTGTTTGAGCGCTCTCAGTAGAGGTCGAGCTTTCACGTTTACACCGTTCCATCATCCGCGAAGCGAGGGCGAAGCGAGGGCGAAGATCAGGTAGCTGTTCTCAGCGAACTAGGCAAGTCTCGATGGTTGGCTGCCTTCGGCATCCGATTACTCGAATTTGAGGGGTCTCACAATCTGCGGTGATTCATGAGATTCGGAGGCGTCCTGATCTCTAGGAACGAGAAACCACCGGTGAAATCAGAAGCGAGACGTCAACACCCAAGGCGTAAGCAAGTCGCTCAAGGTTGTCGATGGAGATATTCCTCTCCTCCCTCTCGACTGACCCTACAAACGTTCGATGAAGCCCGGCAGCCTCGGCAAGTTGCTCCTGGGAGATGCGGCGTTCCGCGCGGATGACACGTAGATGGAACGCCACCCTTTGCCTTGCGCTCTGCGTTCTTGGTTGAGGTTGGCCCATCCACCAAGAATCCGATGCCTAGCACTTTTTTTCGACAGCGCTAAGATAGCTATTGGATGTGTTTAAGTAGCAAAATGGGTTCTTGAGAAGTAATCAGCAGTGTTCACATAGCTTGTTGAATTGCTTGAGCAGTAGATTCGCAGGACATTCGCGACCAAGCTTCACTGTGAGCTGCAACCTATAGGGTTCATTTTTATGTTTATGACGATGGATTCGCATGAGGTGAGGATCTCTTCCATGCTGGCCGGTCCCGGTACGAAATGCTGGAGAGCAGTTCAGTTGAACTTGACGATTCCTGCTTTTTTTCCGACCTGGGTAGTGCAAGAAGACGACCTCGAAATCTCGGAGCGTGCGTTGTTGATCTATGAGAGCGATTTCCTCGCTCTCTTCGAGAGTGTGGGGCCGCAGTCGCTGCGGCACGTTCAGTATCTGGCGCCGACGGAGAGCGATCCCGATCGCTGGCAAATTCGAAACATTAGGAAGATATGGTCGGCGACCAGCGCCGATGCCGATCAAGTCGAACTTCTGGTCCTCGAAGATGAGAGTGGAGCGCGGTTCACACACTACGACATGCGCACTTCGTTCAGCATTCGGCAGCAGATCTGGCCGGTCAACTGAGCATGGAAATCCCGCTCCTGCTGGTCCTCGCAGTCGTCTTGGGTCTCTTCTACTGGGTTTGGATCGCGTCCCCGCGCTCCATCCAGGCCGGACGCGAGCAGTTGCTCCGGGCGCAAAGTCAGGCGTCTGGTGCGACCTTCTTCCCGGTCGATCCGCGCCGCATGGTGGGTGATTGGGAAGAAACCTGCATCCTGTTCGATCCCGATGCCCGCAAGGCCTGCATCGTCAGCCACGGAAAGAGAGCCTAGACGGTCGATTTTGAGTACTTCAACACTTGGCAACTCAAGTGGACCGAATATCCCGGAAACCCGTTGTTTCGCTTTCAGCACGTGCACTTCCTCTTCGAGACCGGTGACTTCGATCGCCCAACGATCCGGGTCGCCGTGCCCTCCAGGTCCGATGGCGAGGCATGGAACGCCAAGCTCTCGATCCTGATGCCCTGAGCGCATGGAGGGAGAGATGGAGCTACCGACGTGAAGCTGCTCATCCTTTCGGACCTGCACCTCGAGTTCGGGACCTTTCTCGTCCCGCAGGTCGACTACGACGCAGTGATCCTTGCTGGGGACATCTTCGTCCCCGGTTCCAAGGCCATGCGCTGGGCCCGGCGGGTGGGGAACTGTGGGGAGACAGCCCCCATCGTGTTCGTGCCCGGCAACCATGAGTTCTATGAAGGTGTCCTGCAGACCTCGCTCAAGGAAATGGCGCTCACCGCGAGTTCGTGCAACGTGCATCTCCTGGCCCCCGGCGAGGCCGTGATCGCCGGCGTCCGCTTTCTGGGCTGCACGCTGTGGACAGACTTCGAACTGCCGATCCAGACCAAGACAGGGTCGCTGGTAGACACCGAACGGGCCACGAAGGCGGCCAAGGTCCGTCTCAACGACTACTCATCGATCCGGTGGGCCGAGGCGCAGGAATCTTTCGACGCACCCGTGGTAGCAGCCAAGTCAAAAAAGCGCCGCCTGATACCCGAGGACACACTGGCGCTCCACCAGCGTGACCGCGCCTGGCTGGCCCAGAAGCTGGCCGAGCCCTTCGACGGGCCAACGGTGGTTGTGACCCACCACGCCCCGCATCGAAACTCTCTCGCGCGGCACTATCAGTCCGACTGGCTGTCCCCATCTTTTGTGAGCGAGCTCCCAAGTTTCTTCTTCGAAGTGCCGTCACTTTGGGTGCATGGCCACCTCCATGAGAGCCACGATTATCAAGCGGGCAACTGCCATGTGGTGTGCAATCCCCGTGGGCACTTGCAGCATGGCCGCGGCCTGGAGAACAAGCAGTTCAACCCCGAGTTCCTGGTCGAGCTATGAGTGACATCCAGTCATCTACCCACACGATCCAGCAAGTGCTGACTGCCGCGACTGTGGTCTCGGGTGGGGACCTCGAGGCGGCCATCCTCTGGTACAGGAACGAGCCACTCGCGCTGTTTGATAACAGGACCGCCGAGTCGCTGGTAGCCGAAGGGAGAGCTGCGGATGTGCTCAATCTCCTTGAGTCCTTCCAGGCCGGGTTTGTTGGATGATGAAGCCCTGTACTGGCCGTCTTCCCATGGCAGAAGCGAGGCCGACCCATGATGCCGTTGGCCGCACGGATGATTCCAGCGATCTGCTGTTCCTGGATATAGACGGTGTTCTTCATCCTGTCGGCGCGGACTATTCGTTCAGCAGCAAGTTCTTCAGCCATTTGCCGCTGCTGGAAGAGCTCCTGCGCGAGTTCAAGTCTGTCGATGTCGTCATCTCCTCGGATTGGCGGCGCACAGAAAGCATCGAGCAGTTGCAACGGTATTTCAGTGCCGACATCCGGCATCGGATCATCGGAGCCACGCCACAGATTGCCCCCAGCGTGGCCGTCCATTACCGGCGCCAGTTGCAGGTCCAGGCCTGGATCGATGGAAACGGCCGCCATGAGGCAGAGTGGGTGGCACGGGACGATTGGCCCCAGAGCTTTGAATCGGGCTTCGCGCGGCTCGTACTCACCGATCCCAAGCGTGCGTTCGATCAAGACAGCTTTCAGGAGCTCCGCTCGCACTTCCTGCGGTTCGCAGCCGACCGATGAACCACCAGCCGGCATATGAAATGAAACCACTCATCCTGTTGGACCTCCACGCGCAATCCGAGCACCAGCAGTCGGCGCCCACGCTGATGTTCTTCGGCGACCCCCACGGCGATCTCGAGCCGGTGATCGCCACGGTCGAGTACTTTCGGCCCGAAGCCATCGTGCTGCTGGGCGATATCCAGGCGCGCCGGCCACTGCACATCGAGCTGGGACCGATCCTGAAACTCACCGAGGTCTGGTTCATTCACGGAAACCATGACACCGATAGCGTTGAAGATTTCGACAATCTGTTTGGATCACAAATCGCAGACCGCAACCTGCACGGGCGCATCGTCGAAATCGCGGGGTACAAGGTCGCAGGGCTGGGCGGCATCTTCCGCAGCAAGATATGGGATCCTCGGCAGCCGATCGAGAAGGCTGCCTTCCAGTCTAGCGATGCCATGCGTCGAACCATGAAACGCGAGGAGCGGTGGCGCGACGGTATCTCCCGCAAGCACCGATCTTCCATCTTCCCGGCCGACTACCTGCAGTTGCTGCGTAGCGGTCCCGCCGACATCTTAGTGACGCATGAGGCGCCGTCGGCCCACGCGCACGGCTGGCAGGTGGTCGACGAGCTCGCCGAGACGCTTGGCGTCCAGCTCGTCATCCACGGTCACCATCATAAGAGCCATGACTATCTTGCGGAAGGGATGCAGAGTGCTGCAGCACCGTTCCGCGCCTTTGGGGTCGACATGGGCTCGCACCTGGCGTGGCCACTGGGTCCACAGGAGGAGACTGGATCTGGAGGCCCGGTGTGATCCTGTTCCTCGACTTCGACGGCGTGCTCCATCCAGAAGGGGAGGACCACATCCACAACGGAGGCGCCGACTTCTGCTTCCTGCCGCGCTTGGAGACCCTGCTGCGCGAGTTTCCTTTCGTGAAGATCGTGATCAGTTCATCCTGGCGCGAGCAGCTTCTCTACAAGACCTTGCTGAAGCCGTTCTCGAGCAACATCCGAGCCCGCATCCTTGGGGCCACGCCTCATTCGGGCTTTGGCCTTCCGCCGCCGTACGGGAAACGTGAAGGAGAGATCCTCGCCTGGCTCCAGATCCACGATGCGGTTGACGAGCCGTGGGTCGCACTTGACGACGCCTATTGGCAGTTCAATCACTGCAAGGACCATCTGGTGGTGTGCGGCTCGTTCACCGGCTTCGACGACAAGGCCAGCGCCGAGCTTCGCGCGCACTTTGAAGGGACGTCCCAATGAAAGTACTGGTTCTTTCCGACCTTCACCTTGAGTTCGCACCATTCGAACCGACACCCGATCTCGAATTCGATGTCGTCATCCTCGCGGGAGATATTCATTCGCCTGCGAAGCGTGCCGTCCATTGGGCTGCGGATCGCTTTCGGGGAAAGCCCGTGGTCTACCTGCTCGGCAACCACGAATACTACGATGGTCGCCTCGACACGACGCTGGCTGAAGCCCGCCGCGAAGCCGAGGGAACCAATGTCCATCTGCTTGACGGGGATGAGGTTGTGATCGACGGCGTGCGGTTCCTTGGAGCGACGTTGTGGACCGACTTCGAGCTCGCCATCGAGACGCCTGAAGGTCCGGTCAGCGATGTCGGGCGTGCCATGAAGATGGCGACCAATCTGCTGAACGACTACGCGCTGATCCGCACGGTCGACGAGTCGGCGGAACCCGATACCTGGCGCTACAAGCAGGGAAGAAAGCTCCAGGCGGCGGACACGCGCCAGATTCACCAGGCGCAGCGTGCCTGGCTGCAGGAGAGGCTTTCGGAACCGTTCGCCGGCCCGACGGTAGTGGTGACGCACCATGCACCTCATCGAGGCTCCCTCGCAAAACGCTACGCCGATGACTGGGCTTCTGGTGCCTTCGTCACCGAGCTTCCGGATGCCTTCTTCGATGTGCCCGTGCTCTGGGTCCATGGTCACACGCATCAGCAGTTCGACTATCGAGTCCGCTCTTGCCGAGTTTTGTGCAACCCGCGCGGCTACGTGAACTGGAGTGGCAGGATCGAGAACAAGGCATTCGATCCTGGCCTGACCATCGACGTGAAACCCTCCGCCATCAAAACAGCTCGTAGGGTTACTCAATCATGACTAAGAGCGCATCCAGGATGGCGCGGCTGACCCTGCAGGCAACAGATCTGCTGCCCGCAAAATCAACGTCCGTCTGGACCGCGAAGGTCGGACCGAAGAAGCTCACAAAAGAAGACTTCGTCAGTCTGTTCGAGAAAGAGCCCCTCGAACACGTGACCAAGAAGAATCAACATTTAGCGGCCAAAGAGTCGCCAAGAGTACTGGGAATCCGTCGCCTCATCGGGCAAACACAAACCATGGTCGAGACATCCGGACATCCCGATGGCTTCGATGCGGCTGCATGGGTTGCCCAGTGGCTCGATCAGTCCTTACCCGCTCTCGGCGGGCAACGACCTGCGGGATTAATGGACACTGCAGAGGGTCAGGCGATCGTATCGAGCATGCTCTCCCGTGCTCAAAGTGGCGCCTACGCATGACGTTGGCCATAGGGCTCTGTACGAGGTCTGATTTCACCGAGGACGAATTGCAGGGTGTGGAGCGACTGTCGGCGACAGTCTCATCGTCGGACAGACATTCTTGCGAGATATTGCCGCGGTGCTCCGCTAGCTCTTGAGTCAGAGATGGGCGCAATCCAACACCTTGACCGAGCTCAGGGCCGCTGCGAGCCACAGGCAGCGCAGCGGTCAACTCCGCCAGTCGATCATCACCTCTCCCTGGAAGCGGGCCGAGTGGTGGTGTCATGCATCGCTTAAAACTCAACAGGGTCAAGAAAAATGACGATGGGGAGACAAAGCGCGAAATCACTTTGCGTACGCCAACGCACAGACGCATGCATCACGGGAAGGCCAGGATGCCGAATGGCTTCCTTTGCCGTTCAAGCACATCGCGCATCGCCTTTCCTTTTATCTGCACTTGATGCAGATCAAGGTGTTCTGGTGGTGGGCACGTAGCATGAATTGCACGTGGATCACACTGACATGAAGCCCTTCTCAAATCATCGCACCAGGCGCAACACCATATTCGTGGCGATGCTGGTGTGGGTGTTTGCTCAGGCTTCTGGAATGGCGAATGCCTGCCTACTTGAGGCGCCTGGCAAACACGCCCATATCGGTGTGAGCCACTCTTCGGACGCTCATCACGCTCATGCCAATGACGCACTGGCAGGTGATGCCGTCGCCGTTGATCACGACAACGACACGAGCGCCTCGAAGGAATCGTGCCTGAAGGCCTGCGACGATGGTCTGAACGCACAGATCAAACTGCAGACTGGCGTCGATCCGACCGATCCAGGTCTGCCGCCCTTCCTTGTGTTCACGTGGAATGCAGTGATCCCCATCGCTTCGGCGCCAAGTCGCCTAGATGATCTGCAGATCCGCGTGGTGGGACCGCCTTTCAGACTGCGCTACTCGCGTCTGACGTTATAGCCGTCGTCTGATGATGACTGACCCAGAGCTCCGCGCTCTGCGGTCCGGGTCGATGCCTTCGTTTCGGCTCCGCTCCAACGCGGGGAGGCCGGTCACGACGCCAGGTGATCCACCGATGCCTGGCGGCGACTGCCCGGCGTTCCAACTCGGCCATCCGCACAAGGAGTCTTCAATGAAATTCGCTCATTTGCTTTCGCTCGCTCTTGCTATTTCCGCCATGGGTGCGCCAGTCTGGGCCGCCGATGCGGACCCGCATCAGGAACATCACCCGGCAGGGAATGCTTCGGCGCCTGCCGCCAAGGCAATGCCCGGCAAGGCCCGCATGGAATCCCAGATGAAGGCCATGCTCGAAATGCACGACAAGATGATGGCCGCGAAGACCCCCGCGGAGCGGGACGCACTGACGCCAGAGCACATGAAGACCATGCAGGACGGCATGACCATGATGAACGGCATGTCCTCCGGCGGGATGGGTGGCACGGGCGGCACGAAGGGCGACATGGCCACGCGCCATCAGACGATGGAAGCGCGCGTGGAAATGATGCAGGCGACGATGCAGATGATGCTGGATCGTCTGCCCGCGGCGCCCGCGAAGTAGCGTGAGCACCGAAATGGCACCCGCCGCCCACCCTTTCAGCACCGGGATTGCCCTGGCCGTCACCGTCGGAGTGTTCTACGCCCTGTGCACCCTGGCGTGGGTGCTGGCGCCTGGCCCATTCCTCGGCTTCATGAACAACCTGTTCCACGGCATGGACTTCAGCGGCATGGTGCAGCCGCGGCCGTTCGCATGGTCAGGGTTTCTCGTCGCGCTGCTGCTGATGAGCGGCTGGGCGCTGATCGCGGGGACGTTCTTCGCCTGGCTGCGCAATCGACTCACCGTGTGACCCAAACCCGCCTTCTGGAGCAACGAATGAATCAGGAACTTTCCCCCAACAACGCCGAACCCTCACCGTTCTGGCGCTCTCGTTATGCCATCGGCTTGGTCATCATGGGCGCCATCGCGACGTACTTCCTGCTGAGCGAACACCGCGCCCACTTCCTCGGCGCCTTGCCGCTCCTGCTTCTGCTGTCGTGTCCGCTGGTGCATGTCTTCATGCACCGCGGCCATGGGGCTCACGGCGATGGTCACGCACACCACCACGGTGGCGAGCCCACCTCCAACCCGTCGGCAGAAACACGGACGCCGCCCACAGGAGACCGGACATGAATCACGATGCCCCGGCCTACGGACTATGGGCGCTTGTTGTCTTCAACTCGGCCATCTTCCTGATGTTCGCGTTCAGTTTCTTCAAGCCGCAGATCGTTCGGGACTGGCGAACTTTCGGGGCTTTCGCTGCCTTCATCGTTGCGCTCTTCGTCGAGATGTATGGCTTTCCGCTGAGCATCTACTTGATGTCCGGCTGGCTACAGACGAAATACCCGAATCTCGACCTGATGTCGCACAACAGCGGCCACTTGTGGTCGACGCTAACGGGTGAAAAAGGGGACCCCCACTTCGGTCCGCTGCACATCGCGAGCTATGTGTTCTTGGGCTTCGGCTTCTACCTGCTTTCCAGCGCCTGGAACGTCCTCTATCACGCACAGTGCCGCAACACATTGGCCGTTTCAGGGCCCTATGCGCACATACGTCATCCTCAGTATGTGGCCTTCGTTCTCATTCTGCTCGGCTTCCTGCTGCAGTGGCCGACGCTGCTCACGCTGGCGATGTTCCCGATCCTCCTCGTCATGTACGGGAGGCTTGCAGTGACGGAAGAAGCGGAAATGCGAACGCAATTCGGCTCTGATTTCGACGCGTACGCCGCGCGTACCCCACGGTTTCTGCCGTCGTGGCGGAAATCGAATGTGGCCTCGGCATGAAGGCCTGAATCCCTCAACCCAAAGGAGAACTCACTATGCAAACCCTCAGCTTTGATGTCAGCGGCATGTCCTGTGGCGGATGCACCGGCAGCGTCCAACGTGCACTCAACGAATTGGACGGTATCAGCCACGCCGAGGTCACCCTCAATCCCGGCATCGCCACGGTGGTGGTTGATCCCACGCGCGTCACGCCTGCGCAGATCGAATCAGCGATCAGCCGTATGGGCTACCCCGCAAAGGCGCGGTCAGCAATGTACGGCGAGCAGGCCGCCCCATGAGCAAGAAGAAGCAAAAGCACAGCAACGAAGGGCGCGAAGCGGTGGCCAACGCAGTTAACAGCGCTCTGGAGGAGCACACGTCGCGGTCAGCGACGGTATTGATGTCGCGCGAGGACTACAAGGCGCAGTTGCACCTGCTCCAGGTAGAACTGGTCAAACTGCAGCGACACTTCATCGGTTGTGGCGACAAGATTCTGGTTCTCGTCGAAGGCCGCGATGCCGCTGGGAAGGATGGTGGCATCAAGCGTGTCGTCGAGTACCTGAGTCCTCGCGAGACGCGAGTTGTCGCTCTCGGAAAGCCCTCCGATCGAGAACGACGCGGCTGGTACTTCCAGCGTTATGTCGCTCAACTTCCCACAGCAGAAGAGTTCGTTCTCTTCAATCGCAGTTGGTACAACCGCGCAGGCGTCGAGCATGTGATGGGTTTCTGCTCCAAAGATGAACACGAAGAGTTCATGCACTCGGTGCCGAAGTTCGAGGAAATGCTCGTCAACTCAGGCATCAAGCTGCTGAAGTTTTACCTCGACGTCAGCAAGGACGAGCAGACGCACCGTCTCGCGGAACGCAAGCGCGATCCGCTCAAGCAATGGAAAAGCAGCCCGATCGATGCGGTGGCCGTCAAGCACTGGAAGGCTTACTCCGATGCGCGCGACACGATGCTGCTGCGAACACACACCGCCATCGCGCCGTGGCACATCGTGCGAGCGGATGACAAGCGCCTCGCGCGACTGAACCTGATGCGCGACATTCTCTCGCGGCTGCACTACGCGGGAAAGAAGAACAAGCTCGTGCAGCCAGACCCGGCGGTCGCCTTCGAATTCACGCCCGATTGCATCGTCGCCAAGCGGCTGGCGCACTAACTCTCGGCGGCCAGGAAGGCACCATGAATACCAGAAGCATCGAAGCAAGCCAACGCCCTAGCACCCGGACCGGGGTTGCGTGCGTCGATAGACCACTGGTGGAGCTCGCCAGTTCCCATCGTCCGGACAGCACCGAACCTGGCATCGACACTGAGCTGCGGAATTTGCAGCGCAAGACCTTACGCTACTTCGTGCATGAGGCGAATCTGGCCAACGGCTCCGCCATCGACGAAACGGCGCCGAATCGGCTGGTCCTGTTTCGGGGGGCGATGCGAGGTTGCCCGTACCGTGCCAGCGGAACGCGGCGCACCGGGTTCACACGCCGTTGGCGTCAACCCTGAAGCCAGCGCCAGATTGGCACCTGACCCAGCCACTCTCAATGGGTCACGACATCAGTGCAGGAGAAGCTCATGACGACAACGGATCTTTCAAAGGCAATCACGCTGGGAATGCCACCGGCGATGAGGAGAGCCCAGGCAGCAATTCGTCTCCCCGAGGTGCAGGCAATGCTGCAGAGGCTTTCGGAATTTGATCTCGGTATCTTCATACCGCATCAACATGACGGGCGAACGGGTGACTTCCAATCACTGCCCCACGGCGTCATCCAAGTGGAAGTCGGCTGCAGTGTTTCATTCCACAACGCGGCCGAGATCGTGAATCAGGCCGATCGTTTTCTTCCCGTAGCTTGGCGTTGGCAGGCCGGTGCACCGATGCCCGCGTCCGCGTGCGAAATGGTGTTCGATCAGGGTCCAAGCGGTAACGAGCGTCCGGTCAAACACAAGATGCCAGAAGCGCACTGACCTGGCCGTCATCGGCCTGACCCGCGAGGCTACGGCTGGTGATGGCCGGTAGTCCTCCATCCAGACAACCAAGGAATTGCGATGAAGACAAGCGTCATAGAGGTGCACGACATGCTTTCGGTTCTGAGTGTCCAGGGAGTCGAAGAGCGGATCGGTGAGGTGCCCGGCGTCGAGAGTGTCACCGTCAATTTTTCCGCGGGCAACGCCACGGTTCGGTATGACGAGACTCGGCTCGACATTTCGGACGTCAAGTCGGATGTGCGCCAACGCGGGTACGACAAAGGGGCCGCTGCATCCGTTTCAGCAGGCCCCAGCCACACAACGTTGGCTGAAGGCGCCGATACGTCGGCAGCCACAGGAACCAATGGACCGGGCAAGGCTGTGGAGCCGGTACCTGCGCCACCGATACCAGACGCCGCCGCCTGGCACGGCGTTCCGGGTAGTGGAGAAAAGATGTCCATGCCGGACAAAGGTTAGGCCGCAGGTCATGCGTTATTGCCCAAGTGAAGCCCAATTTCTGGAGTCGCCATGAAAACGAGCGTGATTGAAGTGCGCGACATGCTGTCCGTACTGAGCGTGGACGGGGTCGAGAAACGGATAGGCGAGGTGCCGGGTGTCGAGAGCGTCACAGTCAACTTTGCTGCCAAGAATGCCACGGTGCGTTACGACGAGACCCTGCTCGAGGTGGCAGACATCAAGTCGGACGTTCGGCAGCGCGGGCATCAGATAGACGCAGAGGCATCGTCTGAACAGGCGCGCAACGACACGCCCTCGAGCGATCGTGGCGGGCAATCTCCGTCGCAAGCTTCTTCGAAGGCCGATCCGGCCACTGCCTCCGAAATTGCTTCAGTTGCATCCGGCGCAAGGCCTTCTCCAACACACCCAGCAGCCAGCGGGACTGACAAGGAACCAGCGAAATCTGACCCGTCGCCCTCGAACGGCGCAGCCGATGTGCCGAAAGATGCGGCCGTGCCTGTGCCGTCGACTCCCGCAGCCGGTGGACACGAGGGTCACCAAAACCACATGAAGCCGGTCGATCCGCCCGCGATGTCGGCAGACATGGCTCACGAGATGGGCCATGACGGCATGGACTTGCCCACCATGGTCCGTGACATGCGAAACCGCTTCTGGATCTGCTTTGTCTTTACCGTGCCGATCTTCATCTATGCCCCGATGGGCGGCATGTTCAAACCCCCGGCACCACCGTTCGGGCTGGACCTCAACCTTTGGCTGTTGTTCTTTTCGAGTGCCGCCGTTTTGTACCCGAGCTGGCCGTTCTTCGTCTCCGCTTGGCGCGCACTCAAGAAAGGCACGTTGGGCATGGCCGCGCTTATCGTACTGAGCGTCGGCACCGGGTATCTCTTCAGCGTTGCATCCACGTTCTTCTTCAAAGATGGAGGGCAGTTCTTTGAAGCAGTATCTGTCCTGCTTGTCTTTATCCTGCTCGGCCATTGGCTGGAGATGCGCGCCCGCGCCGGTGCATCGTCGGCTATCAAAGCGCTGATGAACCTGACGCCGGCAAAGGCCAATGTCATTCGCAACGGCGCGGAAGTCGAAGTGCCGACAGCAGACGTTTTGGCGGGCGAGATCGTCGTAATTCGGCCAGGCAACAAGATCCCCGTCGACGGCACAGTGGAGACCGGCGAATCGCTGGTCGACGAATCCATGCTTACGGGCGAATCAATGCCGGTCCAGAAGGGACCAGGCGCAACAGTGGTCGGCGCGACCATCAACAAGAGCGGCAGCTTTCGCTACCGGGCGACCAAGGTCGGCGCCGACTCTGCACTGGCACAGATCGTGAAGTTGGTTCAGCAGGCGCAGAACTCAAAGGCACCCGCGCAATTGCTGGCGGACAGGGCCGCGCAGTGGCTGGTGATTGCCGCGATCGTGATCGGTCTCGCTACCTTTGCGGTGTGGTTCTTTTGGATCGGTCAGCCGCTGTTGTTCGCAGTGACCATGACCATCACGGTGTTCGTGATCGCCTGCCCGGATGCGTTGGGCCTCGCCACTCCGATGGCTGTGATGGTGAGCACGGGCCTCGGCGCAGCGAATGGCATCCTTTTCAAAAACGCCGCAGCGCTTGAAGATGCCACCAAGCTTGATGTGATCGTGTTCGACAAGACGGGAACGCTTACGGTCGGTCAGCCTGAGGTGGTCGAGATCGTCACTGCAGAGGGGGTCTCTGACGACGTGGTACTCATCGCCGCTGCTGCAGTCGAGCAAGGTTCTGCGCATCCGCTGGCCCAGGCCATCGTCAGACGGGCGGCAAAGCTGAGCATCGTGGCACCCACGGGCTTCCAGAGCCTGGACGGGATGGGCGCGCGAGCAGAAACCACCGGGGGAACGGTGTTTCTCGGCAACCGCTTGCTGATGGACACACAGAAGCTCGCGCTTGGCAGCCTGGAGGCCGCGGCAACGCGCCTGCAAGGTGACGGCCGAACGGTCGTCCATGTTGCTCAGGCCGGTCGCGTCATAGGCCTTGTTGCCATCGCGGACGCGATCAGGCCCACGGCCCGGGTGGCGGTGGCCAAGCTGCGCGAACAGAAGATCGAAGTGGTGATGCTGACCGGTGACAACGCAGCGACCGCCAAGCGCATTGCTGCGGACATCGGCATCGACACGGTGTTGGCCGACGTGCTGCCTGCGCAGAAAGCCGCGAAGGTGAAAGAGCTTCAATCTTCCGGCAAGAGGGTCGGGATGGTGGGCGATGGCGTCAACGATGCCCCCGCGCTGACCCAGGCCAACGTGGGATTCGCCATCGGTGCCGGCACCGATGTCGCGATGGACAGCGCCGACGTCGTGCTGATGAAGAGCGACCCATACGACATCGTCGCTGCGATCGAGCTTTCGCACGCCACCTTGCGAAAAATGCACCAGAACCTATGGTGGGCCGTGGGCTACAACACGATAGCCTTCCCGCTCGCCGCGGGTGTCCTATACCCGTTCGTTCTGAGCCCAGAAGTCGCGGCCATATCAATGTCCGGGAGTACCCTGATCGTTGCGATCAACGCTCTTATGTTGAAGCGCACCAAGCTGGCGGGCATTCGTCAGCCCGGAAAGGCAACGGCATCCACCGCATCTGGCGAGCAAGCAACTCCAGCTGCGGCCAAGGCCTCCGGGATTCCTGGGAAGAGCCAGAAAACCCAGACGGAGCACTCGTCGTGACTACTCAATCGCGTCCCCTCCATCGCGACAGCGCCAGGCTGACCAATGTGCCGGTCGAGCAGTCACTCGCCGTTCAGCCGACGCGCAAAGACGCTGCATCGCTGGCAAGTGCCTTCGTCGACCGCGTCCTGCCCATCAACGTGCTGGGATCGTGGGCTGGCTACCTGATTGGCGCGGCTTGCGCGCGCTGGTGCACGAGACAGATGGTCACGGGTGCCGGCAGGCATTACAACTGATGTGTTTCTCGGCCACAGCCAGTTTTTCAGGGGGCGTCGTGCTGCTCGGGATAGGGGCGTTTACCCTGAAGTCAGCGCGTAGTCCGCTCGAATGGCCTTTCGCCGCCATCCCTGTGTTATTCGCGATCCAGCAACTGATCGAAGGCGTGATCTGGCTAACCTTCAGCGCTGTCACCCCGCTGCTGAACACGGTGATGACGCATGCCTATTCGTTCTTCTCGCATGTGCTCTGGCCGATCTACCTGCCGGTGGCCGTGTTGATGATCGAGCCGGCCGGTGGGCGCAGACGCACGTTGACGGTGCTTGTTGTGGCGGGGGCGGTGCTAAGTGCCTACCTGCTTTACGTGCTCTTCGCTTTCCCGGTGGTATCTCGTCCGACGGGCCAGCATGTCGAGTACGACTCGCCGCACTTCTTTGCCGCTGCGGTGATGACTCTTTACCTGGTCTCGACCACTGTGAGCCCGCTGCTGTCCACGCTTCGAGGCGTGAAGGTGTTCGGCGCGCTCGCGCTGCTGTCATTTGGCGCGGCTTACTACTTCTATGCGACGTGGTTCATCTCGGTGTGGTGCTTCTTCGCTGCTTTGCTGAGCACCGTCATCTACATCCACTTTGCATGGCGACCGACCGACCGCGGCGACGTGCGGCAGACGAGCGGAATCCTTGATCAACCTGACACATTGGAGAAGAGAACATGAGAAAACTATTGACAGCCCTGACCGTAACCGCAGCGCTGACGCTCACCGGTTGCGGCTACAACACATTTCAGACGACGGATGAGCAAGTCAAAGCAAGTTGGTCCGAGGTCGTTAACCAGTACCAACGGCGCGCGGACCTGGTGCCCAACCTTGTTGCCACAGTCAAAGGTGAAGCGAAATTCGAACAGGACACGTTGACAAAAGTGATCGAGGCACGCTCCAAGGCCACGTCCATTCAAGTCACACCGGAATTGGTCAACGATCCCGCGGCGTTCCAAAAATTCCAGGCCGCCCAAGGCGAACTGACCGGTGCACTGTCACGGCTGATGGCTGTCTCGGAAAACTATCCGAACCTACGAGCGAACCAGGGATTTCGGGATCTAGCGGCACAGTTGGAGGGCACAGAAAACCGCATTACGGTCGCGCGCAATCGCTACATCAAGTCGGTGCAGGACTACAACGTAACAGTGCGGTCCTTCCCGTCGAACCTCACTGCAAAGGCACTGGGCTACAAGGAGAAGATCAATTTCGCGGTCGAGAACGAAAAGGAAATCTCTAAGCCGCCAAGCGTTGAGGTCAATATCGCTCCAGCCAAGCCCGTCGGTACTTCGTCCGGGGCGGCCAAGTGATCACCAGTGCGACGATGCGTCGGATCACCAGCGCGCTGCTTCTGGTTGGCGCACTCGGTTGGTCCGCACTCGCCGGGGCGCAAGTTCCGGTCCCTCCGCTGACGGGACATGTCACCGACCAGACCGGCACACTGTCTGCGGAGCAGAAGGCCACACTAGAGCAAACGCTCACGGCGTTCGAAGCCCGGAAAGGCAGTCAACTTGCAGTTTTGATGGTCGCTTCGACGGCACCAGAGGAAGTCGAGCAGTTCGCCTTGCGAGTCGCGGAGAAGTGGAAGCTGGGTCGGAAGAAGGTCGATGACGGTGCCATCCTCGTCATTGCGAAGGACGACCGTGCCGTGCGCATCGAGGTGGGATACGGCTTGGAGGGAGCACTCAACGATCTGACCAGCAAACGCATCATCAGCGAGACTCTCTTGCCTCGATTCAAGGCGCAAGACTTCTATGGCGGCATCACGGCTGGCGTCCGGCAGATGATCAGCGTCGTCGATGGGGAGCCTTTGCCAGAGCCGAGCAGCGCGCCCACCAGGAGCATGGGCAGTGTTCAGCAGTACGCCCCTGTGCTCTTCATTCTCGCCCTTGCTGTGGGCGGCGTACTGCGCTCCGCGCTTGGCAAGATTCCCGGCTCTTTGGTCACTGGCGGGGTGGTCGCGTTGATCGCCTGGTTCGTCGTCGGTGCCGTGTCGATGGCCCTGGGCGCGGGGGTGATCGCGCTGTTCGTCACCTTGCTCGGTGGCGGGATGCGCGGGCACAGTATGGGCGGTTTGGGCGGCTACTACGGTGGAGGCGGTCGAGGCGGCGGCGGTGGCGGTGGATTCAGCGGTGGCGGTGGCGGCTTCGGTGGCGGCGGTGCGTCGGGGAGGTGGTGATCATGAGAACCCGACGCATCCTGAAGCACTTGCTGACCACGCATAGCCAGGTCACTCGGTGCTTTCCCCGCAGCGCATTGAACGCGATCGAGAAAGCGATCAAGGTCAGCGAGACCGCGCATGCTGGAGAAATACGCTTCGTGGTCGAGGGCGCATTGGATGGCATGCCGCTGTTCAAGGGGCAGTCACCCCGGGAGCGAGCACTCGAACTCTTTGCGCAGTTGCGCATCTGGGACACCGAGCACAACACCGGCTTGCTGATCTATCTGTTGCTCGCGGATCGCGCAGTCGAAATCGTGGCGGACCGCGGCATCCATGCCAAAGTCGGCACCGAAGAATGGCGCAAGGTTTGCAATCAAATGGAAACGGCGTTCAAGCACTCGAACTATGAAGCGGGCGTGGTCAGCGGCGTGCAGGCTGTGATGCGGCACCTCGTGCGTCACTTTCCTGCCGACGTTCGCGGGAACGAACTGCCAGACAAGCCGGTGGTACTGTGAAAAGCACGGATCGAAGCCAGCGCAGTTTCGTTGCCGACATTCCCTTCGCCGTGACCATCATGAGTGCACGCATCTCACCCCGTCACGCCGCGATCTGGATGCTGACGGGTTGCGGCGTCTGGCTTGTGGCGCTAGGGCTCTACTTCATCTTTCTGCGACCGCCCTTGTTGCCGGAAGACACGCGCTTCATGGGCAGCTCGCTGGCTCAGGTTCGGTCTGCGCTGCCTGGCCTGGAGGGATGGCTGCAGCGGGTGTTTACGGTCATGGGTGGATTCATCGCAGGCACGGGTGTGCTCACGGTGTTCATTGCTTGGGCTGCGATTCCGTCAGGATTGAAGGGCACGTCATGGGTCATCGCATTGACCGGGGCGCTGACGGTGGCACTCATGAGTTCAATCAACTTCGATCTCCATTCTGATTTCAGATGGCTGTTGCTCGTCCCTGCGCTGGGCTGGCTCGCGGGCTTGGTGTTCCATGTCGCGAGGCGATAGCGACATCGTGACTGACACTGCCGGCCGAGTCGAATCGAGCGCTACTGCCGCCGAGCCCATGAGAAGGGGCGCGATGGCGCTGCTTGGTGCCATGGTCTTTATCGTGTCGCTGGGCTACGGTGCGGGACTACCGCTGATTAGGCTCTATCTGTTGCGCTACCTCGGTGCTGTGCCGGCATCCACAGTGGCCTGGCATGTCGGCATGCTGGGCGGTGTCTATCTGTTCGCCTTGTTCCTGTTCGCGCCGCTCTGGGGTCGACTTTCGGATCGGCGCGGACGCGTGGGGGTGCTGCTGATCGGCTTCGCTACGTTCCTGGTCGGTAGCACCGCCACCGCGCTGGCCCCGAGCCTGGGCTTCGTCTATGCCGCGCGTTTGCTGGCCGGCGCCGGTGCCGCCGCGATCGTTCCGACAGCGCAAGCCTATATCGCCGACAGCAGCACGACAGTCGATCGCAGCCGCCGCTTCGTGCTGCTGGGGAGCGCGTCCTTCATCGGGTTCCTCGCTGGGCCGGCGTTCGGCACTTGGCTGGCCGGTCCGGTGATGGGAACCGTTGTTGGTGAAATGGGAGGCATGTTGAACTGGCCCGCATTGACCGTCGCGGTGGCCGGTGTACCGCTGCTGCTGTTGACTCGGTTGTGCCTCGGTCGAAACCACGACATCGTTGCAACGCACGCTGTGGAGGGGGACGAGGCTGGGAACGCTCCACGCCGGCACTTCGTGTATGCATCGATGCTGCTTGCGGCACTGGCCTCGTTTGCGGTCGGAACCTTTGAGGTTGGCTTCAACCTGTTCGGCAGTCAGACGCTTGGCCTGAACACAGCGACGATGGCTGCGATGTTCATCACCTGCAGCTTGGCGATGCTGACGGCGCAGTCAATGCTGCTGCTGTCATCAGTGCGGCGCCGTATCGATCAGCGCTGGGTGGCCGGCGCGTTCGCCGGCTCGGCGCTCGCCCTGACGTTCATTTCACTGGTGCCTGGTGCGGGCTCGCTGGGGCTGATGATCGCAGTGGTGGCCACAGGAGCCGGAATGGTCGGGCCGGTGCTGTCGTACGAGTTGCTGGAGCGCAAGGCAGACGCAGCCGGTGCGCTTCTCGGGCGCCAAGCCGCCGCGGGCAATCTTGGCCAAGCGCTCGGCTCGATGGGAGCGGGCTCATTGTTCACACTGACGCCGATGGCACCGTTCTGGGCAGCTGCTGCCATTCTCTTGCTCGGGGCTGTGCTGTCGTTGGTCTGGTGGGGCCCGACCCGAATCCGCGAAATCGCTGCCAGGAAACCGACAGATGCCAGGGGTGGTGCAAACGGCGGGACGGCATCGAACTTGCCTGCCCGTTGAGGCTAACCGTCGGAGCAATGGCAAGCTCTAGCTTTTTGATAATTACGGCCGCTTGTTGATTGCCGCCGAAAATTGCGCCCCCTGGGTCAGAGATCGGCAGAATCAACGACTTGACCCGCCACATCCCGTGTGTCGAAGGAGAAAATCCTAGACCCCCAGTTAACTTGATCAAATGGGTGGAAATTGATAAATCAGTTCCTCCAACATCGCGTGCACCTGTGCGCGCGAGAAAAAGGGATCGAGTGTCTTGTCTCCGTGGATAGGAATGCTCTGCCTCCAGCAGCGCCATGTCGCGTGAATCTCGCCCGTTTCGGCGTTGCCTGCAAAGACGAGCGAGCTGAGCCGCCCACCTTGGCTGCCCCATCGGAAACTCACGTATGGCGGCTTCTCGTGTTCTGCTCCTTCTCCTCTGTCCACATAACACTCTGCCGAATCTCCAAGCTTGACTTGGAGGTAGTCATGGAATTGAACAAACACGGGGTAGACGAGATCGTTGAGCCGCTGAGTCACGCGATGAACTCTTCGATCACGATCCGCGGCAATATCGCCTGCTTTAGGCTGCGCGAGTCTCGTGTCGAAGTACGGGTCCAACAACTGAAAATTCGAACTGCTCATACATATGTCCTTCCGATGGTTCGCGTTGAAACGCTGTTGAATTACTCGGCAGTACTCACGGATCACACGTGATTCGCATCGCCTGCTATCCACCTACCGACTCGCCGGCTGTCTGCTCAAGGCGAACACTAGATTCGCTCTCGCGCACCTCCTTTCAAGCGCAATGCGTTGGTGATAACCGACGCTGAGCTCAGGCTCATCGCGAGCGCCGCGATCATTGGAGATAGAAGCCACCCTGTGAACGGGAACAGCACGCCCGCGGCCAGGGGGATGCCGAGCGCGTTGTAGAGGAAAGCGAACCCGAGGTTCTGCTTCATGTTCGCGATGGTCTGCTCGGAGATGACGCGGGCTTGTGCGATGCCGCGCAGGTCGCCCTTGACCAAGGTGACTTGCGCGCTGTTCATCGCGACATCGGTGCCGGTGCCCATTGCGACCCCGACGTCAGCCTTGGCGAGCGCAGGTGCATCGTTGATGCCATCACCGGCCATCGCGACAATGCGTCCCTCACGCTGCAGCTTCTCGACCAACGCAAGCTTGTCAGCGGGTTTGACTTCTCCATGCACCTCGTCGATGCCCAACTTGGCTGCAACCGCCCGCGCCGTGGTCAGTCCATCTCCGGTGGCCATGATCACCCGCATGCCCGATGCTTTGAGCGCCGCGAGCGCTTCCACGGTGGTGGCCTTGATCGGATCAGACACCGCCAGCAAGCCGGCAGGCCGACCGTCAATGGCGAGAAACATGACACTGGCACCCTCCGCACGCAACGTCTCGGCTTGCGGCTTCAGATCGCCGACTGCGACGTTCAACTGATCCATCAGCGCAGTGTTTCCGAGCGCCAGTTTCTTGCCGCCAACGCTTCCAGTCACGCCGATGCCGCTGCTCGACTCGAAATCGTCGGGCGCGGTCAGCGAGAGGTTGCGCTCGCGCGCCGCGCGCACGATGGCGTCAGCCAGCGGATGCTCGCTCCCCTGGTCCAGGCTGGCTGCCAAGCGCAGCACCTCGTCTTCTGTGAAGCCCGTTGAAGCCACCGCGCGCTCGAACTTTGGCCGGCCTTCCGTCAACGTCCCTGTCTTGTCGACGAGGAGGGTGTCCACCTTGCAGAAGTTTTCGATCGCCGCAGCGTCGCGAAACAGCACGCCCTGTGTGGCGGCCTTGCCCGTGGCCACCATGATCGACATCGGGGTCGCCAGGCCGAGCGCGCAGGGGCAGGCGATGATGAGCACCGCCACCGCATTGATCAGCCCGTAGACCCAACTCGGCTGCGGCCCGAACAGTCCCCAGGCTAAGAAGGTCAGCGCCGCGATGCCGATGACGGTCATAACGAAATAGCCCGCTACGTGATCGGCCATTCGCTGCATCGGCGCCCTGGAACGCTGGGCCTGCACGACCATCTGAACGATGCTCGCCAGCACGGTCTGCGAGCCGACCTTTTCCGACTGCATCACCAATGCGCCATTGGTGTTCAGCGTTGCACCGATGAGCTTGTCGCCAACCCGCTTGGTCACGGGCAAAGGCTCGCCGGTGAGCATCGACTCGTCGACCGCGCTACCTCCTTCGAGCACGACGCCATCCACGGGCACTTTCTCCCCGGGCCTGACGCGCAGTTTGTCGCCAACGTGCACGTGGCTGATGGGTACGTCGTCCTCGGTGCCGTCGGCGCCAATCCGCCGCGCCGTCTTGGGCGCAAGACCCAGCAATGACTTGATCGCCGCCGAGGTTTGCGAACGCGCCTTGAGTTCGAGGATCTGGCCGAGCAGGGTGAGCGAAATGATCACCGCAGCCGCTTCGAAGTAGACCGAGACACGCCCCATCGACACGAATGATGCGGGAAACACGCTTGGCGCTACCGTGGCTACGACGCTGTAGACGAACGCGGCGGCTGTTCCCAGACCGATCAGGGTCCACATGTTCGGGCTGCGATTTGCAACGGATTGCACCGCACGTTCGAAGAACGGCCAACCGGCCCACAACACGATCGGCACGGTGAGCACGAGTTCGATCCAGCTCTGTGTTCCCATCTCAAACCACTGAAGACGATGACCGGCCATGGCGAGCGCGGTGACGACGACGGTGAGCGGCAATGTCCAGATGAAGCGCCGCTTGAAGTCTTTAAGCTCGGGATCCTCTCCCTCATCGAGCGTCGGCATCTCGGGTTCGAGCGTCATGCCACATTTGGGGCAATTGCCCGGATGGTCCTGGCGGATCTCCGGGTGCATGGGGCAGGTGTAGATCGCGCCCTCGAGCGCAGGCTGCGCGGGATCCTCCGGAGCGAGCACGAGCGGCACCGTTGGCGGAGCACCGTGCCTTTTGTACTTTGCCGGGTCGGCCGCGAACTTGGTCTTGCAACCCGCGCTGCAGAAATAGACCGGCTTGCCTTCGTGCTGCAAGACGTGCAGCGACTGCGCAGTGACCGTCATCCCGCAAACAGGATCTTTCAATGCCGCATCGTTTGCAGGGGGATGCTCCCCGGAGCCGGGAGGACGCGCTACGTGATGCCCCTCGGGGTGATCATGCAGGGTGGAAGGCGTGGCGTTCATTCGAGCTCTCCGAAGAAGCAGTTGCTGGACAGTCGCAGGCAATGCGGCGCATACAGTCCATACGGGCACGCACGAGGCCCCTTAGCCGATTGGCGCCTGGGACTCGTGTAGGGACGATCACTTTGGTGGGTATCCCGCCTCCGTCAGGGCAGTGGTGAAGGACGCGCGGTCCTCGATGCTGTCGATGCGCACCGTCTTCGTAGGAAGATCGATTTCGATCCTTGCTTTGGCGTCCAGGTTCTTCACCGCCTGGGCGATGCGGCTCGCGCAACCGCCACAGGACATCGACTGAATGACGAACTCTTGCATTGGGAACTCCTTGTTGAAAAGTAATGTCAGTGTCCACCTTGACGTCATGTGAATGTCAAGTGGTGACTGCCACGTCCCAAGTTGAATGTGGTCTTTTGCATTCATGCCTCCACCTTCAGGAGCGTCACCAGCCTCCACCCCTCCTGCTCCACCTTGTCGTTGGTCATGTGATAGCCCCCATCAACACTGGCTCAGGATTTTTTCCCAACCGATCCCACGCGACGTAAGCCGTCGAGAGTGCAGCCAGAGCGGACAAAACGGCCAGGAAATAGTCGATAGGCTGAGCAACATGGAGGCCCTTCTTTTTGTTGGATTCCGGCGCACACGGCGCGCTTGCCACTGCCGTCAATCTGCGAAGAACCGAGTGGGATAGCTCGGCTGTCGATAAGAACAGACCCTGCACAAGGGCAGCGCATACCGCTCAGGGGTGCTTCTTCATCCACGCATCCAACTGCGCGATCTCTTTGGTTTGGTCTTTGACGATCTTGCGGGCCATCGCTTTAAGCTCAGGCGATTTGCCGTGCGCGATCTCGGGCTTGGCCATCTCGAGCGCTTGTTGGTGATGCATCTTCATCAGCATCGCAAAGTCCTTGTCGGTGTTGCCCGACATCGACATCTTCTGCATGCGGTCCATGCCACTCATCATCGACTTCTTCATCTCATCCGATCCGTCGCCTTTTTGCATTTGATCGGAAGGCATGGCCATCGGCGTCGACGCTGGTGGCGTGGAGGGAGGGGTTTGCGCCGCCGTGGTCAGCGCAAAGGCCGCGAGTGCGCAGGCGCTCGCCCAATTCTTGAAAGACAGGGAGTTCATGGTGTTTCCTTCGTGGGTTGAGTTTCAAGTTGCCGCTTCCAGGCCGGCGATCGCGCAGGTACGACAGTCCGTCGCGCAGAACTAGGAACGACATGTCCTTGCCCCGGCCCTCTGTTCGGGCGTCGCGGCCACTGGAGACGTTCTGCCAGATGACGGGCCGGCGGACGTCGATCGTGCGAAGTCGCCAAACCTGCTGGAAGGGTGCTGAAGAGCAAGGCAAACGTCTGTCGGACGTCAAGCCGGTCGCGGCTACCAATTGGCATCAGCTTCATCGTTTACCTCGTCCTGACTTTCCGGACGTGCTCGGACGGTACGTCCTTTGACTTCTGGCGCTTTCCGATCGGTTCTTGCGCGGTTTTCGCCGCTGCCAATACACGACCGCTGCGAAAACGATCACCGCTACGATCCAGGCGATGAACATGGTGCTGACTACATTCGCGGAAACCCATCGGCCGGTCACGTACATGCTTCACCCCCTTGCGCTCGCTGACTGCAGGTACCAGAGCGCGATGGCAACAGGGCCATGAGGAAGAGGTGCGTGAGGGACGGCATGACGGTGGTGGCAGAAGCGTGTTGAGCCTCAGTGCAAGCCTGCGATGTAATCGGACACGGCTTTGATCTCACGGTCGTTGAGCTTCGCAGCCACGCCGCTCATCTGCATGCTGTTGAGTCGAACCCCTTCCCGAAAGGCGGTCAGTTGCGCCGCGACATACTCTGCGTGTTGTCCGCCCAGGCGCGGGTACTGGATCGGAATGCCGGCGCCGTTGGGGCTGTGGCAGCCAGCACAGGCGGGCACACTGCGGTCTGCGATGCCCCCACGATAGATCCTCTCGCCGAGCGCGACCAAGTCCTTCTCTTTCGCGAACCCAGGCTTGATGGGCTTGGAGCCGAGGAACCAGGCGACATCGCGCATCTCCTGGTCGGAAAGCATCGCGGCCATGCCACTCATGACAGAACTCTTCCGCTTGCCGGACTTGAACTCCTGGAGCTGCTTGAGCAGGTATTCCGGATGCTGCTGAGCCAGCTTTGGATTGGACGGAATGGCCGAGTTTCCATCCGCGCTGTGGCACGCGGCGCACGACTTGGCGGTGAACACAACTTCACCGTTCGCGATGTCCGCTTTCGCTTGCTTGGCGGGCGTTTTCCCCATCGTGGCCGTCGGCATCGGATCGGCCGCGAAGGATAGGCTGGAGACGAGTCCGCCGAGAGCGGCAAACAGAAGAGGCACAAACAATTTCATGGAGCACTCAGGTTTTTGGCGGTGAACTGGCTGCAAAAGAGGACTGAAGATCGTGTCGTGACTTGGTTAGCCGCTCGGCGCGCCTGCGTGCGACAGCACGCGGATGGGCGTGCCCCATCGAACGACATTGGTGGACACGGTGTCCCCTACGTTCACGGACGTCACGGCGTCCAGGATCACGACATGCGCGTGGCGCTGCCCCGTGGAACGATCGATCAGCGTGGCGAAGCGCGCCGCTGCAAGTTCGTCGGCGCTGGCCATATTCCTGCAATCGGTGCGGTGGCTGCGGCGGATCTCGTTCGCGCGCCCGATCTCGACGATCTCGCCCGTACGCCAGCCGTCGTGGAAGTCGCGGTGCTGTTGAAAGAAATCGGCGCAGCCGGCCAGGCCGGCGACAAGCATCAAGCCGACAACCTGCGTCAGTCGGCGCGTGGTCGAACTGACGCACTTGCCGCGCAGGAAAGCGCGCTTTCGCTCGTCCGAGAACAAGCGTTGATTCCCGCCTGCAGCAACGTGTGTCATGACGATGAGACGATGTCCGTACACCGCGACAGCCACGCGACCGGGTGACGTGGTTTCATCGACATCAGACCTTCTCGCGGTCACAGTGTTGGATGAGCGTGGCTCGTCGGCAGGCCATTCAAACTCAGCGTGCAGCTTCGATCTTCGTGACGACGATCTTGCCGTCGATCTTTTCCGCTTGGAAGCGGACCTTGGAACCGGTCTCGACCTTGTCGAGCATGGCGTCGTCTCTGACCCCGAACACCATCGTCATGCCGGGCATGTCGAGGTTCTTGAGCGGACCGTGTTTGATGGTGAGCTTCTTGTTGTCCTTGTCGACCTTGCGGATCTCGCCTTCGCTGAGATCGGAGGTCGCGGCGGCGGCGGAAGCATCAGCCGCTGGCGCTTTCTCGTTCATGCCAGGCATGTCGGCCGTGGATTTGGAGGACTGTGCGCTGGCCACGCCAGCGAACGAGAGTGCGGCAACGAATGCCAAAAGTGCGATGCGAAATTTCGACATGAGAATCTCCTTGGATATGAATGAATTTGGAGTCCGCCGCGCCTTCATGGAAGCGCGCGGCGGACACGTCGTGTTTACTTACCGGCCTTCGTCACGTTCACGGCGCCTTTCATGCCCGCGTCGTAGTGGCCCGGCTGCAGGCACGCAAAGTCGACCTTGCCGGCTTTGGTGAATTGCCAGACGATCTCGCCGCTCTTGCCCGCGGCCAGCGTCACCATGTTCGGATCGGAGTGCTCCATTTCTGGGTTCTTCTTCATGACTTCGTAATGCTCCTTGAGCTCCTTCTCAGTGCCGAGCACGAGCTCGTGCTTGAGCTGACCAGAATTCTTGATGACGAAGCGCACCGTTTCGCCTTGCTTGACGCTGATGTCCGTTGGCGTGAATCGCATGCTGTCCGCCATGTCGACGTTGATGGTGCGGGTGGTCTTGCTGGCCACGCCAGGCTTTCCGATGGCCTCATCGGCTTCGTGACCGTGTCCACCGGCGTGGTTGCCGGAGGCCGAAGCGCCTGCTGCAGCCAGGGCGACGAATACTGCAAGAGAGACGTTGCGCAAAGTGTGTTGCATTATTTTCCTTTTGGGGTTGGAGGTTGGAGGTTGGAGGTAAGGTTGATAGGGGGCAACGGAAGAGGTCAGTGGCCGGAATGTCCGCTGGCAGGTTTGCGAATCTGAACTTCGATGTTCTTGGCGGGCATGTTCTGAGCGGGCATCGCGGCCGCGCCTGCGCCACGCTGGCGCGAGGTATCCGGAGGAGGACCATCCAGCTCGTAGGCGACGGTGCCCTTGGGGTGCTTGAACCATCCGGGGTTGGAGTAGTCGCCGGCCTTCTGGTTTTTGCGCACCTTAACCACACTGAACATGCCGCCCATCTCGACCGACCCGAACGGACCTTCGCCCGTCATCATTCGCGCGGTGTTATCGGGAATCGGCATCTCCATCTCGGCCATGTCGGCCATGCCGCGCTCGCCCATGACCATGTAGTCCGGCACGAGATTGGAGATCTGCTTGGCCACGTCCTTGTGGTCCAAGCCGATCATGGTTGGCACCTCGTGCCCCATCGCGTTCATCGTGTGATGGCTTTTGTGGCAGTGAAAGGCCCAGTCGCCCTCTTCGTTGGCAAGAAACTCGAACTGGCGCATCTGTCCGACTGCCACGTCAGTCGTCACCTCAGGCCAGCGCGCGCTCTTTGGGGTCGGGCCGCCGTCGGTTCCCGTGACTTCGAACTCGTGGCCGTGAAGGTGCATCGGGTGGTTCGTCATCGTCAGATTGCCGACCCGGATGCGCACTTTGTCGTTCATGCGCACATTCAGCGAATCGATACCGGGAAAGATTCGGCTGTTCCACGACCACAGGTTGAAGTCCAGCATCGTCATGATCTTGGGCGTGGCGCTGCCGGGTTCGACGTCGTAGGCGTTGAGCAGGAACACGAAGTCGCGGTCGACCTTCTCGATCAGCGGATGCTCGGCCTTGGGGTGCGTGACCCAGAAGCCCATCATTCCCATCGCCATCTGCGTCATCTCGTCCGCATGCGGGTGGTACATGAAAGTGCCCGGTCGGCGCGCGACGAACTCGTAGACGAAGGTCTTGCCTGGGCGGATCGGTGGCTGGTTCAGCCCGGCGACGCCGTCCATGCCGTTGGGCAGGCGCTGGCCGTGCCAGTGCACGCTCGTGTGCTCTGGCAGCTTGTTGGTCACGAAGATGCGCACGCGATCGCCTTCCACGACCTCGATGGTGGGGCCGGGCGACTGCCCGTTGTACCCCCACAGGTTGGCCTTGAAGCCCGGTGCCATCTCGCGCACCACGGGCTCGGCCACCAGGTGGAACTCCTTGACGCCGTTGTTCATGCGCCAGGGCAAGGTCCAGCCATTGAGTGTGACCACAGGGTTGTAGGGGCGCCCGCTCGAAGGCATCAGCGGCGGCATGGTGTTGGGCGTGGTCTGGAGCACAGGCTCGGGCAAGGCGGCCATTGCTACCTTGCTCACGCTGGCCGCGGCGATGGCGCCAGTGATGGCACCGGCGCCGCTCAGGAAATTGCGTCTGTTTGTCATGTCGTTCAATTCGGTTGGAGAGCGCAGAAGTGCGCTCAGTGGGCCGCGCCAGCAGAGGCGCCTTCGCCACCCGAACTGGCCATTGAGGCACCCATGGACGTGGGCTTGCCCATCACCGAAGCCGCCAGCGCGGCATCGGCGAGCCAGAACTGCTGCTGGGCATTGATCGCGTTGGTCACGCTGGCGATCTGGTCGCGCGCCTCGGCCAACAGCTCGAAAACGCCGATCAACATGCCGTTGTAGCGAAGGACGTTCTCGTCGGCCATCGCCTGGCGCAATGGGACGATTTCGTCGCGGTAGTGCCGTGCGATGTCGTAGGCCGTACGGTAGGCCGAGTAGCCCTCCCGCAGCTGCGAAGAGGCACCGCGCACGGTGGCGTCGTAGCGGTTGGCTGCGGCCAGCGACTGCGCGTTCAACATGTCGCGCTGCGCCGACCCCCAGTCGAACAGCGGCAGGCGGATGTCGAGCTCGAAGCCTCGACGGGTGCTCTTGGTGTTTTCCGCGTTGTCGAACACCGTGTCACGTCGACCGCCCACCTCGACGTCTATGAAGGTCGACAGCAGGTTGATGCCTTGCGATTTGCCCGCCACATCCAGCTGGGCACGTGCGAGTTGGACATCCAGGCGCTGCTCAGTCGCGGTCGCCGCGACTTCCTTCGCCTCTCGAGGGGCCTTGGGCAGGTCAGGCAAACGTTCGGGCAGAGTCAACTTGGTGGCCTGCTCATCGTTCAACCCCAGGACACGAATCAACTCTTCGCGCGCAGCGGTGGTGGCGTGCTGTGCCGAGGCGAGCTGAGTCGTCGCGTCGGCGTAGAAAACCTGCTGGCGTGCACGCTGCAGCTTGGAGAAATTCCCAATCAGCTGCATCCGGCGCGCGAGTTCGGCGCTGGCCTGAGCCGACTTGTTGACCTGCTCGGCATACTTCAGCGACTGCTGTGCAGCGACCGCACGGACCCAAGCCTGTTTGACCTGCGTGACCTGGTCGACCACGGCACCGGTCAGTTGGACTTTGGCCTGGGCGGCCTGGCTCCTGGAGATCGACAGACGTTGCGGCAACAGGATGAGGTCCACCAGTCCGAACGACAGCAGGCGCTCGAGCTCGAGCTCGCTGTTCAGGCGGGTTCGTGCGAACGAGAGGATCGGGTTGGGCAGCCTGCTGCTCTGGTTGGTCGCGGCGATGTCGCCCCAGCTCTGGGCGATCAGGGCCTGGACGGATGGGCTGTTGGCCAGCGCAAGCTGCACCGCGTCACTCTGCGACAGCGGTTTGGCGAGCAGTTCCTGCGACAGCGCGGCGCGGCGATCACGCTGCTCCTGGGTCCGGCTGAGTTCGAGCTTCCCACCGGTGAACTGCTGGGCATTGGTATTTGTGTCGCTCAGGGCGTCGTCGATGCTGACAGACGCGCATCCGGCGAGGACAGCCGTCGCGACGGCAATGGCTGTTAAACGAAGGGCGCGCTTCATGGCTTCTCCTTCTTCTCAGGCATGGGCATCGAATGGCCTGGCGGCGCGGCAGGCGCAGCGGCTGCGCCCTTGGGCGAATCGGCCTCGGCTGCACTGGAGCCTGACGCCTCCTTGGCGTAGGCCTGCCAGCCACCGCGGCGGTAGACCGTCTCGTTGGCTTCTTTCCAGGGGATGGGCTTTTCGTCGGCAAAGGGCTGATAGCCCTCGAGCGCGGACCTATAGGTCAGGACGGTGGGCGCCGCAGCCTCAGCGGATCTCGCGGGCGCGGGCTGGGCCACCGCGACAGCGGCACTCAGCGTTGCCAAAGCGGCGAACGCAGCCAAGGCGGGAAAAGCTGCCAACCAACGGGTCGGCGATGAATGGAACATGGAGTCCTCGCAAGTTCATGAACGGAGTACGTCAGAGCTGCCCGAAAAGGCATGACGCAGGCGATGCATGAGCGTTCGCGGCGGCCCGTGACGAGAGTCACAGGCGCACGAACGCGTTAAGCGCGAGGAGGTTTGTCGAGAACGCGCGGAGCGAGCGTGGCCACCGTGACGGCAGGCTCCGCCAGGTCGGCTTTGGGAAGGTCGTGGAAAACGGCCACGTCCATCGTGCTGGTCAGCGCTGTGGCATGGCACGCGCCGCAGGTGCCGCACTTGTGCATCGCATCAGGCTCGGCACTCGCTGTCTTGGCGGTGCTGTCCTTTGTGGGAGGCTTGGCAGCCTGTGCCGCCTTGTGCTCGTGATCGCCGTGCCCGTCCGCATGAGGGTGCCGGGCATGGTCGTGCGCGCCGGGCTGTGCGAGCGACACTTCGGCGGCCGCACCGGCGTGACCAGGTCCGCAAAAGACCATGGCTGCCGCCGCGTACCCCTGGAAGGGCACGGCGAACATCATGATCCAAAGGACGAACAGGCGAACGCGGTGCATGCGGCGAATTCTAAGTCGAGCAGTGTGTCAAGAGGCCTGTATGGACATCCAGTTTTGTGCGCAACCCTCAGGGCTGCGCTTGTGCGCGAGCCTTGCTCGCATCACCTCTGGGCGCTGGCAGGGGCGCACCGAGCCTTGCTGCGGCATCCCAGTTGGGTTGCTTCTGCGCGGCTTCCAGTTCGGCCACCACTTCGGCGCGCGACTTGGTGGCTCCGACCTTCGGCGTACTCATCGACCCCCAGCGCAGCATGCTGGCCCCGGCAGGGGTTTTCTGCGCGTCCGCGAGTTCAGCTGATACCTGGGCCTGGGATTTGGCCTGTCCCGCTTCACTCGGGTGATAGACCACACCGGCTTCGTTGGGCGCAAAGTGGGCCGGGCCTTCCGCGTAGGCAGCAAAGGGCGCAACGAATGCAGCGCCTGCACCAACGGCAAGTGCGAGCGAGAGGATTTGACGGTTCTTCATGATAGGTCTCCTTCAACGAATTGCTCGACTTCGCGAGCTGCACTGAACGCGTCGGCATCGACCACCGAGCCGGCGATGCCAGTCAACTGGCTGGCATGCAATGACTCTAGGAAGCCAGTCCGCCAATCACCCACCATGTGGATTACAAAGAAGTAAACCACGCCTGCGACCCCGCGCCGTAGCATTCGACGATGCGAATCCTGGTCATCGAAGACGAACACAAATTGGGCGACTACTTGGTCAAGGGCCTGACCGAGAGCGGCTTCGTGGTAGACCTCGCGCGCACGGGCATCGAGGGGCGCAGTCTCGCGCTCGATGGGGACTACGACCTGCTGGTGTTGGACGTGATGCTGCCGGGCATCGATGGTTTTGCCGTCCTGGAGGCCGTACGCAAGGCCAAGTCGATGCCCGTGCTGATGCTCACGGCCCGCGACGAGGTGGCCGACCGGGTGCGCGGACTGCAAAGCGGCGCGGACGACTACCTTGCCAAGCCTTTTGCGTTCTCCGAATTGCTCGCGAGGATCCAGGCCCTCCTGCGGCGCGGCAAGCTCCATGAGGTGTCCAACTACGCGCTCAGGGACCTGAGCCTCGATGTGGTGGCGCGCAAGGCGACGCGCGACGGGCACCGCCTGGAGCTGACCGCCAAGGAGTTCGCGCTGCTGACCCTGCTCATGCGCCGCCAGGGCAATGTGCTGTCGCGCACCCAATTGGCCGAGCAGGTGTGGGACATGAATTTCGACAGCGACACCAACCTCGTGGAAGTGGCGATCCGGCGATTGCGCAGCAAGATCGACGATCCTTTTGAAGAGAAGCTGCTGCACACGGTGCGCGGCATGGGGTATGTGCTGGAGAGCCGGCAGGGCAGCGGATCGTGAACGCCGTCGAAACCATCGGAGGATCCAGCGCCGCAGCCGACCTCGCGGTCATCAAGCCGGCGGCAACCGATGCTGCCTCCAACACCGAAGGCACAGGCTCCATCCAGGCTGCGCTGTCTCGCTGGTTCGCGGCGCAGGCATTGATCGGCCTCAGCCTTGTATGCGTGGCGATCTACGCGGTCACGGCTTGGAGCTTTCAGGTCAAGCAGGCCAGCGAGTTCGAGCGCCAGTCCGAGCTGATCCGGCACCTGATCCAGGAGTCGCGTGGCGACCCAGGGCCAGACGGGTTGCGCCACAAACTGGATGATTTCTTCCTCACGCACGCCGAAATCAGCTTGGTGCTGCGCCGCGGCGACGAGACCATCTACTCGACCACGCCCACCCGGGCATCCGCGCGCTGGCTTTGGAAGCCGAAAGAGGAGCACCAGGCGCAGCCGGGCGACGCCGCCATGCAACTGCAACTCGGCATCGACATCCAGGAGGACTCGCGGCTCCTGAGTCGGCTTGCCTGGACGCTGGTTGGCGCGGTCGTGCTGGGGTCCGCAATGATCGCCCTGACCGGTGCGCTGCTGGTGCGCCGGGGCCTGAAACCCTTGAAGAAGCTGATTCAGCAGACCGCGGCCACGGGTCCGGAACACCCGAGCCGGCGCATCGATCCCTCGCCCTATGCATCCGAGATCGCCCCGTGGGTCGCGCAGTTCAACGCGGTGCTGGATCGCGCCGAGCAGGCCTATCAGCAGTTGGAATCGTTCAACGCCGATGTCGCGCACGAACTGCGCACGCCGCTGGCCAACCTGATCGGGATGGTGGAGGTCGAGCTGGCGCGGCCGAGATCGGTCGAGGAATTGCACGACGCCTTGTTGTCGGCGCTGGAAGAAGCACGGCGTGTCTCTGCGATCGTGATCGACATGCTTTTCCTGTCCCATGCGGACCGCGGCGCTGTCGCCCGCCGCTCGGCGCCGGTCAGCCTGGCCGACCAGGTTCGCACGGTGCTGGATTTCCACGAAGCCAAGCTCGAAGACGTGGGGCTGAAGGTGCATGTGAGCGGCGATGCGCACGTTGGCGTCGACGCTGGTCTGGTGCGCCGGGCGCTGTCGAACCTGCTGAGCAACGCGAGCCGGTATGCGGCGCCAGGCTCGACCATCGCGGTCGTGATCGACACGCAGCCCGACGGTGTTTGGGTCAAGGTCGCCAACCGGGGCGAGCCTGTCCCCGCCGACGTGCTGCCCAATCTTTTCAAACGCTTCTTCCGGGCGGAGCGCTCCCGCACCGACTCGTCAGAGCACCATGGGCTGGGCCTGGCGATCGTCGCCGCGATCGCGCGCATGCACGGCGGGCAGACCCGCGCCACCTCCCGATCGGGCGTCACCGAAATCAGCTTCTCTCTGGGGTTGCCCGAAAGCTGATTCGACCTGGGCCGCGCGCCGCTTTGACGCGCCATCCGCAGCCCTCAACCGCGCGGGCGTTGCGGATCGTCTTCTTCGATGTCAGCGTCCAATGCGCCATCGTCGTGCAGCGGGTCGGCCTGCGCGTCCCTTGCCGCATCCAGACTCTGGGCGACGAACGACGCAAACGGCTTGATGTCACCCTGGCCGCTTGCCGCATTCAGCGCCGCCATGTACCGATCGCGATCCTCGAGGCGCAGTACTGTCCAGGGAAAGCCGCCCGAGGCCAGCATCGTGTTCATGATGAAGCGCCCAAGCCGGCCATTGCCGTCCATGTACGGGTGAATGAAGACGAACATGAAGTGACCCAGCACCGCGCGCACCGCGGCCGAGCGTTCGTCGCGCAGCAGTTCGAAGAGCACGGGCATCATCTCGCGCACGGCTTCGCGCGGCGGTGGCACATGTTGCGCGTTGCGAATGTAGACCTGATGCCCGCGGTAGCCCGCCAGGTCCGTCGCCGCCAGAAGCCCAGCGGTAACGCTGGGCGCGAACATCGCGCGAAACCAGGCGCCATGATCGCCCTTGAGGACATCACCGGCGTTTGCGCCGCTGAAGATCTTCCGGATGGACACCTTGACCTCGTTGTGCGCCAGCCAGTAGCCGTGCGCCGCCATCGCATCTCTGGACTGCCGGTCCTGCTCGTGGATGTCCTCGTTCCAATCCCCGCCCGCCACGCGACGGATCAGTTCCGGCGTGACTCTGTAGCCTTCGATGGACAGCGAATGGTAGGCATCGGTGACATAGACATCTTCGACCGCCTGCATGAATGCGTCGACGTCGCCCGGCGACCCGGGCTCCTGCTGCGGGAAGTCACCCATCACGTCGTCGCGCATCGAAGCCCACATGAGTCGCAGTCTGGAGACATAGGGAGACTCGATGCGGTCGCCCGGGACAATCCTCGGCGGGATCTCGAACGGATTGAATTCAGTGACCTGGTTGCCCAAAGCGCGCATGAATCCCAGGATGTCGTCCGCGATCGCACCTCGGCCCACCGCCCGGAACGCGCCGGCAAGCCGCCCGGCGATCGTGCTGTGGTTGCCCTCGGCGAGCAGCCGGCTGAGTTCCGATGCATCGCTGATGGACAGCAGCGCGACCTGCGCGTCCTGGGCGGAAGCCCTGAAGAAGTTCTCCGGCGCCTTCAAGAGAGCTTGGGCCAGCGTCATCGTGCGGATGTTTCCGACGCTGTCGCGTCGGTCGGGCCCAGGAAAGTCTCTCGCCTGATAGTCCATCAGAGAGAACCCGTTCGGCAAGTCCAACACGCCGTTCTTGCCCAGTGGCGAGTGAATGACAACCTGTTGGGGCAGCAAGGTTGTGCCGGCGTGCAGTTTCAGCGAGTACTCCGCCGATACGCACCAGTCGGCGCCGAACCTGGCGTTGCAATAGGCGGCAATGAAGTCCTTCATTCCAGCAATCCAGGGCGTCGTGTCGCCGGCCTTGGCCGAAGGGCTGGCGGACATGTACCAGCCCTGGATCACCGGCTGGAGATACCTTGCGGCGAGCAGCGCCTCGCGGTCGGTGCGGGAAAACTGGCTCGTGTTGAACACGCCATGGCCCTGCGCCTGAAGCACATGCAGCGCTTCCAGGGCAGTGGCCAACCGCCGCTGCGCAGGGGTAGCTTTACGCGAAGTCGAGGTCGGATGGGTGGCCATGTTTCATACTCGCACAGTCGGTGGGAGGCGCCGATGGCGCTCGATTGCTAGATTCTTATGCCCTTTGGGCGCTAGATTTAATTGTATATTGATTGCTAGATTAAGTTGCCTTTCGAATGCCAGAGATTTATGAGAAGGCGTAGCACCTGATTTCGGCGCCCCGTGCTTCAATCGCAGCGTCGCGCCATGCGCCCCCATCTCATCCTGTCCATGTCCATCGGTCTTGAAGTTCTCATCGGTCACTGGAAGACCGATCCATTGAGCACCTACAACTCGTGGTTTCTGTGGGACGAGCGGCTGAAGAATTTCCGTTCCATCCGCCGAGGCCTGGCCCAGGTGGTCAAGGACATCGATGCGGGGACCTTCGGCAGCGCGTTTCGCGGCTCCTCGCTCGAGACTGTCGTCGGGTCGGTGGCGGAGCAACGCCAGATCTTCAAGGGCGCCGACCACGCGTTTCTCTGGAAGCCGAAGTTGCGCATTCCCGACATTTACGAGAACGCCGCCAATCAGCGTGCCTTTGCCCGACTGCTGCATGCCTGCGACTGTTGCGACAACGCTGAGGAGGTGGTCGAGGCCATCCATCGCATCGATGCGCATCGGATCAAGGGCCTCGGGCCGGCTGTGGCGAACCTGCTGTACTTCGTCCATCCCACGATCGTGATGCCGTTCAACACGGCGATCGTGAAAGGCTATAACGCCGTCACAGGCAGCAACGTCAAGCTCGGCAAGTGGGACCACTACCTTTCCATGCGCGAGGGCTGCCTTCGGCTGAACGCGCAGCACCGCCGGCTGCTGTCCAACGACATGGGCGCACTGGCAGGATTGCTCTTCGACATCGGCTCGGGTCGCTACACGGCGCCGCCGCGCAGCGACGACGTCGCGGCCGTTCAGGGTTGGGAGGCCGACCTCGAGAAGGTTCGCGAAGATTCAGCGGCCGCTCACAAGCGTTGGGCCGCGGAGCGCGAGAGCGACGCAACCCACACGCAAATTCAGGGATGGCTGCGCGATCTGGGCAAGTCGCTCGGCTTCGGCGTCTGGATCGCTTCGAACGACCAGGGACGCAGCTATGCGGGTGGGCGGCTCGGTGACGGTTGCCTGACGCAGTTGCCTGCGGGCGCACAACCCGGCCTGGATTCGGTCCGCTTGATCGATGTGATCTGGGTGGAGGCCGACGGCTCGAAGATCGCTGCGGCCTTCGAGGTGGAGCACTCGACCTCCATCTACTCAGGCATCGTGCGGATGCTGGACCTCGCGCTGGGCACTGCGCTGGGCGTGGGCGTGTCGATGTTCCTGGTGGCGCCCGATGCGCGACGCGAGGATGTGCGGCTTCAGCTACGTCGCCCCGCCTTCTCGCGCGTCGCCGAGCTCGGTATCCGTTATCTGCCATACAGCGAACTCGGAGCGCATCGCGAAGCGATCGGTCGGTTTGGCTCGGGCTTGAAGCCGTTGAATGAGATCTCTCACTTGCTGTGATCCAGATTCCTGCTGGCGCGGGTTGCCTACTTTCAAGAAGGGGTAAAGGGCATGTCTTCTGCAAAGCGAGACTTCGAGCAATTCGTCCAGTGGCTGCATGGGCAACCCCGGGGTATCGCCGATGACGTGAAGCGCCTGGCGCACTTGGTGCTCGCCAATTTCGACGGCGTTGCACGCACCTCGAATCGTCAGTCGCAGAGAGCGGGTCTTCTTGCAGAACTCTGTCGTCGCGATCTTGCAGATTCTCCGATCGACATGCCAGACATCGCTGCCAACGCGGTAGCACAGGATTGGGCATGGACGCGACTGAATCGTTTGCGAGTCGGGCCCTTCAGGGGCTTTCGTCAAGCCGAGGAATTCGATCTCAGTAGGCGTATCACTCTGATGTATGGCCCGAATGGAAGCGGCAAGAGCAGCTTCTGCGAAGCATTGGAATATGCGCTGCTCGGCAGTGTCGATGAAGCGGAGGCGACACGCCTTGGCGCCGACGCATATCTGGCGAATGTCCACGAGCGTCGTTTCGTCGCACCTGCGCTCAGCGCGAGGGATACACACGGCGAAGTCGTCAACCTGCGGCCTAACCAGGACGCGCATCGATTTCTGTTCGTGGAGAAGAACCGAATCGATTCGTTCTCTCGATTGGCGTCCAGGGCGCCAGCCGAGCGCTCTGCGCTGATTGCCACGCTTTTCGGCATGGACCAGTTCAACGACTTCGTGGGGAATTTCAACGATTCCATGGATGCGAAGTTGAAGCTGCTGTCCGTCAAGCAGAGACAACTGATGACTGCACGGGCAGGCCTGGCCCAGGACCAGCAGACCCTGGAGCGAGAGAAGCAGGCGATCACAGCGCTGGATCTGGAAGACGCTGCCTTGGCCGCCGAGTTGCAACCGGATCTGGGCTTCGAAGCCATGCAGGCCTATATCGGCACGGAACAGGCCCCTGGAAGACTGCAGGAGCTTTCGGCGCTGATCGACAGGGTCCAACCGGCGATGGTGAACGTGACGCACGCGGACGTCACCGATCAGTTGGCTGAAGCGACGGAAAAACAGATTGCACTCGATGCCCGCGAGGAAGAGTTGCGCGGCAAGGGCGATCAGATTTCTTTCCAGGAGCTCTACACCGCGGTCTCGAAATTGCGCAAAGTCGACAGCGCGGCATGCCCCGCGTGCGACACACCGCTCGCGCAGGTGACTCGCGATCCGTTCGCCAAAGCGATCGACGGTCTCGCACAACTTCGCGAGCTCGCGGAACTGCAAAACGCGCGGGATGCCGCGCGTACAACGCGCGATGCAGCCTCTACAGCGCTGCGCGACGTAGTCGACAGGCTGCTGAGATTCGAGCATGCGGAAATGGGTGGCGCCGCACCCGCCCGAGCGCCCCTTCAAATCCAGATCACCAGCCCTTGGTGGACGACGCTGCAGGAGCCCGTCGATGGCGGCCCAACCCAGTTCGAAAGGCTCTGCGCCGCGGCGGACCGCGCGGCGTTGCGCGACGCCGAGACGAGGACCGCAACGGAGGAGCGCGCGCAGCGAATCCGCGAGCGAGACAAGCTGCAAGGTCTGAAGGAACGTGCCGTGGCCCAGGTTTCCAAGCGGCAACAGTTGGCACTCCTGGTCGACGCGGCACGTGCACGCGTGGCGGAGTTCGACGAGCAGAACGCCGCACTCATCGAGCAGGCGGAGGCGGAAAGAATCGAGATCGAACTTGATATGCGCATTGGCGTGGCGTACGACGCCTTTCTTCCGTTGCTCAGGCAGTACCGCGACGGCCTGCCGGCGCAACTGATGGCCGGGCTGAACGAATCGGCGATGGCGCTCTACAACGATTTCAACCGGCAGGACCGGGACGAGGACAAACTCGCCGCGCTTTTCCTACCGACCTCCAACGCCATGCGCATTCAGGTCGCCTTCCAAGCCAGTCCCGAGCGACGGCACGACGCGTTGCAGGTGCTCAGCGAAGGACACATTCGGTGCCTCGGCTTGGCCGTGGTGCTGGCCAAAGCGATTGCCATTGGCGCACCGCTGATCGTCTTCGACGATGCGATCAACGCGATCGACACCGAGCACCGCCAAGGCATTCGGGAAACCATCTTCGATGCGCAACGGTTCGCCGACACACAGCTCATCGTGACCTGCCACAGTCAAGAATTCATCAAGGACATTCAGAATCACATGCTGCCGGCTCAGCGCAACGACCTGCAGGTGTATGGAATCCGTCCTCATCGAGGCGACTACCGCCCGGTGATCCATGCCGATCCGCAGATTCGAAGCTATCTGGTGGAAGCTCGATCGGCGATCAACGGGATGAACGATCGGGGCGCTCTTGCTGCTTCGCGCCAAGCGCTGGAGATGCTCAGCGGTAGAGTCTGGAAATGGTTGATTAGCCACGACCATGGCAACCTGTCGATTTCGATGCGCCGACCGGGTGCAGAGCCAGAGTTACGGAATTTGTGCGACCAGCTTCTCAGCAAAGCCAGGGCGGTCGGATTCGCACATCAGGACAAGGCGGAGGTGATCGCATGCCTCCAGACGCTCCTTGCCGCCAACGCTCACGTTTGGACCTATCTGAACAAAGGCACCCACGAAGAGGAAGATCGCGAGGACTTCGAGCCCGGAATTGTCGAATTGGTGGTCGGCACGCTTGAGCGTCTCGATGCTCTCGTGCTCGGAAGAGCCGTGGCACCCCAACTTGTGCCCGCGGCACCCGCCGCCGGTGCCTGAAAGCCCTGTGATCCAGCACACTCTGCAGACGACATAACTGTAAACCCAACGTGCCGAACTGAACCTACAGATCGAGGGCGCGGATGTCCATCGAATCTGCCTTGGCATCGAGTGATCAGTGTTTCGCTCCGATGCTAGCCGCGGTTAAGCGGAGCGAACGATTAGGCAGCCCAGCCGACCGCGGGCGCCAGCTGAGCGAAAGGTGCGATGGTGCTGGCGGAGTAGCGCTGCAATAGGTCTCCCCAGATCGCGTACGCCAGTACGGGTAGCGCCAAGGATTCCTCATGGTGCCGGCGCGTATCGTGCAGGCGGGCGCCGTTCCTATTCGGCATGGCCTAGAACGATGGGGAGGTGGTGGGTTACACGCTATGCTCGTTCGAGCAAGAAGAACCGGACAGGATCTGCCATGGTGCGCACGACTACTCGACAAATCAACTTCGAGACGCTGAAGCTCCGCGGCCCCAGTGCGGTGATAGTCATCAAACTGATGATGGCTGCGAATGACATGTCATACGCAAACCAGAGTCTCTCCGACTACAAGGAGGCAGTCGAGCGTGGCGACCGCAACGTACGCCCGAACGGTGGGTTGTATTGGGTGCGCTTGCAAATCGCGCACATGTCTGAGGCTTTCGCCATCATCAAGCAGATTCAAGATGACACCGATCTGATGAAGTTCGTCGATCAGTGCGATCGTCGAACTCGGGAGTCATTCGCCAACCTGCAACCATTTCTGCGCGGCGGAGCGAAGTACGATCAGTTCAGGCAGTTGGTCGATAAGGTGGGCGGCCTCAAGTCTGAAGTGCAACACCCCTTCAAGTAAGGTGTTCCATGCAAGACCGAATCAGCTACCAGCAACTGCAGCCTGAGGACCGAATGACCATCGCCAGCATGCGCCAGCAAGGTTGCAGCGTGCGGGCCATGGCCCGCACGCTGCAACGATCGGCTTCGACCGTTAGCCGTGAGCTCGGGCGCAACACCTTGGGGGCACTGGCCTACGGCTCGCATCTCGCCCAGAACGCCTGCCTACTGCGCCAGCGCGCCGCGCGCCCCGCCGCCAAGCTCGATGTCCGCGGCGTCGCCTGGCGTGTTGTCCTGACGATGCTCGACTGGAAGTGGTCGCCACAGCAGATTGCCGCTACCCTGAAGCGCACCTTCCCCGACGAGCCTGCGCGCCACGTGTCCCACGAAACCATCTACACCGCGATCTACGCCCTGCCCAGAGGCGAGCTGCGCCGCCAGCTCATCGCCTGCCTGCGCCAGGGCCATGGCACGCGCCTGCCGCGCACGCGGGGCAATGACCGGCGCGGCCAGATCCCCGAGATGGTCAGCATCCACGTGCGCCCGCCCGAGATCGAGGACCGCGTGATGCCCGGACACTGGGAAGGCGACTTCATTAAAGGCGCAGGTAACCAGTCCTCCGTGGGCGTGTTGGTGGAGCGCTCCAGCCGCTTGGTGCTGCTTGCTCGCATGGAAGATGCCACCGCCGCCTCGGCGCTCGCAGGCTTCACCGTCAAGCTCAATTCGATTGCCGCACCGATGCGTCACAGCTTCACCTACGACCAGGGCAAGGAGATGAGCCGTCACCAGCAACTGGCCCTGAACACCGGCGTGCGCGTGTACTTCTGCGACCCGCACAGCCCATGGCAGCGCGGCACCTGTGAGAACACCAACGGCCTGCTGCGTCAGTACCTGCCCAAGGGCATCGACCTGAGCGTCTACAGCCAAGAAGAACTTGACGTCATCGCAGACAGCCTGAACAACAGGCCTCGCGCCACGCACGACTTCAACACCCCGCTGGCCGTCTTTTCTCACATGCTGGCCATGGCTCAGAAGGCCCCTTCCTCAGTTCAATAACTCAACTGTTGCACTTCGCTCTTGAAACCGCCCATCCAAAACAGTTTCGGAAAAATGACCTGTTCACTAGAACTGGGAGCGTTGCCCAAGCCTGCATTCGGAACGATCGAATGGGACTGGTTGAACAGATGGACTCTTCAGATTTGAGCGGGGTTTCCATCAGAGTCTGCTCGCTGTACTCACTTGCCTATCGGCGATGCCACCCCAGCCCGACGAGCGCCATCACGCAGAAGGCCGCGCCGGCATGGAACGTGACGGATGCGCCGAGCCGGTCCCACAGCAGGCCGGCGACCACGCTGGCGGCCAGCATGGCAAGGCCGCTGACCAGATTGAAGAACCCGTAGGCGGTGCCGCGCAGGTCGGCGGGCGCGGTGTCTGCCACCATGGCGGTCAGCAGGCCTTGTGTCATGCCCATGTGAACGCCCCAGAGCGCGACGCCGGCCAGCACCACGCCCCAGTGATTGCTGGAGGCCAGGATCAGATCGGCCGCGATCAGCACGAACAGCCCGAAGGCCAGCAGCCGGGTGTGACTCATGCGGTCGGAGAGCTTGCCGAACGGATAGGCAGACAGCGCATAGACCAGGTTCATCGCCACCATCACGAGCGGCACCAGCGCCATCGGAATGCCGCCTTGCTGGGCCCGCAGCACCAGGAAGGCCTCGCTGAACCGGGCCAGCGTGAACACCGCGCCGATGATCACCACCCACCAGTACGAGGCGCCGAGGTGCTTCAGGTTCTCGCGGCGGATCGGGTTGATGCGCTTCTCGCCTTGCTGATGCACCGGCTCCCGCAGGCCGAACGCGAGCAACGCGACGGCCATCAATCCGGGGATCACCGCTACCCAGAACACAGCCCTGAAATCGTTCGCCCAGAGCAGCATCAAGCCGACGGCCAACAACGGCCCGAGGAAGGCTCCGAGGGTATCGATCGACTGGCGCAAGCCGAAGGCCGCACCGCGCAGATGTGCCGGCGTGATGTCGGCGACCAGGGCATCGCGGGGCGCCCCGCGTATCCCCTTGCCGACCCGGTCCAGCAGCCGCGCCGTCAGCACGATGCCCAGGGTCGGGGCGAGCGCGAACAGCGGCTTGGTCAGCGCACCCAGCGCGTAGCCGAACACAGCCAGGCCCTTGCGCTTGCCAAGGTAGTCGCTCAGCGTTCCCGAAAAGACCTTGACGATCAGCGCCGTGGCTTCGGCGAGCCCTTCGATCAGTCCGACCGCCAAAGCGCTGGCGCCCAGGGTGGAGACCATGAACAGCGGCAGCAGGCTGTGGATCATTTCCGAAGAGATGTCCATCAGCATGCTGACGAAGCCAAGGACCCAGACACCGTTCGGGATCTGGCGCAGGATCGGGAGATCGTTGCGAGTTGCCATGTGGATCTTCCTGGGTGTGCGCAGAGATACAGCGCATTCTGGCTGTGCATCGGGTCAACGCCGCATCCATCCCGTTGCAATCAGCTGACCAGCGCATCCGACAGGGTTTTCTGACGCGCTGAAAAAAGCGCGCAGATCAACTACTTCGCTGTGCTCGCAAACTGCAGCGGCACGCAACATCCTTCGCGTTGATGGCTTGCGGCCACCTGCTTCAGGTTGACCGAGGCTGCCGTGCCCTTACCGAGTTCAGCGCAAAGCCCGCCAGCGCAATGATCAGGACCACGGCCTGCGCGATGGTGGTCTCCGCGGACGGATACATCCCGAGTACCTCGATGCGGGGCCAGTGGATTGGACTGGCACTGAGCCATCCCGCCTCCTGGAGACCGGCAACGCCCTTGCCTGCGAGCACCACTGCGAGCACGGCCACCAGGATCGAGCTGAGGCTGAAGAACTTGCCGATGGGCATGCGAGCGCTGGTGCGCAGCATGAGCCATGCGATGGCCGCAAGGATGACCATTCCTCCCAACAGGCCACCGAGCAATGCGCCGTTGTTTCCGTCACCAGCCAACGCCGAGTAGAACAGCACCGTCTCGAAGACCTCGCGGTAGACAGCAATGAACGACAAGGCGAACAACGCCCACGCCGAGCGACGTGTCATCGCTGCGGAGAGCTTTTCCTTCAGGTAGGCCTGCCATTTGCCGGCGGTGCTCTTCTGGTGCATCCAGAGCCCCACGCTCAGCAACACGATGGCCGCGAAGAGCGACGACACCCCTTCGGTCACCTCCCGGCTGGCGCCGCTGATGCTCACGAAATAGGTTGCCACGGCCCAGGTCAGGCCGCCGCAAGCGAGCGCCACGATCCAACCGCCATGCACGTAGGCCAGGACATCGCGCCGTTCGGCTTTCTTCAGGAAGGCCACCATGCCGACGACAATCAGCAGCGCTTCCACACCTTCTCGAAGCAGGATAGTGAGCGAGGCGATGAACGTGGTCAACGGATCGGCCTTGTCCGCCCCCAGTTCGTTATCGACCTGTGCAAAGAGGTAGTCCAGCTTCTGCGCAGCGGCATCCGCTTGTTCCAGCTTGCCGCTGGCAAGTGCACCGCGATAGGCCAGCATGGAGTTTTCCACTTCGGTGAGCAGCGCCTGGTTGCGCGCACGCAATGCCGGCTCGAGCGGCTCAAAACCATCCAGATAGGCCGACAGACCCAAGCGCGTCGCGTTGGCCTGGTCTCCCGTGCGGGCCGCGGCAAGACTCTCCTGAAGACGCGAGCGAGCCAGGCCCAATCCGCCTGGACCGCTCGCGGCAACGGTGGCTTCCGGGTGGCTTCGAACGTAGGCGGTGAGATCGCGCGCCGCGTCTGGAGACATCCGCTCCGACAAGGCCGCCTCGGTCAATGTGGCCGCGGCCGCCAGATCCGGAAAGACGGCCTTGGCGGCAGCATCGCGCCCCCATGCCTGTTCACCGCGCGTGCGCATCGCATCGTCGTGCGACAGCGTTCCGGCGAAAAATGCCAATGCCCACCGATCCTCGTCGGGGAGCGTCGCGAAACTGGGCATCGGCGTGCCGGCGACGCCTTGAGAGACGACCTGATAGAGCGCGAGCACACTGCGCGAACGGGCCCGGTCGCGATCGGTGAACGCGATCGGCGGCGGGTTCAGTTTGGCGCCCAGTGGGCCATCGCCCCGGCCGGTTGCCCCGTGGCATGCGGCGCAGTTGGCTTCGAACAGCACCTTGGCGCGCACGAGATCCGGTGGCTTGGATGGCGAGAGCGGGAACGGGTAGGCCTTGACCAATGCCGCAGCCAATGAATGGGCGCTGTCGGCCACCGCCTTTGCATCTGACTTCGCCGCGATGAGCTCGCTCAGCGCTGTGGCCTGGCGTTGCAGGTCTGGGAGTGCCGGCGTGCTCGGCAGTGCGGCGAGCTGCTGCCCAGCCGTCGCAGCGAACTCCTTCATCTCTTCGTATTCGCTGGCGCTCTGGACCTTGCCGTCACGCACGGCGCCGCCGTAATCGACCGCAAGGTAGTCCAGCAACTGCCAGGTCTGCTTGGCCTGATCGCTCGCTGCGGGGTCCGCTGCCCAGGCCAGAGAAGACGACCAGAGCGCGAGAAGCGCCGCCATTGCCAGGAATCGCCTGGCCCAGAGTGAGAGCATTTTCATGTTGTAGTAGCGCTATTGATTCTCATTTTATTGACGACTTGCATTGCTGCTCGGGCAAATGGATGGAAGTGACTTCAGAGCAGCCGCGCGAGCGCGGGGGGGGGCGGGCCGCACGGCCCGGGAAATACCCCGCTCAGCTGTTGTTGACCCTCGTCGCAGCGGGCGCACGCAGCAGGCGCAGACCGTTGAAGACGACCGCAAGGCTGGCGCCCATGTCGGCCAGGATCGCCAGCCACAAGCTGGCATGGCCGGTGAACGCAAGGACCATGAAGATGGCCTTGATCCCGAGGGCGAACACGATGTTGGCCGTCAAGATGCCGGCGACGCGCTGCGACAGCCGGATGAACTCCGGCAGCTTGCGCAGATCGTCCTGCATCAGCGCCACATCGGCGGTCTCGATCGCCGTGTCGGTGCCGGCCGCGCCCATCGCAAAGCCGATGCTCGACCTTGCCAGTGCCGGCGCATCGTTGACGCCATCGCCCACCATGCCAACGGGGCCGCGTGCGAGCAATTCCTCGATGGCTTGCAGTTTGTCCTGCGGAAGCAACTCGCCTTTCGCACTGGTGATTCCGACCTGGGTTGCGACGGCTTGCGCGGTTTTCTTGTTGTCGCCTGTCAGCATCACGGGCTCAATGCCCAGCGATTTCAGGTCCTCGATGGCCTGGCGGCTGGTTTCGCGCACGGTGTCTGCGACGCCCAGCACCGCCAAGACCTCTTTATCGGTGGCCAGTACCACCGCTGTTTTTGCCTGGAACTCCAGCGCATCGAGCTGCGCTTCCAGTTCGGGCGAGCAGATGCCAAGCTCCTCGATGAGTCGATGGTTGCCCACGTAGTAGGTGCGGCCGTCCACATCGCCCTTGACGCCGCGTCCGGGAATGGCCTCGAAGCGCTCGACAGTGGCGAGTGGCGCATTGCCGTGTCCGGTGACGATGGCAGTGGCTACAGGGTGCTCCGACAGTACATCGATGCTTGCGGCGAGGCGCAGCGCCTCGTTTTTCGTCATTGCACCTTGCGGGATGATGTCCGTGAGGGCGGGACGGCCATGGGTCAGCGTGCCGGTTTTGTCCAGCGCCACGGACTTCAGGTGTCGGCCCTGCTCGAGGTAAAGGCCCCCCTTGACCAAGATGCCGCGGCGCGCTGCCGCAGCCAGACCGCTCACCACGGTGACCGGCGTGGAGATCACCAGCGCGCACGGACAGGCGATGACCAGCATCACCAGCGCCTTGTAGACCCATTCGAACCACGGTTGGCCGAAGGCGAGCGGAGGAACGACCGCGACGGCGAGCGCAACCGCGAACACTGCGGGCGTGTAGATGCTTGCGAATTTGTCGACGAAGCGTTGCGTGGGCGCACGCTGGCCCTGCGCTTCCTGGACCGATCGCGCAATGCGGTCGAGCGTGGTCTCCCCCTTGCGCGAAGTGACACGAAACTCCAGCGTGCCGCGTTCGTTGATGGTGCCGGCGAAGACCGTGGCGCCGACTACTTTCTCCACCGGCATGCTCTCGCCAGTGATCGGCGCCTGGTTCACCGAAGATTGACCGGCGACGACCTCGCCATCGAGCGCGATCCGCTCCCCCGGCCTCACGCGCAGCACGCTTCCGACAGGCACCGTATCCGCCTTGACCTCGATCCACTGCCCGTCGGGCTGGCGTATCAAAGCGCTCTCAGGCGCGAGATCCATCAGCTTGCGGATCGCATTGCGGGCCCGGTCCAGACTCAGCGCCTCGATCATCTCCGCGATGCCGAAAAGCCAGATGACCACCGCCGCCTCCGGCCACTGACCGATCAACGCCGCGCCGATGACGGCGACCGTCATCAGCAGGTTCATGTTCAACGACCGCGTCTTCAGCGCGATCCAGCCCTTCTTGAGGGTCTCGATGCCGCCCAGACCAATCGCGGCAAGACTGGCAAGAATGATGGGCCAGGAGGCCTCGGGCGTCCCAGCGAAGACCATGGCCTCCGCCCCGAGTGCCAGCACGCCGGAGAGAACCATGCGAATCCATTGCCCACGCGAGATGCCGGTGCCGAATTCGCGCGCGACAGAAGGTGCTGGCTCGCTGGCGCTTCGCAGCACCGGTGCCATGCCGAGCCGCTCGATCGCCGCCGTCACCGGGGCGAGGTCTGCAAGCTCGTGACTCACGGTCAGCGTGCGGCCCATCAGGTTGAAATCCAGCGCTTTCACGCCCGGCATGCCCTCAAGCGCCTTGCGCAGCAAGCCTTCCTCGGTCGGGCAGTCCATCTTCTCGATGAGGTACACGGCCTGACCTTGAGGGTCCTGGCCGCCAGCGCGCTCGACGGTCGCTTTCATGCCTACGTCGCTCAGCGCTTTGAGGATCGGGGCGGTGTCCGGCAGGTGATGTTGGACATCGAGCCGACGCTGCATCAGGTCGAAATCCAGCCGCTCGATGCCGTCGACCGCGCCGAGGCGCTTGCGAATCGTGGCTTTTTCCGTCGGACAGTCCATGTTGGAAATGAAGAAGCGCGTGGCGCTTCCTGCTGCAGGCGCTGCAAGGGGGGCATGCGAAGCCACCACGGGGACTGGCTCGCCAGCAACTGGCGCCGCGCTGCCTTCAGCCTTCTCGAAGGGCCGCATTCCCAGGCCCTCGATGGTTCGGGCAATGGAGGCCGTATCGGCGAGCGAATGCGACACCGTTAGCGTGTGAGCCTTCAGATCGAAGTCCACGGCCTGCACGCCCTCCAGAGGCTCCAGCACCGAGCGCAACTGACGCTCTTCGCTGGGGCAGTCCATCTCCTCGATGAAGTAGACGACCTGCTGCGATGCGGGTGCCACGACCGCCTGCATGCCGATGGCGTGCAGTGCGCGCAGGATGGCGTTCTGACCGGCTGGTTCGTGTGTGACCTCGAGGCGGCGACCGGCCAAGTCGAAAACCATCCCCCGGATGCCATCGACCTGTGCCAGGCGCTTGCGAATCTGGGCCTCCTCGCTGGGACAGTCCATGTTGGCGATGGCAAAGCCAGTAACAACTGGCTCCGCTGTTGCCGTCCCAACATCGCCCGCGGAGCACCTGCAGCTCGAGCCGCACGAAGTTTGCGTCATTGCATTCATTGATCGGTTGTCCTCAAATTCCTGGGCTGCAAGGGGGTGCGCCACACGGTTTCCCCTTGCTGCCAACGTGTTCACAGGCGGCTACCGCAAGCGCTTGATCGACAGGCCCAGCCAAGGCATGATTAAGAACCCTAAAGTAGGTTGAGAGTCAAGAGCAAGCCCGCAGTGGGCATCCGGAAATGCAACATGAAAATCGGTGAACTGGCCAGTGCGACGGGAATGCAGATTCCCACAATCCGCTTCTACGAGCAGGAGGCGTTGCTGTCGCCGCCGGCGCGGACGGCGGGCAACTACCGGCGTTACGACGAAACTCATGTTCAGCGCCTGGCCTTTGTTCGGCATTGCCGCTCACTCGACATGAGTCTTGACGACATCCGGGTGCTGCTGAAGTTCAAGGACCATCAAAACGAGCCTTGCGACGAGGTCAACGAACTGTTGGACAAGCACATTCTTCAGCTCGCCAAGCGTATTGAGGAGCTGAAATCTCTGGAGGGACAGCTGATGACGCTCAGGGCTCAATGCTGCTCGGGCCAGGTCGCCGAGCGGTGCGGAATACTCGACGGCCTGACGGCGGCCTCTCAAAAACAGTAGTGGCTGATCGCGCCGGTCGACGCAATCAGCTACCAAGGCAACTCGACGTCCAAGTCGGATCTTCGAGCTCAGCGCGCCGCTTCGAGGTGTGTCACGGTCGGCTTGCCCTTGACGACCTCTACATGAAACCTGACCTTGTCGCCCGTCTTGACCTGGGTGAGCATCTTCTTGTCGGCCACGTCGAAGCCCATGGTCATGGCCGGCATGGCGAGGTTGGGAATGTCACCGTGCTTCAGCACGATCACACCGCCGGTCTGATCGACCTTCTGGACGACAGCGTCGGTCAGCATGCCGGGTGCCTGCTGGCCGGGCGCTGGCATCTTCATGGACGACATATCGTCCTTCGGCATCTGGGCCTGAGCCGCGGCCGATGCGGCGAGCAGTGCGAATGCGAGCGGATGCAAGACTTTCATGGGATCACTCCTTCAGTGGTTTGATTGGAAACAGCAGACAAACGGGCACGCGCGGCACGGCCGCCCCGACGCAGCAGATACCAGGCGGCAGGAACAACGAGCATGCTCAGAAGCGGCGCGGTCACCATGCCGCCCACCATCGGTGCGGCAATGCGCGTCATCACCTCCGAGCCGGTGCCGCTGCCCCACAGGATGGGCAGCAGGCCCGCCATCACGACCGCAACGGTCATGGCCTTGGGCCGCACGCGCAGCACGGCGCCTTCGCGGATCGCGGCCAGCAGGGTTTCGTCGTTCATCGGCTCCCCCGCCTCGAGGCGGCGTGCCAGCGCATTCTTCAGGTAGACCAGCATCACCACGCCGAACTCGGCCGCCACGCCGGCCAGCGCGATGAAGCCTACCGCGGTGGCCACCGAAATCGAATGGCCCAGCGCCCAGATCAGCCAGAAGCCGCCGACGAGCGAGAACGGCACGGCCGCCATCACGAGGGCCGCATCGGCGAACGACCCGAACAGCAGGTAGAGCAGCACGAAGATGACCGCGAGCGTGACCGGCACCACCAGCTTCAGGCGCTGGGTCGCGCGCTCCAGGTACTCGAACTGGCCGGACCACGACACGGCATAGCCCGCAGGCATCTTCACGGCCCTGTCGACCGCGGCCTGCATGTCGTTGACGGCGGAGCGCAGGTCGCGGCCGCGCACGTCGACGTAGACCCAGCCCGACAAGCGTGCGTTCTCGCTGCGCAGCATCGGCGGGCCGTCTTCGATGGCGATCCTGGTGACATCGCCCAGCAGCAGTTGCGCGCCCTTGTCGGTCACGAAGGGCAGTTGCCGCAGCCGCTCCAGCGAATCGCGAATCTCGCGCGGGTAGCGGACGTTGATGGGATAGCGTTCGCGACCCTGGATGACTTCGCCGACGTTCTCGCCGCCGATGGCCGTGGACACCACGGCCTGCACGTCCGCCACCGAGAGCCCGTGGCGCGCGGCAGCGAGCCGGTCCACATCGACGTCGATGTAGCGCCCGCCCGTCAGCCGCTCCGCCAGCGCCGACGACACACCGGGAACACCCTTGACTGCCGCCTCGATCTGCGTGGTCAACGAATCGATCGTGGCCAGATCCGCGCCCGCCACCTTGATGCCAACCGGGCTCTTGATGCCCGTGGCCAGCATGTCGATGCGGTTGCGGATGGGCGGCACCCACACGTTGGTCAGGCCCGGTACCTTGACGGCGCGGTCCAGTTCTTCGACGAGCTTGTCCGGTGTCATGCCGGCGCGCCATTGCGCCTTGGGCTTGAACTGGATCGTGGTCTCGAACATCTCGAGCGGGGCCGGGTCGGTCGCGGTGTCCGTGCGCCCTGCCTTGCCGAACACGCGCGCGACTTCGGGCAGGGTCTTGATCAGGCGGTCGGTCTGCTGCAGCAGCTCGGACGCCTTCGACACCGACAGCCCCGGCAGCGCGGACGGCATGTAGAGCAGATCGCCTTCGTCCAGCGGCGGCATGAACTCGCCGCCCAGTCGCATCAACGGCACCGCAGTCAGCGCCAGAAGCACGGCAGCCACGGCGAGCGTTCCCTTGGGAAATCGCAACACCAGCTCCAGCGCGGGCCGGTACACCGCCATCAGGAAGCGGTTCACGGGGTTGGCGGCTTCGTGCGGGATTCGCCCCCGCACCAGGTAGCCCATGAGCACCGGGATCAGCGTCACCGACAGCCCCGCCGCGGCCGCCATGGCGTAAGTCTTGGTGAAGGCCAGCGGCGAGAACAATCGCCCCTCCTGCGCTTCGAGCGAGAACACCGGCACGAAGGAAAGCGTGATCACCAGCAGCGAGAAGAACAGCGCAGGCCCGACCTCCACGGAAGCCTCGGAGACCAGCTGCCATCGCTCCGGCACCGTAGGCTGCCGGTCATGCTGTACCTCGAAAGCCTCGATGTGCTTGTGCACGTTCTCGACCATCACGATCGCCCCGTCCACCATCGCGCCAATGGCAATCGCGATGCCGCCCAGCGACATGATGTTGGCGTTGACGCCCTGCCAGTGCATGACGATGAACGCCGCCAGCACGCCGATCGGCAAGGCCACCACCGCCACCAGCGCCGAGCGCAGGTGAAACAGGAAGACCGCGCACACCAGCGCCACCACGATGAACTCCTCGACGAGCTTGCCGCGCAGGTTCTCGACGGCACGGTCGATCAGCAGCGAGCGGTCGTAGGTCGGCACGATCTCGACGCCCGGCGGCAGGCTGGTCTTGAGCGTTTCGAGCTTCGCCTTGACGGCCTCGATGGTCGAGCGGGCGTTCTTGCCCGAGCGCATGACGATGACGCCGCCGGCCACTTCGCCCTCCCCGTCCAGCTCGGCGATGCCGCGGCGCATCTCGGGGCCGATCTGTACCGTCGCCACGTCGCGCAGCAGCACCGGCGTTGCGCCCGTCGCAGAAAGCGGGATCGTGCGGAAGTCGTCGAGCGAGCGCAGGTAACCGCGCGAACGCACCATGTACTCCGCCTCGGCGAATTCCACGACCGAACCGCCGGACGCCTGGTTGGCCTTTTGCAGCGCCTCCACCACCGTCGACTGCGTGATGCCGAGCGCACGCAGGCGGTCCGGGTCGAGCACCACCTGGTATTGGCGCACCATGCCGCCGATGCTCGCGACCTCGGCCACGTCGGGCACGGTCTTGAGCTCGAACTTGAGGAACCAGTCGTTCAACGCGCGCAGCTGCCCGATGTCGCGCGTGCCCGTGCGGTCGACCAAGGCGTATTCGTAGACCCAGCCGACCCCGGTGGCATCGGGGCCCAGCGAGGCGTTGGCGCCGGCGGGAAGCCGGCTCTGCACCTGGTTGAGGTATTCCACGACACGGGAACGCGCCCAGTACGGATCGGTCTTGTCGTCGAACAGTACGTAGACGAACGAGTCGCCGAAGAAGGAGTAGCCGCGCACGGTCTTGGCGCCGGGCACGCTGAGCATCGTGGTCGTCAGCGGATAGGTGACGAGGTCTTCGACCACCTGGGGCGACTTTCCGGGAAAGGGCGTGCGGATGATGACCTGCGTGTCCGAGAGATCGGGCAGCGCATCGAGTGGTGTCCGGGCGACGGACCACCAGCCCGCCGCCACCAGGAACAAGGTCGCGATCAGCACCAGGAAGCGGTTGCCGACCGACCAGCGGATCAGCGCGGCGATCATGGCTTGGCGCCCGGTTGCACGCGCTGCACGGAGACCAGCTCGTAGCCCGTGGCGCCACCTTCCTTGAATTCGAAGCGCACCTGGTCGCCGGGCTTGATCTCGGGGAAGGCGTTCGGCGATGACTTCGCAAAGCCCATCGTCATGGACGGCCACTTGAGCGTTGCGACGGGGCCGTGCGAGATGGTGATGCCGTCGGGTGCCACGCTCTCGACCTTGCCTTCGGCCTTGTGAATCACCACGGCTGGCGCCGAAGCGCCCGCAGTCGGTGCGGCCGCAGGCGACGCCATGTTGCCCAGCACCGAGCGCAGCCGGGCCTCCGAGTCGATCAGGAACTGGCCGCTGGCCACCACCTGGTCGCCCTCGCTCAGGCCCGAGACGACTTCGGTGTCGTCGCCCAGGTCCGCGCCCAGCGACACGTCACGCGGCTCGAAGGCGCCGTCGGCCTTGCGCACGATGACGACGGCGCGCCTGCCGGTGCGGATGACGGCCTCGGACGGCACGACCATCCGGGTGCTGGCGGGGCCGGCCACCTGTAGACGCAGCAGCATGCCGGGCGTGAGCTTGCCGTTCCTGTTGTCGACTTCGAAGCGAGCCTTCAGGGTGCGGGTCGAGGTGCTGATCTCGGGAAGTATCTCGTCGAGCGTTCCATCGAAAGACTGGGCCGCATCGGCCTGAAGGATCGCCTTGACCTTCTGGCCGCGCGCGAGACGCACTGCCTGCACTTCCGGAATCTCGGCCACCGCCCAGACCTTCTCCAGCCCTGCGATGCGAAACAGCGTCATGCCGGGCGTGATCGCAACGCCTTCGCGTACGCCCAACTCGGCCACCACGCCGTCGGACGGTGCGGTGAGCACGTAGCGCGCCTGCGCCGTGCCGGTCTCCTCGCTGCGGCGGATGAGCTCGGCGGGGATGGACATGGCCCGCATGCGCTCGCGCGCGGCTGCGACGAGATCGGGGGCGACGCCCGATCGCGTGAGGGCCAGCAGTTCGTTCTGCGGCCCGAGCCACTCCGGCGCGAACACCGTCGCCAGCGCCTGGCCCTTGCGCACGCGCTCCATGGGCGCACGAACCGACAGGCGCTCGATGTAGCCTGCGACACGCGTCTGCACGACGACATTGAGCCGTTCGTCGAACTGCACAGTGCCGACCGCGTCGAAGGACGCGGAAGTTTCCGCGCGTCGCACGCTGGCATACCGGATGCCGAGGTTCTGCTGGACCGTGGGGCTCACCTGCACGCCACCCTCATTGGCCGTGCCCGTTGCGCTGTCTGCGTACATGGGCACCAGTTGCATATCCATGAAGGGCGACTTGCCGGGCTTGTCGAAGCGCGGGCCCGGAACCATGGGGTCGTGCCAGTAGAGAACCTTGCGGCCGTCGGCAGTGGATGCGTTGGCTGGCGAGGCCATCGACGTATCCGCGGGCTGGGCTGTCTTGCGGCCCAGGTAGAAGGCGCTCGCTGCGAGCAACAAGGCGACCAGCAGCGAAGCGCCGATCATGCGTGTGCGGTTCATTGCGCCACCTCGGCAGTGAGAGGCCGGAAGGCCAGTTGGACTTGGGTCCTGGCAAGGTCACGCTGCAGCGTCAGCAGCTTGCGCTGTACTTCGACTTCGGCGTGCCGTGCCTCGAACAGGGCGACGAGGCTGCCCTGGTTGGACTGGTAGGCCGCGGTCGCTGCGGCTGTTCTTTGACTGGCAGGAACGACGACACCGGCGCGATAGCGGTCGATGCGTTGCTCCAGGCGTTGCGCATCGCTGCGCAGCGACCGGTATTCGGCGGTTGCGGCCCGGGTCGCTTCAGCCAGGTCGGCTTCGGCCTTTTCGACCAGTGCCAGCTTGGCAGCGGCGTCCCGGTCCTGCCTTTCGCCGGGAGCAACGGGCAGAGGAATGCTCACGCCCACCGACACCATGTCGGAATAGCCGGTGCGCTGGCCGTAGGCGACCTCCCAGGTCCAGTTGGGCTTGCGGTTGGAGGCGGTGACGGCTGCCGTCTGCCTTGCCACGTCGACGTCGCGCTGCATTGCCGCGACGGTGGGGTGCGCGGCCACATAGGCTTCTTCGGGCGGTACGGCGATGGCACTCGGGGGCAGCAATTCGTCGGGCGGTGCGCCGACCCATCGCTGGAAGGCGACGCCTGCGGCACCTTGCTGCTGCAGGATGTCTGCCGTCTCGTCTTCAGAGACGCCTTTTGCGCCAGCCAGTGCCAGCACGTCCTGGCTGTTCCCTGCAGCCGAAGACAGGCGTGCACGCGATGCCTCCAGCTCTTCATGCGCATGGTGCTCCATGAGCCTCGCGAGCTTCAGGCTCTCGCCGGCGTAGAAGGCGTCCACGTACGCGAGCGCGGTCTGGCGGCGGGTGTCGGCGGCAGCGGCTTGCACCTGCACCGTCTCCCGGCCGACCGAGGCATCGGCGGCGGCCTGCCGCGCGGCGCGCTTGTCGGCGGACAGCCATTCCTGGCTGATGCCGATGCGCTTCATCGTCATCGAGTCGCGGGTCGTGTGAAAGCGGGCCGGCCCCGTTGCGGGGAGGTTGTCGACGCCGATGCGCAGCGTGGGGTCGGGAAGCTGGGCTGCGGCTTGCGCTGCCTCCGTGGCACTCAATGCGCCGGCACGGGCGGCGCGGGTGGTTTCGGAGCGCCGGACTGCAAGCTGCAGCGCTCCGTCGAGGGACAGGGGGGCCGCCGTCGCAAGGTACGGCAGCAACGCGGCGGCCAACAGGGCCGTGCGTGAAAAAGGGATGAACATGAAAACTCCGCAGACGAACGAGGCAATCGCTGGCAAGCGGACGAGCCGCACCAGCACCGGTCAGTCGACGGAGATTTCAGACGCGAAGTCTGCGCGTGGCGAGAAAAACAGGGTCGGGCGGCGGATGTTGCCGCTCCGGCACGGCCTGCTGCGGAAGCGCGTGGCCTTCGGACACCAGCACCAGGGGCATGACCACGATCTGCACGATGGCGGGCAGGGAAGGGGTGGCCAGCTTCACGTGTTCGACCGACAGCGACATGTCGGCCGCATGCTGGAAGCAGAGCACGGGTTGGGCGGTGTCCATGCCTTCGCAGGGTTCGCCCGAAGCCATCATTTCTGACATGGAGCCCGTATCCGGCGCGCCTGGGCAGACGTAGCTTGCCAATGCCAGCTGCGAGAACAGCAGCGACATGACCACGAAAAGCGCGGCGATGCAGCGATGGAGCAAGTGGCGGCGGACCATATGTGCGCGGAGTGTAGCGCTGTCGGCTCAGCTCAGAAAGTCGAAGGGAATGATCGTTCGCTCTACGACGAGCTGGGCTTGAAGCGCTCAACTTCGGGAAGTCGCAAGCTATTGCGAGCTTCCGCTCGCGCTGAAGTTTGGATTGCATAGGCAATGCCAGTTGTACTGGTCGTGAATGCGGACCCACTCGAGAAAAACTCGTCGATCCGTACAAACACTTCCTCAATCGCGGGGGCAATCTCAGGGGTTTTCAGCAAATTTTTCTGCATACGCAGATAGCAGCGTTGCGCCGCTTGCTTAAGCCCCATCGACGGAGGGATTGCTTTCGCTTTGGCCATGAGCACCACCACAGCCGTCAAAGCCTCAAACTTCCAGAGCTGGGCGAGCACTTGCGACACCTCGTCGTTGAGGCAATAGAGCTGCTTCTTCAGCCTTCTTAGCGGCTCGATCGATGTGCGCCTCGATTCGAAGATCACGTAACGCACTTCGTCGGACGTGGTCTTTACCGACCCAAGAGGCTAGGATTCCTAGGGAAGGTTGCGTGAAATAGGACGGAAAGTATTGCCTCATAGAACTTCCGCACTCACTTCACGTTGACTTCACTTGGGTCACGCACACTGCCTCTCGACAGTGGCTCGGCGCTGGTAGAGGCCAGGGAGAAAAAAAGCCGCTCGGGGAATCGCCTCGATGCCAACCACTGTCGCTCGTCACTCTTGAGCCTTAGGCCTAGTGGTGCAGTTTCGACGCTGCGATGGGACGGCACAATGCACCCATGCCAAACATCGCCTCAATCCTTAAAGCCGAGATCTCTCGCGTTGCTCGCAAAGAAGTGCGTGCCGAGATCGAAACGCTCAAGAAAGCATCCGTCGCGCATCGCGCGTCGATTGCTGAGTTACGTCGCCAAGTAAATGCGCTGGAGAAGGAGCTGCGTCGTGTTGCAAAGGGAGCGACGCGCTCCGCCACCGCGCCGAGCTCGGGCGATGAGGCGCCAGCAGGGACGAAACGCCGATTCAGCGCAACAAGGTTGGTGGCACACCGCGCAAAGCTCGGCCTGTCAGCGGCAAGCTACGGACAGTTGGTTGGGGTGTCCGGTCAGACGATCTATCACTGGGAGCAAGGCAAGGCACGTCCGCGGGCCGCGCAACTTGAGAGCCTTGCGACCGCGCGCGAGCTGGGTGCTCGCGAAGCCGCGGAGCGACTGGCCTCGCGAGCGAAGCAGTAAGACTCCTTACTTTTTCGCTTTTGCGACCTCTTCGGCGACCAGCGAGCGAAGTTGCTGCTCGCCGAAACTGGGTAGATTGCGGCCGTTCACGAAGAAGGTGGGGGTCTTGTCCACTCGCAATGCTGTGAGGTCAGCGACGTCCTGCTTGAGCACTTCATTGAGGTCGGGCGATTGGATGTCCAACATCAACTTGTCGATGTCCAGGCCCGCGTGCGCGGCCGCTTGGAACGCCAGCTGAAGGTTAGGATTTCCGTGATCGGCCCATTGTTGTTGCGCTGCGAGGACTGATTCGAGCACCAGCCAATACTTTCCCTGCTTACGTGAAGCCTCCAGCAGCTTGACCACTTGATCGGAGCCCTGATGGAACGGCGCGTAGCGGATGACGAGCCGTACCTCGTTCGGATATTGCGCCATGATGTTCTTCACGACGGGGAAGAAGGCTCGGCAGGTTTCGCAGGCCGGATCAAAGAACTCGACGATCGTCACCGGCGCATTGGCAGGCCCCAACGTGGGTGAGTGAAAGCGCAGCAGACGGCTTTGATCTTGCGCAACCTTTTTCATCTGTGAGTTCTGCACGCTACGCTGGTACTTGTAGATGCCGAAAAGGAATGCTGCGAGCACGACCACCAGCAGGGCGCCGACAGTCAGTTTCCTGGAGTTCATGGGCGAGTCTTTCTGAGACAGGAGATGAGCAGCGCGATGACGGCCACGAACGCAGCCAGCGAAAGCCAAGGGATCTGAACGCTGCCCAGAATGAGAAGCTTTTGATCGGTACAGGACGGGCCTGGGCCGCAGGGAACCCAGGTCTTTGGCACCCAGCCCGCCAGCAAAAGTGTGTGATACAGCGCGATCGCGCCGCCGGCCAGCGACAGCGCCAGGCCATAGACTGCGCCCCGTCTGTCTTCCGTGAACGCAGCCATGCCCAGCACGATGGCCAAGGGGAACATGAAGATCCGCTGATACCAGCAGAGCTGACAAGGCGCCATCAACATTACTTCGCCGATGAAGAGTGCCCCAAGCGTGGCCACGAGCGCAACCAGCCACGCAAACAAGATCAGGGGCCATCTGGTGTTCATGAAGACCATTCATTGACGGGAGCACTTCTGCCCAACGAGGGTTTGGGGAGCGGCAGCCGCGCCCGGGTAAACGCCGCGGCCGCCCGACGGGCTGCAAGGCTGCGGCGGTCTCCATCCTCGGGAGTCAACTTATCTCGCATGGCGCCATTACAAGCGCTGAAGTCGCTGCAAGGTCAAGCGCTGCAGTCATGCCGGTGCTATCGCGGCCGATGCGTCCCAGGATATCGGATGCCGCACCGCTCAACTGTGTGAAGATCAACATCGGGGCGATGGTGAAGGATGAGCTGCCAACTCATCCTGAATGCCCCCCACGCAGCTAGGGGCACGTCCGAGCTTTTCGCAAATCAGGGAGGGATCGCACAGGGAAGTCAGCTCGCCGATGTACGGGGCCAGCGCTTCGCGGACCGACGCCTCGCCCGCATCACAGCGGCCTCCCATGACGATGTTCACTGCCACATCTATCTTCTTCCAAGGGCACACCTTGGATCTCAGCACATCGCCCCATACACCCCAGATTGAGCTTGTCATGTCGATATCCTTGTTTTTCGATGGGGTGTCCACCGTCCGACGCTCTACCATCGTAGAAACGCACATCGACAATCAGCGAACCATCGAATTACAGATTTGTAATCGGGGGAGTGGGTAGGGGCCGAGTCGAAGACGCCTCACCGCGGTGCCGACGCGCGGCATGCGCGCTCCCGATGAGCGGGTTCAAGGAAGTTCGCCTGTCGAGGCTGGTCCGGCAAGTACCCGAAGCGTTGTGCAGGAGGAGGTTGCCGGCTTCGGCCTTATCGGACGACTGCGAAGAGCGAGTTCGCAGCGCGTCGCGCACGGCACAGAGCCTCCGGGAACGGGCGCACGTCCATTTGCCTTGCCTGCGACTTCGCTACCCAGGCTTGGCACGGGCAAGTGCTCAAGGCGTTAACGCGGTACGGTGTTCAGCGGAGCCGGGGTGCATTTCACTCCACTGAGGTGGAGAACGCCTACTTCTGCGCGGCCATCGTCGCTGCCGGTGGATATCGATACACTCGGCGCTGCTTTGCTTTGCGGCATTCCCAGCAGCGCTGGCTCGCTGCTTCTCGGCCTGGCGTGCAGCGGAGTCCGCTCGCGACACCTTCGCCACAGCCCCGCCGTCGGGGGTGGCGTCAGATTACAGCAATGTAATCTTGAAGTTCACGTTCTTGGCAAAAATGGGTCATAGGATCGCGGTCGCGAATCCGGCTTGCCTTTCCCATTCCTTCGCTCCTCATGTTTCAGGTCGAGAGTGACCTTGAGTCATGTGCGTCTTCACACCGCATATATAAAATTCCTCGATGGTTCGCTGCTTGCTCGTCGTCTTGATGCTGTTGCTGCCCACCCAGTTCACCTGGGCGGCGGTCGCGACGTATTGCGAGCACGAAACCACGCCGACTTCGTTTCATATCGGGCACCACGACCATCAGCATCAGGCTGACCCCTTGGACCTCGTGCAGCAAGAAGCTGATCTGGCGGACAAGCCCATATTCTTTGAACACGACGACTGCAGCTATTGCCAGACTGGTGTAGCTCAGTTCGGTGCAGCCTTGGACACGTCTTTCGTGGGTCCCCAGGGATGCGCTTTTGTAGGAGCAACCTCCAAGCCCTACAACTTCAGGGTCGACGAAGACATCGATCGCCCGAAATGGATGCGCGCCGGTTGACCCGGCGCGCATCTGTCTTTACTTTTTCGCTCACAAACGATGTTCTGACGATCGCGCCGGATTCCCTTGTCTCGTTCCTTTGACTGGAGAATTCGATGTGCAGGTTTATCGTGCCGTTCGCGCTCGCGCTTTCGGCATTCGCGGGCAGCAGTGCGCTCGCTCAAGGCAGCAGCTCGGGTACGCCCCCTGTGCCGAATCAGGCTCCTTTGCCTGTTGTCCCAACTTCTCCGCCCCTTACCTTGGCGGCCGCGATCCAGATTGCCCTGGATGGAAATCCCGAAATCGCTTCCTCGCGACGCGAGGTCGAAGCGATGGAGGGGGCACGCGTCCAGGCCGGGGTTTTTCAGAATCCCACGCTGAGCGTCGAGGTTGAAGATGTCCGGCGCGACACACGCACGACCACAGTACTGCTGAGCCAGCCATTCGAACTTGGCGGCAAACGGGGCGCACGTATCGAGGCGGCAGAGCGTGCCATCGATGTCGCGCGCGTGCAGGTCGAGACAAAGTACGCAGACATCCGGGCGAATGTGACGGCGGCATTCTTTGCCACCCTGATCTCGCAGGACCGTGTGCGACTGGCGCAAGCATCGCTCGAACTTGCGCGAACAGGTAGCTTGACGGCAGGCAAGCGCGTCATTGCGGGCAAGGTATCTCCGGTCGAAGAGACGAAAGCGAAGGTCGCGGAAGCCAATGTCCGTCTGGAGCTGGTCCAGGCACGTGGTGAGCTGCAGACAAACCTCTATCAGCTTCGTGCGTTGACGGGACCGACCGTGGTGTTCGACGCGGTCGACGGCAATGCGCTGCAGATTCCCAAGCCGCAGGCCCAGGAGACTATCGAGGATCGGATCACGAACGCGCCCTCCATGCGGCAGGCACGTCTGGAAGTAAAGCGATACGGCGCTCTCTCGGAGCTCGAGAAGGCCAAGCGCATTCCGGACATCACCCTGAATGCAGGAACGATGCGTTCACGGGAAGTCGGGCGCAGCCAGGCGGTCGTGGGTATCTCCGTGCCATTGCCCATCTTCGACACCAATCGGGGAAACATCACCGAGGCGCTTCGACGTCAGGACAAGGCGGAAGAGGACGCTCGTGCGCTCGAACTCAGGCTGCGCGCCGACGTAGGCAGCGCGCGCCAGCGATACGTCACCACCCTGGCCGAGGTCGAGGCACTCCAGTCGGACATCCTGCCGGGCGCACAGACTGCGTTTGACGCGGCCACCAAAGGTTTCGAACTGGGCAAGTTCAGCTATCTGGATGCCCTCGATGCGCAGCGTACGTTGCTACAGGCACGTTCGCAGTACCTGAGGTCTCTGTCCGAGCTGCATCGCTCCATCACTGATCTGGACCGCCTGCTTGGCGGCCCCTCCGCTGCAAGCGGCTCTCCCGTCTCCAATCCTTAAGGACCGATCATGGCCAACTCTTGGCAGTCGACGCTCGGCAAGCCCGGGCGCAAGCAGCTTTTCATCATCATTTTTCTCCTCATCGTCGGTGCGACCGCAGGTGCGCTCATATTGCGTGGCGGCTCATCCAAGAAAGCGGTCGAGGGCGGGGGCCATGCCGAGGAACCGGCCAAAGGCGAGGATGGGCACGGTCACGGCAAGAGCGCCGAGGACGACGGCCACGGGCACGGCAAATCCGAAGAGGGCGGACACGAAGAGGAATCCGTACCCAAGGGCCCCAATGGCGGACAGCGTTTCACGGAAGGCGACTTCAGCATCGAGCTGAAGCTGGCCGAGGAGAACGGCGAGCCAAGGTTCAAGGCATGGCTCTATGACAAGGAAAAGTCGTTCGCGCCGACCGACGCCGAGGTAACGGTCACGTTGAATCGCCCGAACGGCGACCAACAAGAAGTCAAGCTGGCGCCGGTCGCAGGCGTTCTGACGAGTCAGCAGACGGTGGCGGAGCCTCATATCTTCGAGGCCACGATCGCCGTGCAGACGCCGAAAGAACCGTACCTGTTCACGTTCAATCAGCAAGAGGGCAAGGTCAACATGACTGACGCCCAGATCAAGGCATCGAGCATCACGCTCGATACCAGCACGCCGGAATCGATTCGCAGTGGGCTCCAGTTCCCGGGCGAGATCCGCTTCAACGAAGACCGCACTGCGCACATCGTCCCGCGGGTCGCCGGCGTCGTGGACAGCGTCAGCGCGAATCTCGGGGAGCGTGTCAAGAAGGGACAGGTACTGGCGGTCGTTTCAAGCGCCGCAATCTCCGAGACCCGTTCTGAACTTCAAGCTGCCCAGCGGCGGCGCGAGCTCGCCAAGACCACCTACGATCGCGAAAAATCGCTCTGGGAGCAGAAGATTTCGCCAGAGCAGGATGTCCTCCAGGCCCAGCAAGCGCTTCGTGAGGCAGAGATCAGCGTGGCCAATGCGACGCAAAAGCTGCTGACTGTCGGCGCCTCAACCAGCAGCAGTTCTCTGGGGCGCTTCGAGCTGCGCGCACCCTTCGACGGCATGGTCGTGGAGAAGCACATCGCCCTGGGTGAATCGGTCAAGGAAGACGCGAGCGTGTTCACCATCTCCGACTTGTCCAATGTGTGGGCCGAGATGAACGTTCCAGCGCGCGACCTCCAGCAGGTGCGCGTGGGTGAGCGTGTCGTCGTGCGATCAGGCGCCTTCGATGCAGCGACCAACGGCACCGTCGCTTACGTCGGCTCTCTGATCGGCGAACAGACCCGTACTGCACGCGCTCGCGTAGTGTTACCCAACCCGCAAGGTGCCTGGCGACCGGGTCTCTTCGTCAGTGTTGAAGTACTCGCCAATGAAGTCATCTCGCCCGTGACCGTTGCTTCCTCTGCTCTGCAGACCGTCGAGGACAAACCTGTCGTCTTTCTCAAGGTCCCTGGCGGATTCGTGCCGCAGCCTGTGCAGATCGGCCGGACGGATGGCAAGCGTGTGGAAATCGTCAGCGGTCTGAAGGCGGGCGCGACGTACGCCGCCGCGGGCAGCTTCGTTGTGAAATCCGAGCAGGGCAAGGGCTCTGCGACCCATACGCATTGAGGCGGAACGCGCATGTTTGAACGCATCATTCGGTTCGCCATCGAACAACGGTGGCTGGTTCTGCTGGCTGTGGTGGCCATGGCAGGCCTTGGCGTATACAGCTATCAAAAGCTGCCGATTGACGCTGTCCCGGACATTACCAACGTCCAGGTTCAGATCAATACCAGTGCTCCTGGGTATTCACCGCTGGAGACGGAACAGCGCGTGACCTTCCCGATCGAGACCGTCATGGCGGGCCTGCCTGGGCTGCTTCAGACACGCTCGTTGTCGCGCTATGGTCTCTCGCAAGTTACCGTGATCTTCAAGGACGGAACCGACGTCTACTTTGCGCGCCAGCTCGTCAACGAACGCCTCCAATCTGCAAGCGGTGAGATGCCTGAAGGCGTCCATCCGCAGGTCGGTCCCATCTCCACAGGTCTTGGCGAAATCTACCTTTGGACGGTGGAGGCGAAGGACGGAGCAAAGAAGCCCGATGGCACCCCGTACACCTCGACGGACCTGAGAGAAATTCAGGACTGGACCATCAAACCGCAGCTGCGCAACGTGGCCGGGGTCACGGAAATCAATTCCATCGGCGGCTACGAGAAGCAGTACCAGATCGCCCCTCTTCCAGAGAAGCTTTCCGCGTATGGGCTGTCGATGGCGGACGTGGTCAAGGCTCTGGAGCGCAACAACACAAACGTTGGCGCAGGCTACATCGAACGTCGTGGCGAGCAGTACCTCATCCGTGCGCCTGGCCAGGCGCGAGGCGTGGAGGATCTGCGCAACATCATTCTTTCGAGCAACGGAAGCACGCCGGTCCGCGTGCGCGACGTCGCGGAGGTCGGCATCGGGAAGGAACTGCGCACAGGTGCTGCAACCGACAACGGTCGTGAGGTCGTGCTGGGCACTGTTTTCATGCTGATCGGCGAAAACAGCCGCATCGTCTCGCAGGCTGTCGCGAAAAAGATGGCGGACATCAACCGCACGCTTCCTGAAGGCGTCGAAGCTATCACCGTCTACGACCGGACCGTACTTGTCGACAAGGCGATCGCCACGGTCAAAAAGAACCTGCTCGAAGGCGCGGTGCTCGTGATCGTGGTGCTCTTCCTGTTCCTGGGGAACATGCGTGCCGCGGTGATCACGGCGATGGTGATTCCGCTGTCGATGCTGTTCACCTTCACTGGAATGGTCAATCAGAAGGTCAGCGCCAACTTGATGAGTCTGGGCGCGCTCGACTTCGGCATCATCATCGACGGTGCGGTCGTGATCGTGGAGAACTGCGTGCGCAGGTTGGCTCATGCTCAGCACAGGCACGGGAGACCACTGACCCGCAAGGAGCGCTTCCACGAAGTCTTCGCCGCTTCTCAGGAGGCTCGCCGCGCGCTGCTCTTCGGGCAACTGATCATCATGATCGTCTATCTGCCCATCTTCGCGCTCACCGGCGTGGAAGGGAAGATGTTCCATCCGATGGCCCTCACCGTTGTGATCGCCTTGCTCGGCGCGATGATTCTGTCAGTCACATTCATTCCCGCGGCCGTTGCATTGTTCATCGGCAAGAAAGTTTCGGAGAAGGAAAACCGCCTGATGGGCTGGGCCAAGAAAGCGTATGAGCCGATGCTGGTGCGCGTGCTTGAGGCCAAGGCGGTGGTTCTCACAGTGGCCGGCATTGCAGTGGTCCTCGCCGGCTTGCTGGCAACCCGACTGGGCAGCGAGTTCATCCCGAACTTGAACGAGGGCGACTTTGCCGTGCAGGCGTTGCGCATCCCCGGAACGAGCCTGAGTCAGTCGGTGCAAATGCAGCAGCAGCTGGAACGCACGCTCAAGGAGAAATTTCCGGAGATCGATCGCATCTTTGCGCGAACGGGCACTGCGGAGATCGCCTCCGACCCCATGCCGCCGAACATCTCGGATGCGTATGTGATGCTGAAGCCGGTGGATCAATGGCCGGAGCCCAGGCGCACGCGTCAAGAGGTTCTTCAGGGGGTGCAGAAGGAAGTCGCCAAGATCCCGGGCAACAACTACGAGTTCTCGCAGCCCATCCAGTTGCGTTTCAATGAACTGGTCTCGGGCGTGCGGGCCGACGTTGCTGTGAAAGTCTTCGGTGACGACATGGATGCACTGAACAAAACGGCGCGAGAGATCGAAGGTGTTCTGAAATCGATCCCTGGCTCAGCCGAAGTCAACGTGGAGCAGACAACAGGTCTGCCGATGCTGACGGTCAACATCGATCGAGACAAGGCCACGCGCTATGGGCTAAACATCGCAGATGTCCAGGACACCATCGCCACTGCGATCGGCGGTCGCAATGCAGGCACCCTCTTCGAGGGGGATAGGCGCTTCGACATTGTTGTCAGGCTGCCGGACAACGTGAGAGGCGACCTCGAGGCGATCAAGCGCCTTCCCATCGCGCTGCCCGCCAGCGCGACCGCGGCCGACGTCGTCGGGGCAACGTCCGTTGCCGGCGCTGGAGCAAACGCTGCCCGCGTGAACTTCATTCCGTTGGGCGAGGTCGCCACACTGGAACTGGCGCCGGGCCCGAACCAGGTGAGCCGGGAGGATGGGAAACGCCGCATCGTCGTCAGCGCCAACGTACGCGGCCGCGATCTCGGGTCCTTCGTCAGCGAAGCGACGGGAGCACTCGATTCGCAGGTGAAGATACCAACCGGTTACTGGACCACGTGGGGCGGCCAGTTCGAGAACCTTCAGTCTGCAACCAAGCGTCTGCAGATCGTGGTGCCTGTCGCGCTGCTGCTGGTCTTCACGCTGCTGTTCGCCATGTTCGGCAACATGAAGGACGGGTTGATCGTGTTCACCGGCATTCCGTTTGCGCTCACCGGCGGCATTCTGGCGCTGTGGCTGCGTGACATCCCGCTGTCGATCACTGCGGCCGTCGGGTTCATCGCGCTGTCGGGGGTCGCCGTTCTCAACGGCCTGGTGATGATTTCCTTCATCCGGAACCTTCGCGAAGGGGGCGCGTCGTTGGACCACGCCATTCACGAGGGTGCGCTCACCCGCCTTCGCCCAGTGCTCATGACCGCGCTCGTCGCGTCTTTGGGCTTCGTGCCGATGGCGATCGCGACAGGCACAGGGGCCGAGGTGCAGCAGCCGCTCGCGACTGTGGTGATCGGCGGGATTCTTTCCTCCACGGCACTGACGTTGTTGGTGCTTCCAGTGCTCTACCGACTGGCACATGGTCGAGACGAGGAGGAGGCTGTGTTCAACGAGGCTCAGAAGCAAGCCGCTTTGGAGCAAGAGATCCCCCCACAGCCAGCCGCCTAGGGTCAGTACCGTGATTGCCCCCGCACGGCCGTCCAACGGGGGCGCTATTCATACCTGAGAGCCATCATGAAACTCGCAACAATCATCGCAGCCGTGACGCTGGGCATTTCGAGCGGCGCATTCGCTGCTGACGACCACAAAGGGCACGAACACGAAGGCAAAGGGGCAGCAGCCCATAAGGATGAAGCCAAGCCCGCGCATGGCGGCATCGTGACAGTCGCGAAGGACGTGAGCTACGAACTTGTCGCCCGGCCCGACCTGATTTCCCTGTACGTGTCGGACCATGGCAAACCAGTGGATCTCGCCGGCGCTACCGCCAAGGTGACCTTGCTGTCGGCGGGCAGGAAGGAGGACGTCACGCTGGTGCAGGCCGCGGACTCTCTCCAGGCAAATGGTACTTTCGCCGTGGGCGCAGGCACCAAAGTGGTCGCCAACGTTTCCTTGAAGGGCCAAGCACCGCAGCCCGTCCGGTTCAGCCTCAAGTGAAAAGCTGATAACCGAACTGTAATCTTGCGGTTAGAAGTCTGGCGGACTGGTTTTTTAAAGTTCATTCACGCAGTCGAGAACGGCTGCGTATGAACCTACCAATCCAAGGACTTCCTCATGCAAATCTCCTCGCTTCGACTGCCCCTCGCCTTCATGCTTCTCGCTGCCGCGGCGGTTCCAGCTTTCGCCGGCAACTATGCAGAAGGGGACCCGCGCCCTGTTGCGCAAACTTCCAACGTCTCTAGCCCTGCAGTGGCCGCAGAGACACGCGCCTGGATGGCGGCCGCACCTACGCTCGGCTACCCGGAGGGCAATCCGCAGGCCGTCGTACAAGTCCAGCAAAAGACCCGCGCGGCGGTGCAAGCCGACACGATGAACTGGATCCGGTCCGGCCTGGGCGCTCTCAGCTACAGCGACGCATATGCAAGCGGCAACCATCCGGCCTACGCCAAGGCAAGCCGCGCATATGCACAGCTTCGCGGCTCGAGCGACGCAGCCAGTGCTTCGCTGACGCCAGTTGACGGAAATGCCGTCACGCGCTGATCCAGAGGGGCATTTGCCCATTGCAGCATGCTTGCCGGCAACCGAACACGAGCCGACAAGACATAACCCTCAGGCGCAATCGTCGACACCTATCCTCGGTATTCGCGAGGTGGATAAATCAGAACACCACGCTGGACCACCCAGGTGGTGTTCTTTTTGTTTATGACATTTCGATGACGAATTTGTAATCCGGTTGCAGGCCAAGTGTTCGAAACGCTTTCTAGAGTCGTTGAGCGCCCCGGACTCTTCGGGGCGGAATACAACAAGGAGACCCTAATGTCGATTCGCACTCTTCGTTCCGCAGCGACCGCAGCCGCCGTCGTCGCTGCAGCTTTTTCAGCCGTAAGCGCATCCGCCGCAGGCGCCTATCACCCCACACCCAATGAAGCCGGGGCGACCTATCATCCAGAGCATGCCTCCAAGCGGAGCCGAGCAGACATCGACTCGGACCTGAACTCGGCAATGAAGCAACCTGCCTGGAATTCTGCGAGTCGGGGCGCGCCGTGGCCTGTTGCCAAGACGGGCGAACCGAAGAGCCGCGCGCAGGTCGTCGCTGAACTCGACACAGCGATGAAGCATCCCGCGTGGAACTCAGTGAGCCGCGGTGCACCTTGGCCGCCAGTCCTCAACAACCCGAAGTGAAACAACAGGCGCTCTTTTCCCGAGCGCCACCTTGCTTTCGCGGCAAAGACCCACCACGGGCCTCGTGGTCGCGATGGGGAATAACCGCGCAGTAGAAGCGTGAGTTGCTGGGCCGCACGTATCACGGTCATCCGACTGCTACGTTGGGCCGTGAGGTCGAGACGGATTTGCCGGCGAGCAGTTGCCGCCTCATTCGCCTCGACTCAGTCTCCGCTCGATGCGGGGTGGGCCAGAACGAGCCCGATGCGTGTCACTCCCCCGTCAGACGAAGCGAATGTTGAGCCACCGTGCATGCGCGCGATGGCCGACACGATCGTCAGACCCAACCCGTGGTGGCTGGAAGAGCCGGAGCGCGAGCGATCCGCCCGATAGAACCGCTCAAACAGATGCGGCAGCGCGGATGGGTTGATCGGCTCGCCCCGATTGTCCACGAAGAGCCTGACTGCGTTCGCCTCTTGCTCGATCGCCACGCGGATAAGGCTCCGCGGCGCAGCGTATCGGATCGCGTTACTGACCAGGTTTGAGACGGCGCGCCGAAGCAGGCCAACATCGACAAGGAGATTGGCGTCACCATCGATCTTCAAAGAGAGATCAGCTGCCTCCAGCTCAGCTTCATGGAACTCAGCAACCGCCGCAACCTGCTCGGCAATGCTCACAGGCCCGGTCCGTCGCGCACGCGCACCGCGATCCGCCTTGGACAGGAAGAGCATGTCCGTCACGATGCCCGAGAGGCGGTGTGCTTCTTCCAGCTGCGAGCTCAGCGCTTCCTGGAGCGCAGCGACAGATCGCGCCTGGCTCAGTTCGACTTCCGCCTGGGCAATCATGTTCGCCAACGGTGTCCTGAGTTCATGCGCGACATCAGCGTTGAATGACTCCAGCTGCTCGTACGCACCTTCAACGCGCTCGAGCAAGGCATTGAATTGGCCTACCCATGGCTGCAGTTCGCTTGCGTACTTCGAGGCATCAATGCGAATGCCGGCGTTCTCCGGTCCTGCTTCTGCGGTTTTGGCCGCGAGGAGCTTGAGCTGTTTCAGCCCGCGGCGAACCACCAAGGATCCAGTAAACGCGACCAGCAACGACCCCAAGGTGGTGGCCAGAAACAGAGTCCATGCGAGCCGGCGCAGCAACAAGTCATCCTTGGAGACATCGAGTGTCAGTCGCAACTTGATCGGCTCGCCATCGATTGCGAGTCCCTTGAGCATGCGGTCCTGCGTGACCCAATTTCCTTTGGCGGCCGGACCCGGCGACAGGTAGACCTGCTCCTCGCCAACCCACACCGCTGCAGCTGCATCCGGGTGCGAAAGAAAGTAGTCACCCAGCTTGTGGCGCAGTGCGTTGAGATCGGGAGGATTGCTGGTCTCTTCGACCACATGCTGCACAAGTTCGATATACCTCACGAACTCTTCTGATTGCTTGAGCTGAAAGCTCCATCGTGTTGCGGCATACACAGCCACGCACACAAAGCTCAAGCCAATCAACGTCTGTATCGCGAACCAGCGAGACAGCGATGTCTGGATGGAGTTGACCTTCACGTTGGGTCCGCTTCTCGCAGTTCGAGTACGTACCCCATGCCTCGAACCGTATGGAGCAGCTTCACTTCGAAAGGATCGTCGATCTTCATCCGAAGCCGTCTCACAGCCACCTCGACCACGTTCGTATCGCTGTCGAAGTTCATTCCCCAGACTTGGTCAGCCAAGATGGCTCGAGGAAGGATCTGACCCTGGCGGCGAAGCAGGAGCGAGAGCAGGGCAAATTCCTTGGCCGTCAGCTCCAGGCGCTTCGAACCCCGCGTTGCCTTGCGCGTGGTGAGATCCAATTGAAGGTCCGCCAGCGCGTAGCGCGTCGTTTCCTGCAGTGTTCCGCGACGCAGAAGTGCTCGGATGCGCGCTTGCAATTCGGAGAAGGCGAAAGGCTTTGCGAGATAGTCATCTGCACCACTTTCCAAACCCTTGACGCGATCAGCCACATCGTCCCGTGCGGTCAGCATCAACACGGGAATGGAGGAAGACTTGCGGATTGCTTCGAGGATCTTGAAGCCATCGATGCCTGGCAGCATCACATCCAGGACGATCGCATCGTAGTTGCCTGTCAACGCCATGCCCAGCCCTTCGGAACCATCGCGCGCGAGGTCGACGTTGAAGCCGCTTTCCACGAGGCCCTTGCGCAGGTAGTCCCCCAACTTCACTTCGTCTTCGATTACTAGCAGGTGCATTTCTTGATCGTAACTTCGCGATGAGGAGGGGTGATTACATTTCGGTCATCTGCGATTTGCCTCCGCCGGCCTCTCGCTTCCCACCCACATGAAGCGACGACATTACATGTTTGTAATGTTCCAGTTCGGAGTTTGTTCGGCGTGATTTCTAGAGTCCTCCCACTCGACCGGTGAGGTGGCAGGCGCCACCTTTGGTCGGCCTGAATGACTCGAGACCATGCCAGATCACAAACCCCTTCGGCTGCCTTCCGACGCCGAAGGCGGCCAAGCTGCCCCCTTGCGGGGAACGAACAAGGCTCTCTCCGCCACCTGGGCATGCTTGGGTACCGCAAGCTGGATTGTTGCCGTAGAGAACTTCAGTTTCTGGAAGACTTTCGCTTCTGCACAGGACGGCTGGAGCGCCGCCACCTTGGCTTCGACTGTCGGACTCGGGATCTTTCTCGCGCTACTGTTCGCTGCACTGTTGCGACCGTTCGTCGCCGGCAGGGTTGGCGCCATCTTGTTGTGCGTCCTGTTGATCGTGTCGGCCAGCGTCTCGCACTACCTTGATGCATGGGGAGTGCTCTTCGACAAGGGCCTGGTCCGGAACATGGTCGAAACAGACACACGCGAGGTCCGCGAGTTGCTCTCGCTCCCGGCGTTCGTTGATGTGTTCTGGCGGGGCATCTTGCCCGCGGCATTGCTGTGGTTTGTCGGCATTCGCAGGGCCGAATGGAAGCGATCGACGATCCACACGGCGCTGCTGGGGGTGGTGGCCGCCGGCGTCGCCGGCGCCTTGCTTGCCACTTCGTATGGAACCCTGGCATCCACGTTCCGCAACCACCGTGAACTCCGTTTCCAACTCGTACCGACCAACTACATCAATGCGGTCTACGGCTACCTCAAAGGCGAAGACCTGACTTCCGGCGCGATTCTTCAAATCGCGCCGGATGCGCGTCGTATCCCGTCCCTCTCCGCGCGCCCGCTGGTGCTTGTCCTGATTGTCGGTGAGACCGCACGAGCGGCAAACTTCTCCTTGGGCGGCTATGCGCGCGAGACGAATGCGGCCCTCGCCAACCGCGACATCCTGTACTTTCAGAATGTCGTCTCCTGTGGCACCGACACCGCAACATCGTTGCCTTGCATGTTCTCCGAACTGGGTGCCGAGGACTTCTCCGTGCGGAAGGCGCGTGAGCGTGAGAACGCACTCGACGTCCTGCTGCGGACAGGTGTTTCGGTGCAATGGCTTGACAACAACTCCGGTTGCAAGGGGGTCTGCGCGCGAGTGCCGACCCAGCAGATGCCGACGTCAGGCATCGACGGCCTTTGCGGTGAGGACGCGTGCCAAGACGAAATCCTTGTCCGGTCGTTGGAGGAGCGCCTGAAAGAGGTGAAGCAGGACACAGCCATTGTTCTGCACCAGATGGGCAGTCACGGGCCGGCCTACTACCGGCGGTATCCAGGACCTGGCAAATTCCAGCCGACGTGCGATACGAATCGGATCCAGTCTTGCGACCGGCAAGCGCTCGTCAACACCTATGACAACACGATCGAGTACACCAGCCAGAATATCGCTCGGATCGTGGAGGCAGCGCGCGCTCGCGCGCCCGCGATGGACATCGCGGTCCTCTACATCTCGGACCATGGTGAAAGCCTCGGCGAGCGAAATATCTATCTGCACGGGCTGCCGTCAATGCTTGCGCCCAGCGAGCAAACGCACGTTCCCATGCTCGCCTGGCTACCGGCTCAGACACAGGAGCGCCTGAAATTGCCGATATCGTGCCTTGCTTCGGTTGCCGGGCAGAAATATTCCCACGACAACCTGTTTTCAACATTGCTTGGGTTTTTCGGCGTTGCCACCGCAGCGTACCGATCTGATCTGGACGTGTTGGCGATCGCGCGGGCATCGCGTGCATGCGGAAATGCACCACAGCGCTTGACCTTGAAGTGACTTCATGGTTTCCAATCACTTTATTCCATAGTAATGGGCGCTCCTGCTCTCCAAGGAATCATCATGAGCTTCTTCAGCGACATATTTCGAAACCTGGCAAACGGTGGCCACGGCCGACGTGGGCATGGTCAGGCGAGCCGTTCGGGGCATCACGGTGGGCGGGAGAGTGGTTACCCGTACGGAGGAGTCGACGCGCGCGGCGGGCAGCCTTGCCGGTCATGCGGGGCCCCGTTCCTTCCTGGCGCGAATTTTTGCGCACAGTGCGGCGCTGCTCCTGCAGCAGCTCGGGTCTGCTCTGGCTGCTCCACCGCCTTGGTGCCCGGAGCGCGCTTCTGCGCAAAGTGCGGCCAAGCGGCGGCGTAAGCTGCGGTATCGCGAGATCACCAGATCCCTGGCCTGACTTTCACACACAAGCCCATCGAAAAATTCTCGCACCGTCGATACACTTGCCACCATGCGTACGTTTCTCTTAGCCATGCTTCTCGCGATCCTGCCGCTGCAGTTCGCGTGGGGTGCGGCCACGGGTTACTGCAGGCATGAGGCTGGGACTGGTGCCGCGCATTTTGGGCACCACGAGCACCAAGCCAACGCATCTTCGGGTGAAAAGAGCAAAGACCTGAAGCTGAAGACGATCGCCGACAGCGACGACTGCATCAGTTGTCATGCCAGCGTTGTCTACATCGCTCCGGTTCCGTCTTTTCATTTCCTGGCCCCAGTCGGAGGATGGCCACCAGCGCTCAGCCTGCCGACCTATCGTTCGCCGATCCCCATAGGGCTTGAACGCCCTGCACGAACGCTCGCCCTCTAATCGGCGAGCTCGTTTTCTCTTTTTCTTTTCCCACAACGACAGCTCGCCGAATCTCGCCTTTGGTTGTTTTTCAACGCTAGGAGAATTCGATGCGAATCAAGACGCTGGTCATTGCCAGTGCATTGGCTTTGGCCGCATGGCCCAGCCTCGCGCAAGTCGCGACATCCACCGCCCAAACTGCGCAACCAGCGCAACCGCGGCCGATCCTTCAGGGATTGAGCCTGATGGAAGTGTGGCGGCTGGCAGAAGAATCCAATCCGGCCTTGAGAGCCAAGCGAGCCGAACTCGCGTCGGCGGAAGGTTCGCGCACCGACGCCAACGCCTTTCTCTACAACAATCCAGTCGTCTCTTTCGATGGCATACGCCGGACCGTCCCCCAGGAGGGTGCGTCGTCTGAACGGCGTCGCGAGTGGTCAAGCAGCGTTCAACAGACGTTCGAGATCGCAGGCCAGCGAGGCTTTCGCCGCGAAGCTGCCGACGCGGCGCTGATGGCCCTGCAGGAAGAGATCGCCGAGACCCGCAGACAGATTCGCGTCGAGGTGGCGCAGCTGTACTACCGCATCCTCGCCTTGCAGCAACGCACTGAGCTTGAAGAGCAGGCGCTGGGTCTCTTCGAGAGCACTGCGGCAGCTGTGCAAAAGCGACGCATCGCCGGTGAAGACACCAAGCTGGATTCCAACGTGGCCACGGTCGAAGCCGAGCGTGCCCGCAACCAACTGGCCGTCGCGAAGGAACAACTGCTCGACGCTCGCGCTGAACTGGCAGCGAAGCTTCAACTCCGCGCGGAAAGCCTGCCACAGGCGAGCGGCGAGCTCCGCCCCACGGCAACCGCGGCTTACAGCCTCGAGTCCCTGCTGTCTCAGGTCGATAGCCAGCCGCGCCTCCAGGCGCTGCGTGCACGGGAAGAGTCGGCACGGGCCAAGCTGAAGTTGGAGAGCGCCAGCCGCTATCCAGATCTCACTGTCGGCGTCGGCGTGGGACGTGAAGGTGCATCCGGTGCACGCGAACGTCTCACAACCGTTTCGGTCTCAGTGCCATTGCCATTGTTCAAACGCAATGCTGCTGGCATCGGACAGGCAAGCAGCGCGCTCACCCAAGCCGAGATCTCGCGCAGCGCTGGCGTCCGAGACGCGCAAGCGCAGGTGCAGGCGCTTTGGGCGAAGATGGAGAGCCTGAGGGACCGTGTCACCAGGCTCCAGGAGCGTGTGCTTCCGGCGCTGCTGGATAACCAGCAGCTCTCGGTCAAGTCCCAGCGCGCCGGCCAGATCGGTCTTCTCGAGTTGATCGTGGTGAACAGGCAAGCCCTCGACGCACGCCGCGATCTGATCGACGCGCTCATCGACTATCAATCCACCCGTCTTGCACTGGAGCTGGCCGCCGGCTGGCCTCCTGAAGGAGTCACGCCATGAAATTCAGTTCCACCCCGGTCGATCAGCGCAGTACCGAACGTTCCGCTCTGACCAAGCTTGCCGCAGCGATCTGCGCGGCCTTTGCAGTGATCGCACTTTCCGGTTGCGGAGGCAGCAACGGTTCGGCCGAGAAGCCCGCTGCCGAAGAGAAGGCTGCCGAGAAAGAAGGCCTCAAGCTCTCGAAGGAGGAAGCGGATCGCGCCGGCATCGTCCTGGAGGAACTCAAGGCGCAGGCTCTGGCCGATACCGTCACGGTGACAGCGACGATTCGCGCGAACCAGGATCGCATTGCCAGGATTGCGCCTCGCGTCGAAGGCCGCGTTGCCACCGTGGCAGCAAGCCTTGGTGACAATGTTCGCACCGGCCAGTCGCTCGCGACCCTGGACAGTTTGGCCGTTGGCGAGGCTTCGTCGGCGTTGAGCCAGGCACGGTCTGCTCAGCGAGTGGCTGACGCGGACTACAAGCGCGCAACTGCTTTGCAGGCAGAGGAGATCATTCCGCAGAAGGATTACCTGCGGGCCAAGGCGGAGCATGAAAAGGCAAGTGCCACGCTTCGCGCCGCAGAGGACCACCTTCGGCTGCTCGGTGTCCCATCGGGCCAGAGCGCAGGCGTGGCCTCCGTGTTCCCGCTGACTTCGCCGTTGGCCGGCACGATCATCGAGAAAAAGGCCGTTGTGGGCGGCTTGGCCGGGCCCAGCGATGCCTTGTTCGTCGTCGCGGACCTCTCAACGCTGTGGATCGAGGCCAACCTGGCCGAGGCCCAGTTGGCGAAAGTCCGCGTAGGGGCCAAGGCAACCGTCACCGTCGGTGCCTATCCGGATGAGCGCTTCGAAGGACGAGTGACCTATGTCGCAAGCATCCTCGACAAGGAGACGCGTTCGATTCCGGCGCGCATCGAGGTGAAGAACGGCGAGGGTCGCCTCAAGCCTGAGATGTTCGCGACCGCCACCATTGAAAGCCCCTCGCCGCAGTCGGCGCCGAAGACGGACGTGCTGACGGTGCCGGACCAGGCCATCGTGCTCATGCAGGGCCAGCCCAACGTTTTCGTCTTTGAGAACGGTGCTTACGAGCAACGCGCCATCGATCCCGGCGACAGGCTCGGTACTCGGACGGTTGTGAAGTCAGGCGTGAAGGCCGGCGAGCAGGTGGTGAGTGCGGGAGCCTACGCCCTCAAGGCACGCGTGCTGAAGTCGCAAATCGGCGACGCACATTGAGGAATCGAAAGTAAAACATGCTCAACGCACTCGTAGACGCGTCGCTTCGATACAAGGTCCTTGTCCTGGTCATCTTTGCCGTCTTGGTCGGACTCGGTGTCCAGGCGTTTCGCAACGTCCCTGTCGATGCCTTCCCCGACGTCACCCCGGTTCAAGTCAATATTTATACGGAGTCTCCAGGCTTGGCCGCGGAGGACGTTGAGAAGCTGCTCACGACACCGATCGAAGGCGCCATGGCCGGCTTGCCGGGCGTCGAAGAAGTGCGCTCGGTCTCGCTCTTCGGCCTGTCCTACGTAGGCGTCTACTTCAAGGACGATGTCGACATCTATTTCGCTCGCCGCCTGGTAGGCGAGAAGCTGCAGGAAGCAAAGGGGCGCTTGCCACAAGGGTATGGCGAACCGGTACTGGGGCCGAACAGCTCGGGCCTCGGCCAGGTGTTCTGGTACACGGTCGAGTCTGAAGACAAGAAGATGAGCACCATGGACCTTCGTACGCTCCATGACTGGACCGTGCGACTGATCCTGCGTACGGCCCCCGGCGTGGACGACATCGTCTCTTGGGGCGGAGAGCAAAAGCAATTCCAGGTTCAGATCGATCCGCGAAAGCTCATTCAGTACAGCGTGAGCTTCAAGGAGGTGATGGAGCGGCTCACAGCCAACAACAAACAGGTCGGCGGCCAATCGATCAACCTTGGCGCGGAGCAGTTCCTTGTGCGTGGTCTCGGGTTGGTGGGAACGACAAAGGACATCGAGCAGATCGTCATCGCCGAGCGCAATGGCGCGCCTGTGTATGTGCGAAATGTCGCACAGGTCAAGGAGGCTCCCGCACCCAGATTCGGAGCAGTGACACGAGACGGCAAGGAAGCTGTCTTGGGCATCGCATTGGCCCGCGTCAATGAAAACGCGAAGAACGTGGTGGATGCTGTCAAAGCCAAGTTGGCGGTGGCGCAAGCGGCGCTACCGAAGGGCGTGACGCTGCAGCCCGTCTACGATCGCACGGAGCTTGTCAAGAAAGCCCTGAACACTGCGGAGAGCTCGTTGGTCGAAGGCGCGATCCTCGTTGCCGTGATCCTCTTCCTGTTCCTGGGCGAGTTTCGCTCGGCGATCGTGGTAGTGATCACGCTGCCAATGGCGATGTTGATCGCATTCATCCTGATGCAGCAGTTCGGTGTCTCGGCCAACCTGATGTCGCTCGCCGGTTTGGCGATCGGCACCGGGATGATGGTGGACGGCGCGGTCGTGATGGTCGAGAACGCATTCCGACTTCTGGCGCATGCGAAGGAATCCGGCAAGCCGATTCAGAAGACTCACCTCATCCTGGAAGCGGCCCGCGAGGTGGTCAACCCGATCGCCTTCGCCATCCTGATCATCATCGTGGTTTTCCTGCCCTTGTTTTCACTCACCGGTCTTGAGGGAAAGCTCTTCAAGCCGATGGCGTACACCATCACGTTCGCCATGGCGGGGTCGCTCTTGCTTTCGCTGACGCTGGTCCCTGTGCTCGCCGCGATGATCCTGAAGCCCAAAGAGGAGAAGGACACCTTCCTCGTTCGTCGCGCCAAGCGGATCTACCTTCCGCTGTTGGACTGGGCACTTGAGCGCAAGCGCTTGGTCGTCGGTTCAGCGATCGTTTTGCTGCTCGCCTCGCTGGCGCTGTTCCCATTCCTGGGCAAGGAGTTCATGCCCCAACTCCAGGAAGGAACGATCCAGTTCCGGGTAACAGGTATTCCCTCCACATCGTTGGACGAGTCCATACGGGTGTCCAACGAGGTGAGCGCGGCACTGCATAAGCAATTCCCGCAGATTCGCTCCGTGCTTGCGACCATCGGCCGCGCCGAAGGCGGCGAGACCACCGACGTGAACTACATGGAGCTGAACCTGGACACCAAGCCGCCTGGCGAATGGCCGGAGAAGATCTCCTACGGGAAGCTGGCCTCCGACATGCAGGAAGCTCTCGAAAAAGTGGTGCCGACCGTCGTGTTCGGCGCAACGCAGCCGATCCAATCCCGCGTTGAAGAGCTGATCTCGGGAGTGCGGGCCACCCTTGCGCTCAAGTTGTATGGCGAGGATCTGGCCACGCTCGACAGACTCACCGGCAAGATTCAAGGCGTGCTCGGGAAGATCCCGGGTGTTGCGGACCTGTCGGCCGAAGCAAACAAGGGCAAGCCGCAGCTCATCATCAAGGTCAACCGGGACGCCGCGGCGCGTTATGGCATCAACGCGGATGAGATCCTCGAGGTCGTGCAGTCCGGTATCGGTGGCAGTGCGGTCTCCACATTGATCGATGGCACCAAGCGCTTTGAAATCGCGGTTCGCCTCTCCGACGAGTTCAGGGTGAGCCCCGCGGCCATCGCCAGCATTCCGATCCGCACGGCAGCGGGGGCGCTGGTGCCCTTCTCGCAGGTCGCCTCGATCGAGCTCGACGAGGGGTACTCCTTTATCCGGCGTGAATCGCTGCAGCGCTATTCAGTGCTCCAGATGGACGTCAAAGGCCGCGATGTCGACAGCTTCGTGAAGGAAGCGGACACGCAGCTGAAGGCGCAAGTCGAGTTGCCAACCGGCTACTGGATCGAATGGGGTGGCTCCTTCGAAAACCAGCAGCGCGCGATGGCAAGGCTTGGGGTGATCGTTCCGTTGACCATCGGTCTGATCTTCATCCTCCTGTACACCGCCTTCAACTCTGTGCGGCATGCGACGCTCATCATCGCCAATGTTCCGTTTGCAATCATCGGCGGCATCGTGGGCTTGTTTGTCAGCGGGCAATACCTGTCGGTCCCGTCGGCCATTGGCTTCATTGCTGTCTTCGGTGTTGCCATGCTGAACGGCATCGTGATGGTGACGTTCCTGAACGACCTGAGGCGGCAAGGCTTGCCGATCCGAGAGGCTGTTCAACAGGGTGCTGCACTGCGGCTGCGCCCTGTGTTGATGACCGCGTCCGTCGCGATCCTTGGGCTCATCCCGATGCTGCTCTCGACCGGCGTCGGTGCCGAGACGCAACGACCGCTGGCGACGGTGGTGGTGGGCGGACTCTTCACCTCGACCGCGCTGACGTTGTTGATCCTGCCTCTGATGTACGAGTGGGCGGAGCAGCGAGCCGAGAGGCGCAAGGCGAAGACCCAAGAAACCTTGGAAGGAGACACACCGTGAAAGAGATCAAAGCTTACGTCCACAGCAACAGAGTCGCGGCCGTCATTGCGGCATTGAAGGGGGCTAGCGCTTGGGGTGACGACGCACGCGGCCGCCAACACAACCTGACCCTTTACGTCGTGAAGGGCTCGTTGACGCCGCTTCATGAGGCCGAGCGTCGCTATTCCATCGAACTGGGCGATGAAGTGGTGAACGAGTACAAGCTCGAGCTTCATTGCAACGATGAAGATGCCGACGAGTTCGTGAAGATCATTGCAGCGTCGGCCCGTACTGGCCAGGCCGGTGCTGGATGGATCTACGTGACGGATGTCGGGTATGCGCAAGCCATCGTTTGATGGTGCCGTAGCGAGCGACTCGGATCCGCGCGCCCTTTGCCCCGCAAGGGGCAATGGGCGCGCACGCGCCTTACAGGCCGGACGACTCATCGCGATGGCCGCAGTTGGCGCGGGATGTTCCGCAGGCTTGAGCGGCTGCTCGACCCTTCTGGAAGACGCCAGCGCGTTCCAGGAGGGCTGGCGCACCGCAGTGGTGACGGAGGTGGCTCCTGCACGTGAACTGCGGGGAAGCGGTCGGACCGATTGCCGGCAGACGGCGAGCTCGCAACAACTTGCGGCGTCGCGTTTCGCGCGCCTGTCCTACCGCTCTGGCGGGTCCAAACACTCGCACGTGGTGGTCGTGGCCGACGGGCTTCGCGTCACCGCGGGCGACGTCGTCTTCACCAATGTGATGCGTTGCGGCACCCCCTTGGAAGTTCGATCGAGGCCGATGGCCGACTTAATCAAGACGGGGAGCTCGCGCGAACCCGACCAACTGCCCACCCCCAAACTTTGAAGGCGACCATGGCATCCGGAAACTCTCACTCGCACGTACAAGCCGCATCAGGACCTGGTCACGAGCGATCCCTGTGGATTGCACTCACCCTTACGACGACGTTCATGGTCGCGGAGGTGATCGGAGGACTTGTCACCGGAAGCCTGGCGCTGATTTCCGACGCAGCGCACATGTTCACCGACACGGTGGCGCTGGCAATATCGCTCGCGGCGATTCAGATTGGTAAGCGCGTGGTGGATACCAAGCGGACCTTCGGCTATTACCGCTTCGAGATCCTGGCAGCGGCGTTCAATGCGCTCCTGCTCTTTGGCGTTGCCATTTACATCCTCTATGAGGCTTGGCGTCGCATGCGTGAGCCGCAAACGGTCGATTCGATTCCGATGCTGATCATTGCAGCACTGGGTCTCGTCGTGAACCTCGTGAGCATGAGATTGCTTTCGTCGGGCAAAGATCGAAGCCTCAATGTGAAGGGCGCCTACCTGGAGGTCTGGAGCGACATGCTCGGGTCGGTGGGAGTGATCGCGGGAGCGGTGGTGATCTGGTTGACGGGATGGACTTGGGTCGACTCGGTCATCGCCGTCGCGATCGGATTCTGGGTCTTGCCAAGAACATGGGTTCTGCTGCGAGACAGCATGAATATCCTTCTTGAGGGCGCGCCGGACGATGTCGATGTCGGCGAGGTCGACAAAGCGTTGCGCGCGCTGCCTGGGGTCGACTCCGTTCACGAACTGCATGTCTGGGCTATTACCAGCGGCAAGGCAAGTCTGAGCGTTCACATGGTCAGCGCAAGCGGCGACGTCGACAAACTCTTGGCCGAGGCAGCGCGCATGTTGGCGGAGCGCTTTGATATTCATCACTCGACGATCCAGCTCGAACGTGTTCCATGCGGGCAAGCGTCGGGAACACATCGGTTTGAGTGATCTCCCGCTCGCAAACCATTCTGAACTCAATGGAAAGGCAAGGCCGTGTTCCGCACCACAACCGACGATGGCTCGCACTTTTTCATGATGCTGGGCCTGTACATCAGCATCCTCGCCATCGGAGCCGTGATCTTTCTTCTCGTGCGGTGGTGGAAAGAGCGCCGCGACTTTCCAGCGGCGCATCGCCGCCCCTACGCAAAAAGTTTGCTCGATCGGCTTTCGGGCCGTGACGCCAAGAAGAAAAGCATGCCGGCTCGCAAGACCCACAAAAACCACAAGAGATAGCGCTTGGCGTTCATCGATGGATGAACTCCTGATCGGGGAAAGAACCAGTGAAGGGTAAGGGGCTGGCCGCCCCATCTTGAACGTCCTTCACATATCGGCGCGCTATCTTTAGAAGCGGGCGTGCGGTCTTCGGGCTGCAGGAAATGACTTCGCTGGTTGACTAGGTATTAGGTGCGCCGGCCGGGACGGCAGCCCCGGCCTGTGGCGTCGGCAGTGTTACCTTTTTGTACGCCAGCAGACGCAAAGCGTTCACAACGACCAGCAAGGTCGAGCCTTCGTGGAACAGAACGGCGGTGCCGATGTTCAGGCCGAAGATCGTCGCGGGAATCAACACAGCGACAACGCCCAGGCTCACGTAGAGGTTCTGCTTGATGATTCGACTCGTGCTGCGCGACAACCCTACCGCGAATGGCAACTGGGCCAGGTCATCGGCCATCAGGGCGACGTCGGCGGTTTCGAGCGCGACGTCGGAGCCCGCCGCACCCATGGCTATGCCGACTGTCGAGTTGGCCATCGCAGGCGCATCATTGACACCGTCCCCGACCATGGCAACCTTGCCATGCTCCTTGCGAAGCGCCTTGATGGCATCCACCTTCTGCTCCGGCATGAGATCGCCCCGTGCCTCGGTCAGGCCGACACTCTTGGCTACCGCATCGGCGACTTGCTGGTTGTCCCCGGAGATCATGATGAGCCGCTCGATGCCAAGTGCTCGGAGTTCGGCCATGACCTGCGCCGCCACGGGGCGTGGGGTATCCATGACGGCAATCACCCCGAGGTAGCGCTCACCTTTGCGCACGACCATGGTTGTTCTGCCAGATGCGACCAGCTTGTCATTTGCCTCCTTCACGTCCTGAGGCAGTGAAGAGCCTGGCAGTTCGGAAAACAGTATCGGCTTTCCGATATGCACGAGCTCGCCGTCGACTTGTGCCTGAACGCCGCGTCCGGTGATGCTTTTGACGTCGGAGACAGCAACCGCCTTCGCGCGATCACCGAGGCGTTCGCGCGCGCCGGACACGATGGCGGTCGCCAAGGGATGGTCGCTGTGCTCCTCAACGGCCAGCGCCACAACCAACAGTTCATCATCTGTGACGCCCTGCATTGCAAGTGCATCGGTCAGTTTGGGCTTGCCTTCGGTCAGCGTTCCAGTCTTGTCAAAAGCGATGGAAGTCAGCGTGCCGAGATTCTCCAGCGGGCCGCCTCCCTTGACCAGGACGCCGCCTCTGCCGGCGCGTGCCACGCCGCTGAGAACGGCGCTGGGGACGGAGATTGCCAATGCGCATGGACTTGCTGCGACCAGAACGGCCATCGCCCGATAGAAGGTGTCGGAAAACGGTTCATCGATCACGACGCCTGCGAACAGCAGCAGGACAACCAAGGCCAGGACAGCAGGGACGAAGATGCGCTCGAAGTGCTCGGTGAATTGCTGCGTTGGCGAGCGTTGCGCCTCCGCCTCGGTCACCATCTTGACCACGCGGGCCATCGTGGATTGTTCGGCACGGCGAGCAACGGTCACCTCGATGGCACCCGACCCGTTGATCGTGCCCGCGAAAACGCGATGCTCCGGCGCAACGCGATCAAAGGCTGCGAGCGCCGCTTTGATGTCGTCGACTGGCCGCTTGTCGACCGGTACGCTCTCGCCAGTGACGGGCGCCTGGTTCACGCTGGACGTCCCAACCACAACGACACCATCGGCCGGCAGCCGCTCGTTGGGCCGCACGACGACCACGTCACCGATCTTCAGTTGTTCGACTGCAACCTCTTCGGTACCACTGTCACGTCGCACAGTAGCCGTCTCGGGTGCGAGCTTGGCAAGTGCTTCGATGGCCTTTCGGGCGCGTCCCATCGCATAGTGCTCGAGCGAGTGACCCAGGCTGAAAAGGAACAGCAGCAGGGCGCCTTCCGCCCACTTGCCGAGCGCCGCGGCGCCAAGCGCCGCCACCAGCATCAGCGTATCGATCTCGAAACGACGTGCCTTCAGGTTCTCAAAGGCTTCCTTCACTGTATAAAAGCCGCCGAAGAAATATGCAGCAATGTAGGTGGCAGTGGGCAGCCAGGTGGGTCCGGCGCCGCTGCGCTCGATCAGCCATCCTGCGGTCAACAGTACGCCGGCGAGGGCGGCAAAGATCAGTTCGCTCTTCTCTCCCAGGAGGCCGCCCTCTGAGTGGTCATGACCCGCATGACCGCCAGCACCTTTCTTGTCGTGATCATGGCCTGCATGATCCGCGTGGTCGCTGTGGTCAGGCCCGCTGTGCTTGTGGCCCGCGTGGTCGTGCTTGGCATGTTCGGTGGGTTCGTCGCCGGAGCGAGAAGGCTGGGATGGGGTCTCCGGTGCGGCGTCGTTTGCCGGTGCGACGACACCCGCGGTGCGGATCCCAAGCGCTGCGGCCTTTGCCCTCAAGGTTTCTGCTGACACCAGTTGCCGGTCGTATTCAATACGGACGGAGCCGGAGCCCGACACATCTGCTTCCAAGACGCCTGGAACACTTCGCAGGTCGGCGGCAACGCTGCGCGCCGCGCGTGCATGGAGCGGGCCATCGGCTCTGATCGTCAGGTGAGAGAACCGCTCGCTCAACTGCGCGCCGACCGAGCCGACCAGCTCGCGCAAGCGGGTTATGGAGACGACGGACTGGTCGTAGTGCAGGCACAGCTGGGGCTGTCCATTGGCATTTCGAACGATGTGAGCCTCGGAGATGCCTGGGCGTCCCTCGAGCGCTTCTGTCAGCCGTTGTACGCAGTGATCCTCGACGTCGTCCACGTCGGGAAGGATCAGGGGTAGATCCAAACGGAGTTTGCTCGGGTCAGTCATGGACGTTGCCTTTTAGTGAAAAGTGAATACCGAATGCTGCGGCGCTGGCATGAGCTCTTTAGCATCTCATCGCGCAGCAAGGACTGTCGATCCGCTTTTGAGCCATCGATGTGCGACAACACCTCAAGTTGTTATGCGTGTCGGGGAAGTACGAGTTCGCGCTCAACCGGTGCTACCGGGATTTGCGCAAGAGCCGCAATCCGTTGAAGACCACGGCAAGGCTGCCACCCATGTCGGCGAACACGGCCATCCAGAGCGTCGCGTCTCCGGTGACGGCAAGGGACAGGAACACGACCTTGATGCCGAGCGCGAAGATGATGTTTTGCCAGAGGACCGCCTTTGTGGCCCGGGACAAACGTACGAATTCGGCCAGCTTACGCGGGTCGTCGTCCATCAGCGCGACGTCCGCGGTCTCTATCGCTGTGTCCGTGCCGGCGGCGCCCATGGCGAAGCCGATGTTGGACTTCGCCAGCGCTGGCGCATCGTTGATACCGTCGCCCACCATGCCGACCACGATGCCTTGAGCCCGCAGCTCCTCGATGGCCTTGAGCTTTTCCCCGGGGAGGAGCTCGCTGCGAACATCTTCGATGCCCACTTGCTTGGCGATGGCCTCTGCCGTATGCCGGTTGTCACCGGTAAGCATCACCGGTCGGATGCCAAGTAGCTTCAGCTGACGGACAGCTTCGGCGCTTTCCGGACGCACCTTGTCGGCGATGGCGAAAATGCCCACGGCCATATGCTCTCGCATGAGCACGACAGCCGTCTTGCCTTGACGTTCGAGGGTGTCGAGGGTGGTCTCGAGATCTGGCGTGCTGGCGTTGGACTCTTCAACGAGTCGATGGTTGCCAAGGCGGTAACGGACATTGGCGATGAAACCCTCGATCCCGCGGCCTTGCAGCGCCGTGAACATCATGACTTCGGGCAATACTTCGCCTGCAGCGCTGTACCTTGCAATCGCTTTGGAAACGGGATGATCGCTTCTTGCCGACAGCGCCACGGCAAGCAACAGGACTTCCGCTTCGGTTCCCTGCAATGCAACGACATCGGTGACTGCAGGCTTGCCCTGCGTCAATGTTCCCGTCTTGTCGAGGGCCAGCACCGTCAGGCGGTGGCCTTGTTCCATGTACAGGCCACCCTTCACAAGGATGCCGCGTCGTGCCGCTGCAGTCAGTCCCGACACCACGGAGATTGGCGTTGAGAGAACCAGTGCGCAGGGACAAGCGATGACCAGTAGAACCAATGCCCGGTATACCCAGGTGAACCACTCGGCCCCCATGGCCAACGGCGGGATCACTGCGATGGCGAGGGCGAGGGCGAACACCGCGGGCGTGTAGACCTTCGCGAACGCGTCGACAAAGCGCTGCGTGGGCGCTCGGGTGGCTTGCGCCTCCTGGACCGCGCGGATGATTCGAGCCAAGGTCGAATCGTTGGCGCCTGCTGTCACCCGGTACTGAAGCTCGCCGTTCTGGTTGATCGTGCCCGCGAACACGCTGTCGCCGATTTCTTTGTCGACCGGCACGCTTTCGCCGGTGATAGCCGCCTGATCGACGGCGGAAGTGCCCGACACCACAACGCCGTCGAGAGCGATGCGCTCCCCGGGCCGAACCCTGACCACCGCGCTCAAGGCCACCGAAGAGGCCGGAACCTCTCTCCAGACCGAGTTCACCTGCACAGTCGCGGTTTCCGGGGTCATCGCCATGAGACCTTCGACCGCGCGCCTGGCGCGATCCAGAGATCGTTCCTCGATCATCTCGGCGATCGCGAAGAGGACCATCACCATGGCAGCCTCGGGCCACTGTCCCAGGATTGCCGCGCCTGTCACCGCCACCGACATCAACGCGTTGATGTTCAGATTGAAGCGGCGCAGCGCGATCAGTCCTTTGCGGTAAGTACCCAGCCCCGCCAAGGCGATCGCAGCCGCTGCGAGCACGATGGCTCCGATCGAGTGATCGCCCAGGCTGAACGCCATCCCTTCCGCAGCCAGCGCCAGCACACCCCCGACGATCAACCTCCAATGGCGTCGCCAGACCGAAGGTCCCGACGTGCTCTGCTTGAGCACGGAACTGGCTGCAGGCTGTTCTGCGGCGGCCTCTTCCGCGACGTTCTGCGCGATCGGGGTGATAGGCATCGGTGCGCCAACCGCTCGGACGGCAATTGCGCCGAGGCCACCCGATTTCGCCCCGGGCGTGCGGTTCACACCGAGTGTCACTTCAAAGCCCGAGCGCGAGGCAGCGGCAACGAGTTCACTTTCCGGTATGGCCTTGTGCTCGACGCGGACGGACCGGCGGATGTAGTCCGGCAGGACCGCACCAACGCCGGCGATCTGGCGAAGTTCTTTTTCCACCAGGCCGAACTCTGCAGCGCAGCACATGCTTGGCACTTGCAGGATCGTGAGGGCGCGCGTGTTTGATGCGGCCTCGACACCAGGCGGCCTAATTGCCATCTCTGGGCCATGGGCGAGACGGACTTCGAAGCCCGAGCGCGCCGCGGCGGCGACGAGTTCGCCTTCGGGCACTGCCTTGTGCGCAATGCGAACAGAGCGGCGCAGGTAGTCAGGCAAGACGCCCACGACGCCGGCGATTCGGCGCAGTTCTTTCTCCACCACGCCGAACTCAGCGGCACGACACATGCTCGGTACATGAAGCAAGGTGATGCCGGACTTGTTGGAGGCGTCGGGAAGAGTCACAGGCGGCTCGCTGGAGCATCCCGACGATCCGCAGCAATCTCCGGTTTTTTGAGTTGCCATATCAGTCATGGCAAGATTACAAACCCTGAAGCGGATGCAGAGTCAAGAAGCGAGGCCATTGACCATGAAGATAGGCGACCTAGCGACCCGGACCGGAGCCACCGTCGAGACGATCCGCTTCTACGAAGCAGAAGGCCTTCTGCAGGCGCCAGAGCGTGCTGCCAACAACTACCGCACGTACGGAGAAGAGCACGTCAAGCGGTTGTCGTTCATCCTGCGCTGTCGGTCGCTGGACATGGCGCACGACGAAATCCGAGCGCTTCTGAAGTTGCAAGATGATCCTGGAAAGACCTGTGTGGAGGTCGATACGCTGCTGGCCGAACACGGTCAACATATCGATGAGCGCATCGCGGAACTGAAGGAACTCAGGAAGCAGATCCTCGAGATCCGCTCATCTTGTGCCAGCAGTGGCTGCATCGGCGACTGCGGCGCACTGGAATCGTTGAGGCAGACCACCGGGGCCAATCGTACATCTCGCGCGAACCGTGGTCGCGTACACCGATAGCGCGGCCTCATCCATGTCGACGACCTCCAGGCGGCTTGCAGCGGCGCTCCTATCGCTGGCAACCGTGTGGGTGGGTGGATGTGCCACCCTTTCCAACCCCCAGCCTCGGCCAGCATCCTATGCCATCGACGACCCCGGCCCGACGTCTCTGGGCAAGCTTGCGCGGCATAGCGCTGAAGGGGCCGCATCGGGCATGTCCGGCTTCCGCCTCCTGCCGGAGGCTGCATTCGCGCTAGACGCCCGGGTCGCGCTCATCCGTCATGCCGAGCGCACGATCGACGTGCAGTACTACCTGATCCGCAATGACGACGTCGGGTTGCTGCTGCTCAAGGAGCTTCGAGATGCGGCCACTCGCGGCGTGCGGGTCAGGCTGCTTGTCGACGACTTCTATCTTGGCGGCGAAGACGAGATTTTCACCGCCCTGTCTTCCTTTCCCAACGTGGAAGTCCGGCTTTTCAATCCGCTTCCTTCCCGAGCCTCCGCACTGCCGGTGCGCCTGGCTTTTTCGATGTTCGACTTGCTGCGCATCAACCACCGCATGCACAACAAATTGCTGGTGGCGGACAACAGCTTTTCCGTGTCGGGCGGACGGAACCTCGCCAACGAGTACTTCATGAGGGACATGGCCGCCAATTTCATCGACCTCGATGTGCTTGCGAGCGGACCCGTGGTGCGCGAGATGTCGCGCTCGTTCGACTTGTTCTGGAACAGTGAGCAAGTGTGGGATGTCCGCGAAGTGACCCGGCTTGCTCTGTCAACGGCCGAGGCCCAGCGACGCTTCGATGACATCGCTCGAACGGCTGCACCCGATGTTCCGCTCAACGCGCATGATGTGTTCGGTAGACCTCCCGTGGGGCAGCAGTTCGCGCATGGGCACATCGATTGCCACTGGGCTCATGCTCGCTTCTATGCCGACAATCCAGGCAAGCTGGGTCTTCAGCACGACCTTGCCTACCGCGGCAGCGTCTCCGAAGGGGCGTTCGATGGAATTTCCGGTTCCTTGCAGAAGGTCAGGATTCTTTCTCCCTATTTCGTGCCCGGCCCGGCGGGCATGTCAGTGCTCAAGCAACTCGTCGATGAAGGCCGGCAGGTCACTGTGATCACCAATTCGTTGGGATCTACAGACGAGCCTCTGACCTACGCTGGCTACGAACGGTATCGGGCTGCCATGTTGAAGATCGGCGTGTCGGTTTACGAAATCGCACCAGAAGGTACAGCCCGCACCAGGCGATTCGGAGATTTCGGGAAATCGATCAGTCGCCTTCACGCGAAGGTCGCGCTCATCGACTCGGACCGCATATTCATCGGATCGATGAACTTGGATCACAGGTCTGCGGCCATCAACACCGAGTTGGGGCTCATCATTGACAGCCCGGAGATGGTCAAGGAGTTTGATGAATTGCTCGCCGCAGAACACATCGAGTTGGGATACAGATTGCGACTGTCACCCGACGGGCATGGAGTTCAATGGGTCGGACATGGTGAGGACGGACGCTATGTCGTGTATGAAGACGTTCCCGGAAATTTCATGTGGCTTCGCCTTAAAAACTGGTTTCTTTTCCCGCTGCTCGGAGAAGAACTCCTATAGCCAATGGCCATTCAAAGGGCCATTGACATACAAAAAAGGCCCGCGTAAACGCGGGCCAAAGGTCCCAACTCAAAGACCCCTTGGAGGAACTAAATTTTCAAGACGGATATCGCCTTTGGGAAGCGGGGCGCTCTAGAACGAGTGGCGCATACCCAAATCGTAGCCGGTGGAGGTTTTGGGGGTGAAGGCCGAGTTGCTGAAGAAGGACGGTCCGCCTACCGTGAGTGCGGCCCCGTTCTTGTTGCTGACGCGAGCAATCGTTGCGTAAAGCGCAGTGCGCTTTGACAGGTTGTAAACGTAGCCAAGGGCGTATTTGTTTGCCCTCGGATCTGCCGCCAGCCCGGGAGTATTCAGATCGTATTTGACCTGCGAGTAGGACGCCCGAATCAGGCCGGGGCCCACAGGTGCGGTGAGGCCGATGAGGTAGCCGGAAAGATCCGTGTCTGAAACGCCTCCCAGGAGCGGAACAATGGCGTAGTCACGTGTGCTTTTGGAACGCGACAGTTCGCCGAACAGTTTGACCGGACCGAAGTCATAGGAGGCGCCCAGATTCATGGTTTTCACAGAATTGGTTGTGCCCGCGTAGTAGCTGTCACCGGCTGTGCTGTTTCCTATGGAAACAGCAACGTCAAGAGGACCGCTGGCGAAGCCGAGCCGACCTCCGAAAAAGCGCCCCGCACGGACAGTCGCGACTGTCCCAGGGTTGACCGCACCTGAGGCGCTCACGCCGGGGGGCGTCGTATTGCCGGGGTCGTACTTGTTGTTCTCATTGATGGCGTACATCGCCTGGCCATAAAAGCCGCCGAGATTCGGCGGCAAGAAGTAGCCGACGGAGTTGCTGGCCCTGTTGTAGTTCGGATCTCCGCCAAAGGCGCCTGTGCCGCCAGTTGTATTCGTGTTCTGTGCGGTGTAGATCAAGCTACGCCCGACGCCAACGATGCCAAACGGGTCAAAGACGATGTCGTTCCAAGCCGTCGGCACGTAGTCTCTGCCGAGGCGCACTTCGCCGAAGGGACCAGACAGGCTGACGGTCGAGCGACGCTGGAAGCTGGCGACGCCGCTGGCGCCGTCATCCGGCGAGATGGACGCTTCGAGCCAGAAGCTCGCTGCCATGCCGCCGCCCAGGTCCTCGGATCCACGAAAACCCAGCCGACTCGACGAATAGTTGCCATTGCTCAGGGCCATCCGGCTCACGGTTCGCGTGCCCTGGTTCAGATAAAACGGATTCAGCAACGCGCCACTATTGTTGTCCTGTGATTTGGACGAATAGTTACTGACACCGACGTCTACCACACCAAACATTGTGATGGTGGATTGCGCACTTGCAAATCCAGCGCCAGCCAACGCGGCAATTGCGACAAACGATTTTTTCATTAATGACTCTCGATTTAAAGGTTTTGATTTCTCGTGTTCGATGCTTTTGCATAGAGCACTCAATTGGGTGTTTATGGCGATATTTTGCGGGCGCCATTGCACCCAGACGCGTTTTAGGCGCTCAAGTTTTTGACTCGCAGGCCACCTCAGGCATCTGCAATGAATGATCGTGCTGGAATGTGACAGGAATTCCTAGATTTGCGCCAATTGATTACGTTTGGCGTCCATTTTGATTACAACTTTGCAATCTTCTGAAATGGAGTTCTTATTTGGAAATGCGTCACGATTGAGTCATTCGCAATATCTAGATTGCCCTCGGGCCGGCGCGCTGCAGGCGTACCGATCAATTAATCATTCGAGGAAATTCAGATGTCTCAACGCTTCATGGCCCCAGCATTTCTGGGTATCTCCTTGTTGCTGTCCGCGTGCGGCGGCAGCGATGACCGCAGCCCGGTGTTGCCGTTCACTCCACCGCCCGGGACGACGGTCCCCCCACCGGCAGCCCAATCGCAGAAGAACATCCTGTTCTTCCTGGGCGACGGCATGGGCATCACCACCATGACGGCTGCGCGCATCTACAAGGTCGGCGAAGACGGTGACCTGACGATGGACGCTCTGCCGGAGACGGCCTTTGTGCACACGTACTCGGACGACGCCCAGGTGACCGACAGCGCCCCGTCGATGTCGGCGTACATGACCGGCGTCAAGATGAGCAACGAAGTCATCTCGATGAGTGCCGACCAAGGCCACCGATGTCACCGGCAAGCCTTATCAAGTCAGCTTCGACAGCACCTGCCCTTCCGGTAACGGGCAGCCGGTAGAAACGCTGCTCGAGCAGAGCAAGGCCATGGGCTATGCCACCGGGGTGGTCACCACCGCGCGCATCACGCATGCCACCCCTGCAGCCACCTATTCGCACGTCTGCCATCGTGACGCAGAAAACACGATTGCCGCGGCGCTGGTGCCGGGCGGCGCCGGCTACAACGGCAAACTGGGCGATGGCATTGACGTGTTCTTCGGTGGTGGCACGGACTATTTCTTGGCCAAGGAAGCCGGGGGCAAGCGCAACGACAAGCGAGACCTGATCGTCGAACTGAAGGCCGCGAAGTACACCTACGCCGCCAGCAAGGCCGACTTCGACAAACTTCCTGTCGACGGCACTACCAAGGTCGCCGGCCTCTTCACCAAGAGCCACATGGCCTATGACCTGGATCGCGACGCCACCAAGGAGCCGAGCCTGGCCGAGATGACCGGCAAGGCCATCGATGCCCTGTCTGCGCGCAAGAACGGCTTCTTCCTGATGGTGGAAGGTGGGCGCATCGACCACGCGCTGCACGCCACCAACGCGCGCCGCGCGTTGCAAGACACGGGCGCTTTCGATGACGCCATAAAGCTCGCGCTCGACAAGATGAAGGTCATCGATCCGGGCCTGAAGAACACGTTGGTGGTGGTCACGGCCGACCACGATCACACGCTGCAGCTCAACGGCTATGCCGCGCGCACCGGCAAGACGGAGGCTGGCAAGCCGGGCGTGCTCGGCCTGGTGAACGACTACGTCGACACCAGCAAGACCACCAAGGACGTCGACGGCAATCCGTACACCATCATCGGCTTCGGGAACGGTCCGGCTCGTTTGGCCACGCGCGGCGCCATCGACAGCATCGCGCTGGAAAGCAAGGACTACAAGCAGGAAGCCGTGGTGCCGATGGACACCGCGAGCGATTCCGAAACCCACGGCGGCGCCGACGTGTTCCTCGGCGCCCAGGGCCTGGGCGCGGAAAGCTTCTCCGGCGTAATCACCAACACCGATGTCTTCGGGCTGGTCAAAAAGGCAGTCGGCCTGTGAGCGCCAGAGATCTTCCAGGAACGAACACAACCATGAACACGACCATGAGCCACACCATCCGCACGACCCGCCTGGCCGCCGCCGCCTTCGCTTGCGCCGCAGCCGGCATGCTGGCCACATTGGCCGGCACAGCACACGCAGCCGGCGAAGCCAAGAACGTCATCTTCTTCCTCGGCGACGGCATGGGCCCGGTCACCGTCACTGCCGCGCGCATCTACAAGGGCGAGAAGCAACTGGCCGCCAAGCCCGGCTCGATGGCGAGCCCGGAGCGCGCCTCCCTCGTCATGCAGTCGCTGCCCTACGCGGCGCGCGTGAAGACCTTCTCGCTCGACGGCCAGACCACCGACAGCGCGCCCTCGATGGCTGCCTATATGACGGGCGTGAAGATGCGCAACGAAGTCATCTCGATGTCCAGCGACACCACCGCCGTGGACAGTACCGGCAAGCAGTACATCAACGGCGAGAACACCACCTGCCCGCCGACCAACGGCAAGGCTGCAGACACGCTGCTGGAGCTGGCCAAGGCCAAGGGCCGTGCGGTGGGCGCGGTGTCGACCACGCGCGTGGGCCACGCCACCCCGGCCACCACCTACGCGCACATCTGCAACCGCAATGGCTACAACACCATTGCCGAGCAGAGCGTGCCGGGCCACGCCAACTACAACCCCAAGTTGCTCGACGGCATCGACGTGCTGATGGGCGGCGGCCAGCGCAACTACCTGGCCGGCGCCGGCACCAAGCGCACCGACGGCGTGGATCTGGTGGCCGCGATGAAGGCCAAGGGATACACCTACGTGGACAACGGCACCAGGCTCAAGGCCGTGGACGCCGCCGCCACGGGCAAGCTGCTGGGCCTGTTCTCCTCGAGCGAGATGGCCTACGAACTGGACCGCGTGAAGCAGAACCTCGACCAACCCAGCCTGTCGGACATGACCGAGAAGGCGCTCGGCGTGCTCAGCAAGAACGACAAAGGCTTCTTCCTGATGGTGGAAGGCGGGCGAATCGACCACGCGTTGCACGGCACCAACGCCAAGCGCGCGCTGGAAGACACGCTGGCCTTCGACACAGCCATCCAGACCGCGCTGGACTACATGAACAAGAAGGACCCGGGCCTGAAGAACACGCTGGTGTGGTCACGGCCGACCACGACCATGCGATGGCCTTCAACGGCTACCCCAAGATCGGCAACCCGATCCTGGGCTTGGTCAATGGCTACGCCGACGGCAAGCCCACCAAGGCGGCCGACGGCAAGCCGTACACCACGCTGGTGTTCGGCAACGGCGGACGGCCCAACGCGACCGCCGGCAGCGACGTCAACGCCGAGGACGGCAACAAGAAGTGGATCGCCCCGGCCCGCGCGGCGAGCCGCGACGACCAGAGCGCGCTGGACACCACCGACGACAACTTCCTGCAGGAAGTCGGCATCAACCTGGGTTCCCCCGGCGCGGAAACGCACGGCGGCGGCGACGTGATGCTGTTCGCGGGCGGCGCGGGCTCGAAGAAATTCAAGGGCACCGTGGAGAACATCAAGGTGTTCGACAAGGTCAAAGAGGCAGCAGGTCTGTGAGGGCCAGCTGAAGCTCAAAGCAAGAGCGGGTGTCATGACACCACAGAGGGATGTGTAGATGCGAGCCGCCTGGTGTCAGCCAGAGCGGCTGCACCCTCATTTGATTTCAACTTTGTAATCGTTCTGTTCGCAATCCGACGAGTTGGCCTTTTAGTGTCTAGGCATGAGAGCCGAGAGGCACATATCGCCCGAGACGATTCCCGTTCTCGGGCGCAAATTTGAAGGAGCTCACTCATGTCGAACAGAAGGATTGGTGTAATTTTGGGTGCCGCTGCTGTGGCTCTTTTGCCCTTGGTTGCAAGCGCCCAGGCCAGCGGACAGTTCAGTTCACAGCACATGGAGGGACCATCTCACTTCGCGGCAACCGAGGCGGGCATCAAGCAGCATCCCGAAATGGCGGGGAAACAAAAGACGGATGCGGAAGTGGCGACCGAGCTGCGCGCCGCACAAGCCAATCCGGACTGGGCCGGCGTACTGCGCTGGGGCGCTCCTATCCCGGTGAAGAACGCTGGGGCGCCGAAGACCAGAGCCGAAGTCGTCGCCGAACTCGAGCGAGCCCAGGCACATCCGAACTGGGATCGAGCGACGAGGTATGGAGCTCCGCTCGTCATGCCGGCAGCCCCAGGCGTAGCGACGACCAGCTCCAAGTAAAACTGGGGGCGCTTCAACTGAGAGCCACGGCAGAGAAAGACTGAAGCACTGCGCGCAATCGAGCGTGGCCGCGCCGAAGGGCGGTCCGTCGGTGGCCTACGCCGGACCGTCACGAACGCGCCGATGCGCCAAGCCTGTTGGCGCCGACCGGAGACTGAGCCGCTCATTTCTACTTCGGCGCGGACACTCAAAGAGCGCTGATACAACGTGGGCGATGTGTTTGGGCGGGTGTACGACTACATCTCGACATCTCGCGCGGCGGTTTGGTGTTCCACGGTAGAACACGAGTGCCATTTTCAGTAATCGAGGTGAGCAGAGTCCAGTCGACGCCAGCACGTTAAGCAAAATTTCGCAGCGCGCGTCGCACACTCACATCGCACGTCTTGATGCGCTGGGCGTCTGGCTGAAAGTGCGAACGAGTTAGCCGCGCGACGGCGCGGCGCTGGCGCAGGAGTAAGACGGCGGGATTTGAACCGGAGCGCCCTCATAGCCCCTCGGCAGACTCGTATTTTTCAACGTTGCTTACAGCCAAGATGCCGGCTGTACCGACAGTCGAGGCTACGGACTACTTCTTTGTAGTTTGGTGGCGAAGTAGTTGGTCAAGAGCTGCCGTGAGCACCCGAAGACGGGAGGCACCGTCGCTCAAGTCTCCTTCCTCTAGATTTTCCGCCAATCGTTCCAGACCCATTCGTATTGCGTCGACCTCAATCGAGTCACGTAATTTTTCAACAGGTTTGCTGACTTCGTTCAATTCACCGAATGCAAGATCGATGTAACGATCAAGAGATTGAAGCCTCGAATGGCCAGTCCATTGCTGAAGTCGAATTTTGAGTTCATTTGTCTCCAGGAGCGCCTTGCGAAAATCATCGCCGTTCTCGAAGTCGTATCTCTCGATCAGAGAGAGGAAGATCTTGGTAATGAACCTGTGGCGAAACATATGGGGACACGTAACCTCCTTTATGCCTGCGTGTTTGGCAAGTAGGTGAATTTCTTGCGTCACAGTGTTCGCGTTCAGGGGCATCCCCGTTCGTTCGTTGACAAAGACGTATCCATGGTCTTTGGCACGTCCGCAGGTTCGGCGGATGACGGATTGGCGATTCACCTCAATAAACTCCATCAAACTTACAAGATCAGCTCTTCCCACCGGTACGTAACGAAAATGCTCTTTGTCACCTTTGCGTTTGACCGTCAACAGCTTGAGTTCATTTTTCGGAGATTTAAGTGCGGCATACACACTTTCGACCTGGAGTGCTGCCACCTCCATACGTCGGCCACCGGTGATCTCAAGTACGCGCAGCATGGCATACCTGCGTTTGCGCTGATAGATCGAAGCGCTGCAAGGAAAAATTGCTGTGCGCAGGCGCTTAATTGTGTCAGCTGAGATTGGTAGACGTCGGAGCTTCGGATCAGCAGTTGGGAAGGAGTCGTGATGCCAGCGTACCGAATCCGTGTCGGCCTCCTTATCGAAGCGAGTATGTTTTGGCCTACGGATTGCCACCTTGTAAGCCCTGATTCTGCCTTTGGGTCCGAGCAAGGTGGGATCCTCTCGGAATTCAGCGACATAGCTCAAGAAGCCCAAGCAGGTCCGCCCTATGGCGAGTACCGAGTTGTCGTCGCGTAGCCTAACGTTGTCTGTTGCGCGCCTCTCCTCGCGAAGACCCCCTACAAAATCTGAGAACTGCCCGTCCGATAGTTCATGGAGTTCGACCCCTCGTGAGAAACAATATCTCAACAGAGGGCTGAGGCTGGCGGCATACGCTGCGAGCGTGCCCCCACGGCCTTTTCTTGATAGTCCTCGTTTGAAAAGGCTCAGCATGTAGAGGTTCGCCGGAAAGCACCAACGACCATCCGGCCACATGATTGTCGGTATCTTTTCTGCGGGAATTGTGCTTACATGGCGTTTCTCATCCGTCAAAACGGGGAGCATGAAATCCGGCCGCGTGAGGTGAAAAAGTTGGCTCATCACGTACTCCCGCGCACGACTTTGAACTGTCCTGTGGAGGAGCGTCGCAACGTCGTCATATCCCGAAGTTCGGACTGCTCTTTGCTGCAACGGGCTTCAATCGCCGCATTCTTGCTATCGGTCGCGTATAACTTTCCTTGGTGCAGGGAACGCTCCAACAGAAACGATAGAAGTAAAAGATCTTCTCTCGCCGTCTGAAGTTCCAACTCGGCCCGCTCAGCGCGCCCTGCCAAGGCCGCTTTGGCAGTCTTCGGTGGGTGCTCCAGACTCGATGTGTGATTTTTTATGGCTGCAAGTGCACATTTGCGAAGGCGATCCAAGGCCGGAAAACCGCCCTCCACAAGAAGGCAAGATCGCTTCAGCGTGTTCAGGGAGCCACCAACTATCCGATGATCTGAGTCTGAGAACGATGCAAGAGCGCCTTGGGATTTCAGGTGATTTGCGATCGGCGCGTTGACGTAGGCGCCCGACCTAGCCACAACTTCGATGAGAAGTTCTTTAAGTGCAATAATCGACCGACCTCTAACGGAATCAGGTGGTGCGTTCATCTTGTGTACCTCGGGACACCAAGATCAAAATTCGAAAAGACCGGCCATCCGGGCCGTCGAAGAATTCCGGCTCAATCGAGATTTTGCCCTCAAGAACAAGTTCTTCAACGTAGAGGCTCAGTTCTTCTGCATCGAGGACCTTCACACTCCGAGTGCCATACCGACTCTCGATCAGTTGTAGGAGTGGAAGTGTCTGCGGGTCTTCATCCAATGTCGACTCCACGGCATAGTCGATCTTGACGTCGCGAAGAATCGCGCCGGGGGTCGATTCTGTGATGTAGTTGTAGAGGTGCTCTGGATCCGTCTGCCCCAAGAACCAGCGAAGCGTGTCGAGGCCAGAGAAGGAGTTCCCCCAGAAGAAAATCATTGGAAAGAATCGACGAAGCTGATGATGTCGAATGTAGTGGCGCTGGTTGCGCGCGTTCACGGGGATTTGTATGAAATCACAGAAGACATCGAGCATGTCATTGCATGCCGTGCTGCTTGCAACTGCCAGCCCGTGGGAACGAGCTTTCGGAAATGAAAAGAGATTTGTTCTTCCCGTGATCGAACCTGCAGCAATCAACTTCTCCTGAAATGACTCAAGCATGCGTATCAGTCTCGCTCCGACTGATGGGATTGGTCGCGCGACTCGGTCGCGGGCGTCAATGGAGCCCGATTTTCTTCGTTCAAAAATCAGCCAGTCGCTCTCAAGGCTGAGACAGTTTCCAGCTACCAAATCGACCAGTTCTCCTTGCCGCCTTGCCATGAGCGTTCCGATGACGATTTGGATGGCCCCGCCGAGCGCGAGCAGAAGTTCATACAGGCCACGCCCCTCCCTAAACCGACGGAAATAGGCGGCCTCTAGTTGGGACACCTGAAGCGGATCGAACGTTGCTTGAGACCGTGGTAGTGATTTTTGAATCTCTGATTGCAAGCTCCAACAATCCGTTCCAAGATCTCGCAAGTTGGGACCGAGATACCGAGCGATCGAAACCTTGGTCAAGTGGTGGGCAACGGTCTCTCCGCTAGACAAAGCTTCGTTAGAGATAGCCGCATATGCATCCAGGATTTCTTGGCCGAACTTAAGCGAGAACTCGACCGCTCGAGCGAATGCGGTGAGCACAATCAAGTGAGGGAGCGTGGCGTATCGTCCTGGTCGAGCAGGGGTGAGTTCGGCTATGAAGGCACGATTCTGCGTAGCCAGAAGAAGCCCTTTTGGCACTGAAAGGCCGATCTGACCAAGTAGACGAAATTTGCCTATCGCATTGATGCAGTCCCGCAAGGTCCAACCGGAGCCTTCGCTTGCTCGCACTGGAGCCGACGGCATTTCTCGAGCAAGGTATGGACCAGGGAGAATGTTCAGTTCTGCCAGAGTTGGCTTTTGCCAGTTCGACCTGAGTGTTCCGCAGGGATAGATGTGCGCGAGAAATTTGTTCTGTCTGACGGTGTACCGGCAGCCTTGGTCTCCTCGATGCAGCGTGCAGTAGAACCCATTTAGCCAAAGCCAGATGCGTGCGCTGACGACCTCTTCGGACGAGAGCATCAAGGTTCCATCATGAATACCCATCGCGATGAAGGGAGAAGCCTTCAGAACATCTTCTCGAACACGGGGGCTCAAGTCTTTGCCAGCAGCTCTGAGAAAATTTTGCACCCGCGATGTCCAGTCATAGATAGCATCGCAGGATGCTTCTGTACTGAACGCTCGCAGCATTTGATATCCATCGGACTCTGTAAACGCATCAAGACCAAATTGGGCAAGCTGCAGCCGATGCGCATTGATCAACATGTACTCACAGATGCGAATCGCTGTCGATACTCTTGCGGCCGTTGTTGAGCTTGCGTATGGAAGCCCCGCTGTCGCGTCCAGATGAGATTGAGCCAGTAAGAATGATTTGAACGTATGCAACAGCCTTTGATGTTGCGGATCAGTTAGGTGAGATTTATCTTCAAGTAAAACATCCCAATTTATCTGAGTCGTCGAACCGCCAAAGTGGACGGTCCAGCTTCTTGCTTTATATGGGGAGCGCAGCCATTTCGCCGCGTAGAGCGCGTGTTTTTGTGAGGACGCCGCCTCCAAAGCCTCCTCGAACAATTTCCGTTCGGAAGTCTCACTGCGCATAAGCGAACCGCTCTACAAGCGCCGGATGCGCAAGTGTCTCGGCACTGGCAAGATATGCTCGAATATCTTCACGCCTCACTGCAGTAGAACGCACGTAGGGAATAAGCGCTGTAGTCATCTCTGCCCAATATTTCGCCTTGGGGTTCAATGCACGTTCAGAGCTCGAGCCAGCCTTCTCCAAGCTGAGAAGCAACGTGAGGATGCGCTCGTTCAATCCGAAGACAACTTCTTGAGGAACGTCGAGGTCGCCAATTGCCCACGGATCCTGCGGCTGTGCTTCTGCGAGGCTCTGGGATTGTGGCGGGACTTTGAGCGCGTGATTTCTTAAAAACTCGTCCAACTCATCCATAGACGTGAAGTCGGTTGCTTCGAGAAGATATTCGCTGTCCTTGAGTGCCTCAACGATGATGCCGGTCTGAAAAATCCGTATCCAGCGTTCCAAGAAGAACTCGCGAATGACTTTCGGGAGGTATCTTTCCAACAGTTGGGGCTCGTACTTCACTTGGCCCAGAGCCTTTGCCATCTGCTCCACGCTTCTTGTGTCCAAGTACACGATGACGCCCATTGAGGCTCGCAGGCTGGACAGTGAGAACTTTCGAACGAAGTGACCTGCCTCGTCAGGTGAGCATCCAAGTGCCCGCACGAATGACTCCTCTAACCTGGCCACCGGCCATGGATTACTTGTGAGGCCCGACAGTTTCTTGATTCGCGTTGGGTAGGCGAATGCTCTTCCTGATGCGAGCAGCAGATAGCGCCAGTTGTCATCGTTCCGCGCGCGCAGGTGATCCCGTAGAGGCTGCGTCAGTCGAAGGATTTGGTCAAAAGCGAACGCGCTCCGCGCCGTCAGGAAAATCTCTTGTGCGGCAAGATCGGCGCCTCGGCGCAACTTCACTCCGGCGATGATCTGTCCTGTATCTGTGGAAAGAATTCCCTTGACCTTACCTTGCTTGTCGAAGAGTTCGAAGTTCTCGAGGAAGGACGGTGTAATTGCAGGGTGCTCCGAGACGAGAATCGCGCAGTGAGGAGTAAGGGCGCCGGAACGCGGCACCGCAAGCTCTTCTACCCACCGACCTCGAGGACAGGGGAAAAGTGCGTTGAAGTCATATACAGATACGTCAGCGCTGCATGGGTAGCCGTAGTGCTCAAAGGTTGCGGCGCCGTTTTCCAGATGATCAGGATGGTCCCACTCCGTAGAAAACATGACCTTGTCTGCCCCAACTCCCTCTTTCGCCCTTGCTCCGACCACTCTGACCCCGCCGTGCGCAGCGAGCACATGCCGACGTTCGAGAAGGGCCGCCATTCTTTCTACCTCAGTCCAAGCCCATTGCTTGATTCGATCGGCATCCGCGCGAATCTGACAAAAAATAAACTGCAAGGCTTGGTCATCGGTGAGCTCCAAGGGGATCGGAGTTAGCAACTTGTCGTGGTAGGCCACCCCAATTTCATTGACCGCTACGTTTGTTTCGGGCATTGAGTTGGAGAGCGAGCGAGGATTGGGAAACCCCCCCGATGGTTCGGCAATGAGACCAGAAGGGAAAACTCGCTCGACAAAAAAACGCTTGATTAAGCTCCGCCACCTTAGAACGATGCCCGATACAAAATTGCCACGATTTCGATAACTGTCCTCTAAATAGAATTCGTAAAGGCGCGAAAAAAAATGAGTGGTGAAATCAGGATCGTGAAGTGTATCAACACTGGCAGTAGGATTTTCGACCTCTATGAATCTACTTAAAGCAACAACGCCGAATAATGTTGGCTTGCGTTTGGTTGCTGCCTCTATTAGGCAAATTTGATATAATTGGGCGGTGAAGGTTGGGCCTAAGAGTCGATAAATCGGCAGCAGAGGAGCCTGAAAGACGACATTTTCCTTTGTCCGACATGGCCAGCCCTGCCAAGCCGTAACTTTCTCAGAATCTAACTCTAATTGATCAAACAGCGCAGCAAGTTGGTCGAGTTGAGGCTGTGAATTTATCCCTATTTGGATACTCCAAGTAAGCTTGGCACCCACATCTGTGGCGATTGTGGCTCTTGCCCTTAAAAGGGCATAAGCGAGCTTTCGGCGGATAGTAATGGTCCCGTAGAAAAAATGTTCGCTATAAATTGCGCCCAAAAGTTGTTTGAGCAACCTGTCTAATGGTGGAAATGAAGATGAATTGATGCTGGCTGCGAGGTCTTGTTTGGTAACCTGTAAAAGGCATTCCAGCAGGCGCAGGACCAAATCACACGAACGCCCAAGATATGGTTTTAACTTAGCGGATGCGCTACGCCAAGTTTCCCGAAATTCGGGCGCACTCACCTCGAACTCGATTGCGCGAGTTGGTGTCCAGTCATTGACAATTGGCACGTCCAAATCTACTGCTTTCATCGCTTCCAGCCTCCGATTTGATTGGCTCCTAACAGTTTGGACAAGAAAAGCTGTCGCGTCAAATCGCGAATTCGTCGAGGAAGAGCACGCCGTGATGCGCTCTGGAAATTTCACCGGGACGCGGCGGAGAGCCGCCGCCCACCAGTGCCACCGCGCTGGACGTATGGTGCGGCGCAGAAGTAGGCCGGCACATCCACCGATCGGTCGCGAAGCGCCCGCCCAGGCTGGCCACGGCAGCGCTTTCCAGCGCCTCGCCGATGCTCATGCCCGGCAGCAGGCCGGCGAAGCGCTGCGCGAGCATCGACTTGCCCGAGCCGGGCTCGCCCATCATCAACAGGCTGTGGCCGCCGGCCGCCGCGATCTCCAGCGCCCGCTTGGCGCCCGCGTGGCCCTTGACGTCGCACAGGTCGGCGTAGCGCGGTGCGGCCGCGCCGGGCGCGGCCTCGACCCGGGCCCAGCCATCGTCGGAGGCCGGCTCGGGAAGTTGCGCGGCCGCGTCGGCGTCGGGCATGAACTGCCGCACCACGTCCAGCAGGTGCCGGGCGCCGTACACCTCGCTGCCGGGCACCAGCGCTGCTTCCTGTGCACTGTCCATGGGCAGCACCAAACGGGTGGCCACGCCCCGCGTGTGCAGTGCCAGCGCCATGGCCAGCGCACCGCGAACGGGCCGCAGTTCCGCGGAAAGCGACAGCTCCCCGGCGAATTCGTGGCCGGCGAGCCGGGCGTTGTCGATCTGCCCGCTGGCCGCCAGGATGGCCATGGCCATGGGCAGGTCGAAGCGGCCGGAGTCCTTGGGCAGGTCGGCCGGCGCCAGGTTCACGGTGATGCGCTTGTTGTTGGGAAACTCCAGCCCGGCGTTCTGGATGGCCGAGCGCACCCGCTCGCGCGCCTCCTTGACCTCGGTTTCCACCAGCCCCACCAGCGTGAAGCTGGGCAGGCCGTTCGCCAGATGCACCTCAACCGTGACACTGGCCGCTTCCAGCCCCAGCAAAGCACGGCTTTGCACCAAAGACAGACTCATTGTTCTTGATCTCCCCAAGATGGTGCGCCCATCGGGGGCACGCCCGTGGTGCAGTTCCCGGAGAAACCGCCGCCACACGAAGCACCTGTTGTAACGATTTGGCGCTCGCTCAAGCTCGCGGGGAATGCGCTGCGGGCGGGCTTTTGAGCAGTTTGGCACGCTCCCTGCTTTGAGCCTCTCAGGTCCCCCAACACACTTTGCGAGGAGTTTCCCGATGACGTACCGCACCGCCGCCCAGGCGCTGATCGTTCTTGCCACGGCACTGACCGCTTCGGGCGCCGCCCTGGCGCAGGCCGCAACCGACGCTGCCGCGCCGGCCGCCGCTCCGGCCCCGAACCTCACGGGAAACATCTCGCTGACCACCAACTACAAGTTCCGTGGCCAGGACCAGGACATGCTGGGCAAGAACGACTACGCCAAGACCAAGGGCTTCAAGCCCGCCGTCCAGGGCGGCCTGGACTACGCCTTCGGCGACAGCGGCTTCTACGTGGGCAGCTGGAACTCCAGCGTCAACTGGCTCAAGGGCAACAGCATCGAGATGGACCTGTACGGCGGCTACAAATTCAAGGCCGGCCCGCTGGACATGGACGTCGGTGCGCTCACCTACATCTACCCGGGCAACTCGTCGGGCAACACCACCGAGCTGTACGTTGCCGGCACCTACGCCAGCGAAACCCTCGGTTCGTTCACCGCCAAGTACTCGCACACCGTGTCGAAGGACTACTTCGGCTACGCCGGCAACAAGGCGGGCTCGGGCCTGAAGGGCACCAACACCGGCTACCTGAACCTCGCGTACAGCAAGGAAATCGTGCCCAAGGTCACGCTGAAGGCCGCCGTGGGCTACACGAACATGTCCAGCGACATCCGCAGCCTGGGCTACAAGAGCTATGTCGACTACAACGTCGGTGCGTCGTACGACTTCGGCAACGGCCTGTCGCTGACCGGCTCGGTGCAAGGCGCGAACAAGAAGAGCTCGTACCTCGCCGTGAGCAACCCGGGCGTGGACTACGGCTTCGGCACCTTCGGCCAGACGACGTACTCGCCGAACAAGGCGCGCTTCATCCTCACGCTGACGAAGACGCTCTAAGCACCAGAACAACGAGGTGCGGCCCAAGCTGCCGCACCGTTTCATTTCCATCCGCAGGAGAAAACTCATGAAGCTGGTCACAGCCATCATCAAACCGTTCAAGCTCGACGAGGTGCGCGAAGCACTGTCGGCCATCGGCGTGCAGGGGATCACCGTCACCGAGGTCAAGGGGTTCGGTCGCCAGAAAGGCCACACCGAGCTCTACCGCGGCGCCGAGTACGTGGTCGACTTCCTGCCCAAGGTCAAGATCGAAGCGGCCGTCTCCGACGACCTCGTCGATCGCGTGATCGAAGCCGTCGAGGGTGCTGCCCGCACCGGCAAGATCGGCGACGGCAAGATCTTTGTCTACAACCTCGAACAGGTCGTGCGCATCCGCACCGGCGAAACAGGTCGCGAAGCCCTCTGAACGAGTCCAGGCCCGAAAGAACAACGATTATGAAAAAACTGCTTGTCTCTCTTGCGTTCGGTTTGAGTGTGCTGGCTGCCGGCACCACCGCCATTGCACAAACGCCCGCCGCCCCGGCCGAAGCGCCTGCCGCTTCGGCACCCGCTGCCGCTGCACCCGCGGCGCCGGCCGCGCCTGCTGCAGCCGACGCGGCACCTGCCGCTGCGGCAGCCGCGGCGCCCGCCGCCGCTCCGGCACCCAAGATCGACTCCGGCGACACCGCCTGGATGCTGACCTCCACGCTGCTCGTCATCCTGATGACCATTCCCGGCCTGGCGCTGTTCTACGGCGGCCTGGGCCGTTCGAAGAACATGCTGTCGGTGCTGATGCAGGTCTTCGTGATCTTCTCGCTGATCAGCATCCTGTGGGCCGTCTATGGCTACAGCATCGCGTTCTCGGGCGAAGGCAACTTCTTTGGGGGATTCGACAAGATCTTCATGAAGGGCATCACGCAGGAAACCTTCGGCGCGCTGACCACCATTCCTGAATACGTGTTCGTCGCGTTCCAGGGCACCTTCGCGGCCATCACCGTGGCGCTGATCGTCGGCGCGTTCGCGGAACGTGCCAAGTTCTCGGCCGTGCTGCTGTTCTCCGTGCTGTGGTTCACCTTCAGCTACGTGCCGATCGCCCACATCGTGTGGGGCGGCGGCCTGCTGGGCAAGGACGGCGCACTCGACTTCGCAGGCGGCACCGTGGTGCACATCAACGCCGGTGTGGCCGGCCTGGTCGGTGCCTACATGGTCGGCAAGCGCGTGGGCTACGGCAAGGAAGCGTTCACGCCGCACTCGCTCACGCTCACCATGGTCGGCGCTTCGCTGCTGTGGGTCGGCTGGTTCGGCTTCAACGCGGGTTCGGCAGGTGCTGCCAACGCGCTGGCCGGCCTGGCCTTCATCAACACGGTGCTCGCCACCGCTGCCGCCGCGCTGTCTTGGATCCTGGGTGAAAGCCTGCACAAGGGCAAGGCCTCGATGCTGGGCGCTGCGTCCGGTGCCGTTGCCGGCCTGGTGGCCGTCACGCCTGCCGCCGGTTTCGTCGGCCCGATGGGTTCGATCGTGCTGGGCCTGCTGGCCGGCCTGGTCTGCCTGTGGGGTGTAGGCGGCCTGAAGCGCATGCTCGGTGCCGACGACGCGTTCGACGTGTTCGGCGTGCACGGTGTGGGCGGCATCCTGGGTGCCATCCTGACCGGCGTGTTCGCAGCCAAGGGCCTGGGCGGCACCGGCGGCGCAACGCCCGACACCTTCGCGATGGGTGCACAGGTCTGGATCCAGATCAAGAGCGTGGCGCTCACGATCGTGTGGTCCGGCGTGGTGGCCTTCATCGCCTTCAAGATCGCAGACCTGACCATCGGCCTGCGTGTGTCGGAAGAAGAAGAGCGCGAAGGCCTCGACATCTCCTCGCACGGCGAAACCGCATACAACAGGTAAACCCCCAGGCTGCGCGCACTTCGTGTCGCTACGCCAACCCCCTTGCAGGGGGCAGCACCTGCGGCCCGGCAGAGCCGGTTCCGCGGTGCTCTTGAATTGAAGAACAAGTTTTCAAGCGAGGTCTCCTTTGGATGTTCAGCCCGCGAGCGCTCCGGCGTCAGCGGGCTTTTTTTTGCCTGTCGCTTTCATGGCCGGGGGCACAATGGCCGAACCATGTGGACCTCCATCGAAGACAGCCTCTGCGAACTCGGCGAGTCGCCGTTCTGGCACCCTGAAGAACGCGCGCTCTACTGGCTCGACATTCCCGGCCGCGCGGTGCTGCGCACCCGCGGCGACATCGCTTCGCCGAATGCCGCCGTGGAGCGATGGCCGTTGCCTACCGAGCCCGGCTGCATGGCGCCGGCGCGCAGCGGCGGCCTGGTGATCGCATTGCGCGACGGCTTCTACCGGGCGCGCGAATGGGGCGGCGAGCTGGTCGCCCTGGCGCGTGTGGAGCACGACGTGCGCACCATGCGCTTCAACGACGGCAAGTGCGACCCCCGCGGCCGCTTCTGGGGCGGTTCGCTCAACGAAGCCAAGGACCGGCCCAACGCCGCGCTCTACTGCCTCGACGCACGCACCGGCACGGGCATCTCGCCCACCATCACGCAGATGGCCAACGAGTCCACCACGGCCAACGGGCTCGCGTTCTCGCCCGACGCCCGCACCCTGTACTGGGCGGACACCGCCGCGCACGTGGTGTGCGCGTGGGACTGGGACGCCGAGGCCAACGCGCTTTCGCGTGCTCGCGTGTTCCACCAGTTCGAAGCCAAGCGCGAAGGCTGGACTGCGGACGCGCCGCTGGGTTACCAAGGCCGGCCGGACGGCGCCACCATCGACGCGCAAGGCCACTACTGGGTGGCGATGTTCGAAGGCGCACAGCTGCTGCGCTTCGCACCTTCGGGCGACATCGTGGCCTCGGTTCCTGTACCCGTCCAATGCCCGACCATGCCGTGTTTCGGCGGCGACGATCTGAAGACGCTGTTCGTCACCAGCGCGCGCAAGGGGCGGCCTGCGGCGGAGATCGAACAGCGGCCGGCTTCGGGCTGCGTGATTTCGATGCGCGTGGAGACGCCCGGGCTGCCCGTGAGCTTCTTCGAGGACTGAGGGTGCGCGAAGAGCATTGTTCAGGGCCGAGGTCGATCGAGCGGCGCCCCGGACATGCGGAGACCGAACACCCCCACTGAGCCATGGCCCTGCAGCACATTCCCCCGATCCAATGCCTGCTGACCTTCGAGGCCGTCGCAAGGCTGCGGCACGCGGGCCGCGCGGCCGACGAGCTGTGCGTCACGCCCAGCGCGGTGAGCCATCGCATCCGCCAGCTCGAGTCGCACGTCGGCTTCAAGCTCTTCGGGCGCAGCGACTTCAGCCTCACGGCCGACGGTGCCGCCTACCTCGCGAACGTGCGCACCGGGCTTGCGGCATTGCAGGCCACGCCTCTGGGCAGCAATGCCGCGCAGCGCGCCACGCGGCTGCGCATCGCCGTCACGCCCACCTTCAGCCGGCAATTCCTCATGCCCCGGCTGGAGCTGTTCCGCAACATCTACCCCGACATCGAACTGGTGCTGCAGGTGTCGATTCCGCTGCTCGACGTCACCGCCGAGCAGGCCGACCTCGAGGTGCGCTACGGCCCCGGCGGCTATGCCGACTGCGAACACCGCCTCGTGCTCGAAGAACAGGTGGTGCCGGCCTGCAGCCCGAGCTATCTGAACGAGTTCGGGCCGTTCACCGGCTTTCGCAGCGCCGCCGAGATCGCCAGCGCGCGGCTCATCCGCAGCCCGCTCGAACCCTGGGGCACCTGGTTCGCCAGCTGCGGGCTCGACCAGCCCGAGCCCAACATCGGCTCGCAGTTCAACGACCTGGGGCTCGTGTACGACGCCGCGGCCAGCGGCTTCGGCGTGGCGCTGGTGCGGCAGAAGATGGGCGCCGCCTGGTTCGAGTCGGGGCGGCTGGTGGCGCTGTCCGAGCAGGCCGTGCCCTCGCCGCACCGGCACTACATCTGCTGGCAACCCGGCACGCTGGAGCGCTGGGAGTGCGCGGCCTTTGCCGACTGGCTGGAACAGAGCCTGCGCTGAACGGCAAGCGAAGCGAAGGACCGGACCGGGCCGTGCAGCGCCGTGCACCGTGCCGGCAAAGTTCTCTCAAGCCGGCCGCAAAAATCCGTCAACCCGCACCCGGGGCGATGTGCGTAGAGTGCGGTCCACCCCGAGACATTCCGCGCGCAGGCGCGAACAGAAGAAAAGAGGCCGCCGCATGAATGCGCCGCTCACCCCCACGCAGCAGGATTCGCTACAGAAAACAGAGCGCCAGTCGCAGGTCGTGCGTGCGCTGCAGGCACATTTGCCTGCGCATGCGCTCATCTGGCACGCCGAGGACACCACGCCCTACGAGTGCGACGGCCTCACCGCCTACCGCGCCCGCCCGCTGGTGGTGGCCCTGCCCGAGACCGAGGCGCAGGTGGCCGCCGTGCTCCAGACCTGCCACCGCCTCGGCGTGCCCGTGGTCGCGCGCGGTGCGGGCACGGGGCTGTCGGGCGGCGCCATGCCGCACACCATGGGCGTGACGATGTCGCTCGCCAAGTTCAACCGCATCCTGAAGATCGACCCGGTGAGCCGCACGGCCGTCGTGCAGTGCGGCGTGCGCAACCTCGCCATCAGCGAGGCGGCCGCGCCCTTCAACCTCTACTACGCGCCCGACCCCTCGAGCCAGATCGCCTGCACCATCGGCGGCAACGTGGCCGAGAACTCCGGCGGTGTGCACTGCCTGAAGTACGGCCTGACCCTGCACAACGTGCTGCGCGTGCGCGGCTTCACGGCCGAGGGCGAGGCCATCGAGTTCGGCGGCGACGCGCTCGACGCGCCGGGGCTCGACCTGCTCGCGCTGGTCATCGGCAGCGAAGGCATGCTGGCCGTGACCACCGAGGTCACCGTCAAGCTGGTGCCCAAGCCGCAGCTGGCGCGCTGCATCATGGCCAGCTTCGACGATGTGCGCAAAGCCGGCGACGCGGTGGCCGCGGTGATTGCGGCCGGCATCATTCCGGCCGGGCTGGAGATGATGGACAAGCCCATGACCGCGGCGGTCGAAGACTTCGTGCGCGCGGGCTACGACCTGGACGCCGCGGCCATCCTGCTGTGCGAGTCCGACGGGACGCCCGAAGAGGTGGAAGAAGAAATCGGCCGCATGACCGCCGTGCTGCGCGGCTGCGGCGCCACCGCCATCGCGGTGAGCAACAGCGAAGACGAGCGCATGAAATTCTGGAGCGGGCGCAAGAACGCATTCCCCGCCTCGGGCCGCATCAGCCCCGACTACATGTGCCTGGACTCAACCATTCCGCGCAAGCGGCTGGCCGATATTCTTCTGGCCATCCAGGAGATGGAGAAGAAGTACAACCTGCGCTGCTGCAACGTGTTCCACGCGGGCGACGGCAACCTGCATCCGCTGGTGCTGTTCGACGCCAACGACCCCGACGAGCTGCACCGCTGCGAGCTGTTCGGCGCCGACATCCTGGAGACCAGCGTCGCCATGGGCGGCACCGTGTCGGGCGAGCACGGCGTGGGCGTGGAAAAGCTCAACAGCATGTGCGTGCAGTTCACCGCCAGCGAGAACGAGCAGATGTTCGGCGTGAAGCGCGCCTTCGACCCCGAGGGCATGCTGAACCCTGGCAAGGTGATTCCCACGCTGCAGCGCTGCGCCGAGTACGGCAAGCAGGTGGTGCGCGGCGGCAAGCTGCAACACCCCGACCTGCCGAGGTTCTGATGAGCAGCATGGACACCGCACTTCAACAGGTCGTCGAGCGCGTGCGCGCCGCCGCGGCCGACGCCATGCCGCTGTGCATTCGCGGCGGCGGCACCAAAGATTTCTACGGCGAGCCGCCGCAAGGCAAGGAAGGCGAGGAGCTCGACATGCGCGCGCTTGCCGGCATCACGAGCTACGAGCCGAGCGAACTGGTCGTCACCGTGCGCGCCGGCACGCCGCTGGCCGAGCTCGAGGCGGCCCTCGCAGAGAAGGGCCAGTGCCTGCCGTTCGAGCCGCCGTGCTTCGGCAGTGATGGCACGGTGGGCGGCATGGTCGCCGCCGGCCTCAGCGGCCCGGCGCGCGCCAGCGTCGGCGCGGTGCGCGACTATGTGCTCGGCGCCACGCTGGTCAATGGCCGCGCCGAGGTGCTGAGCTTCGGCGGCCAGGTGATGAAGAACGTCGCGGGCTACGACGTGTCGCGTGTGCTGGCCGGCTCGCTCGGCACGCTGGGCGCGATCGCCGAGGTGAGCCTCAAGGTGCTGCCGGTGCCGCCCGCCGAGGCCACGCTGGCCTTCGCCTGCAGCCAGGCCGATGCGCTGCGCCTGCTCAACGAGTGGGGTGGCCGGCCGCTGCCGCTGAATGCCAGCTGCTGGCTCGAACAGGAAGGCGCGGGCGCGCTGTACCTGCGCCTGCGCGGTGCGGTCGCGGCCGTGGAATCCGCTTGCGCGCACCTGGGCGGCGAGCGCACAGACAACGCGCGTGCGGCCGCCTTTTGGCAATCGCTGCGCAACCAGCAACTGCCGTGGTTCGCCATGGATGAGGGGGCGAATGCGCTGTGGCGCCTGTCGGTGCCGCAGACCGCGCCGGTGCTCGCGCTCGACGGCGCCGCCCCGCTGGTCGAATGGCACGGCGGCCAGCGCTGGTACAAGGCGCCGCCAGGCGCGGCCCAGGCCGCGCGCATCCGCGAGATCGCGCGCGCGGCGGGCGGCCATGCCACGCTGTTCCGCCTGCCGGGTGAGCACCCGGGCGAGCACACCGGCGCCCACGTGCCGCGCTTCGACGCCCTGAGCGCGCCCATCGAACGCATCCACCGCGCGCTGATGCGCGAGTTCGATCCCCACGGCCTGTTCAACCGCGGCCGCCTGCTCGCCCCCACCTGAAACAAGAACCGCCATGCAAACCGAGCTCGCCCCCGAATTCCAAGGCACCGACGCAGGCCGCGAGGCCGAGGCCATCCTGCGCAAGTGCGTGCACTGCGGCTTCTGCACCGCCACCTGCCCCACGTACCAGCTGCTCGGCGACGAGCTCGACGGTCCGCGTGGGCGCATCTACCTCATCAAGCAGGTGCTCGAAGGCAAGACACCCACGCGCAGCACGCAGCTGCACCTGGACCGCTGCCTGACCTGCCGCAACTGTGAAAGCACCTGCCCGAGCGGCGTTCAGTACGGCCACCTGGTCGACATCGGCCGCAAGATCGTCGACGAGAAGGTGCCGCGCCCCGCCATGGAACAGGCGCAGCGCTGGCTGCTGAAGGAGGGCCTGCCTTCGCCGCTGTTCGGCCCCGCCATGAAGCTCGGCCAGGCCGTGCGCGGGCTGCTGCCCGAGGCGCTGAAGGCCAAGGTGCCCGCGAAGCAGGAGGCCGCCGCCTGGCCCACCGCCACGCATGCGCGCAGGGTGCTGATGCTCGCGGGCTGCGTGCAGCCGTCGATGATGCCCAACATCAACAGCGCCACCGCGCGCGTGCTCGACGCGGCCGGCATCCAGGCCGTGATCGCGAAGGAAGCGGGCTGCTGCGGCGCCGTGAAGTTCCACTTGAACGACCAGGAAGGCGGCAAGGCGCAGATGCGCGCGAACATCGACGCGTGGTGGCCGCTGGTGGAGCGCAACCACGTCGAGGCCATCGTCATGAACGCCTCGGGCTGCGGCGTCACCGTGCGCGAGTACGGCCACCTGCTGCAGCACGACGCCGCCTACGCGCTGAAGGCGGCGCGCATCAGCGAACTCACGCGCGACCTGAGCGAACTGCTGCCCGACCTGGTGCCCGCGCTGAAGGCCCGTGTGCAGGCGCCGGCGGGCGTGGTGGCCTACCACCCGCCTTGCACCTTGCAGCACGGCCAGAAGCTGCGCGGCGGCGTCGAGACGCACCTGCGCGCCCTGGGTTTCGACGTGCGCGTGGCCATGAACGAATCGCACCTGTGCTGCGGCTCGGCCGGCACCTACTCGGTGCTGCAGCCGGAGCTGGCCTATCCGCTGCGCGACCGCAAGCTGGGCCACCTGAAGCAGCTGCAGCCCACCACCATCGCGTCGGCCAACATCGGCTGCATCACGCACCTGCAAAGCGGCAGCGCAGACACGCCGGTGCGGCACTGGGTCGAGCTGCTGGACGCGGCGCTGAAGGCCTGACCGGGCGCGTGCCCCGGGGCCTGGTCGCACAGCGGGGAGGGGGTTGGTCCGACTCGCGCGAGCGTGCGGGGCGGCGCATCATGGCTGCACCGAATCTGCAAGGAGTCCATGCCATGTCCCCCGTTCTCGCATGCCTCGTTTCTCCCGCGCTGCGGCGCTCGCTGCTGGCCTGCGTGTGCGCAGCCGGTGCGGTGGCCGCGCAGGCGCAAGGCGCCATGCCGCCCTGGCAGGGCGCGGGCGCTGCGCGTTACGTGTGCGGCGGCATCGGCTCCGACGAATCGACGGCCATGCGCTCCGCCATGAAGGAGCACCCGCTGGCGCTGCTGTTCGCGCGCGCCGATGGCGCCTACATGGCCAACGTGGACGTGACCATCAAGGGCGGCGACGCCAACAACGCCGCCGCGCTGGCGTTCCGCGCGAACGGGCCGGTCTGCCTGGTCGACCTGCCGAACGGGCGCTACGTGATCGATGCGGCCGTGCCCGGCGGCAGCCCCAAGAGCCAGACCGTGACGGTCGGCGGCGGCTCGAAGACGGCCGACTTCAGGTTCTGAGCGGGCGGGCGCTTCAGCCTGCGGCGGCCAGTGCCGCTTCCACATCCCGCGTGAGCGAAGCGGGCGTGTCCAGCGGCGCATAGCGCTTGAGCACCGTGCCGTCGCGCCCGATCAGGAACTTGGTGAAGTTCCACTTGATGGCCGTGAGGCCCAGCAGGCCCGGCTTTTCCTTGGTGAGCCACTGGTACAGCGGCGCCGCGTTGCTGCCGTTGACGTCGATCTTCTCCATCATCGGAAAGCTCACGCCGTAATTCCTGGTACAGAAGGCGCCGATCTCCTCGTTGGTGCCCGGGTCCTGGGAGCCGAACTGGTTCGAGGGAAAGCCCAGCACCGTGAGCCCCTGGTCGGCGTACTTCTCGTGCAGCGCTTCCAGCCCCGCGAACTGCGGCGTGAAGCCGCACTTGCTGGCGGTGTTCACGATCAGCAGTACCTTGCCCTTGAAGGCGGAAAGCTGCACCGGCTTGCCGTCGATCTGGTTGGCTTCGAAGTCGTAGACGCTGGTCATGGAATGTCCTCAGTGAGCGGCAGAAGCGCTGGAGGCGCGATCATCGCCCCGCACGGGCGTTCGCGCAAACGCCGACCACACCGCGCCCGCCACGATCAGCGCACCGCCCACGAGAATGCGCGCGTCCATGGTGGCCGCGCCCAGCGCCACCGACGAGACGCTGGCGAACAGCACCTCCGACAGCATGATCACCGAGGCGGCGCTCGCGGCCAGCCGCGACGCGCCGTATTGCAGGCACACGTTGGCGATCACGAAGCCCGTGCCCAGCAGCGCGGCCCAGCCCAGCCAGCCCGGGGACGCGCGCATCGGCGAATCGATGGCGCCGAGCGCGGTGCCCGCCAGCGCCGCAACGCCGGCCACGACGGTGCAACCGCAGAACATCGCCAGCGCGCGCGATTCGCCCGGGGCCTGGCGCAGATGGCGCAGCGTGATGTTGGTCACCGCGAAGCCGAAGCCCGCCGCCACGCCCAGCCAGTCGGGCAGGCTCGACGGCACCGGCCAGTCGGTGCCCGGCGCCTTCAGCACCACGACCACCCCGGCCAGTGCCAATGCCACCCGCACCAGCGCGCCGCCGGTCGGCCGCTCGCCCAGCACAAGCCAGGCCAACAGCACGCTCCACAGCGGCATCAGGTAGAACAACAGCACCACGCGCACCACGTCGCCCTGGGTCACGGCCCAGTTGAAGCCCACGTTGGTGAAGCCCGCCGCCATGCCCAGCACCGCCAGCATCGGGACTGCCGCGAAGCCCTTCCAGGCCTGCCGGCGCACGAGGCCCATCGCCACGGCAATGGCCAGGTAGATCAGGCAGGTGGTCCACAGCGGATGCAGCCCGTGGCTGGCCATCTGGCGGAACGGAAACCAGGACACGCCCCAGACGAAGGCGTTGAAGACGAGGGCGAGCGCGGGCATGGGGGCGTTGGTAGAAGGGGCGCAGGGCGCGCCGGCCAGTTCACCAACGCGGTCGCGCAATGTCAGTGGTGCTTGTCGCTGCGCGCGATGGCCAGGAGGTGCTCGACCTCTTCGGGGTACTTCTTCAGGTTGTTCTCGTGCCAGCGCTTGATGAGCCACATGCAACCCGCCACCACCAGGCCGAAAGCGCTGATGGCGCCGTAGGCCGACAGGCCCAGGCCGGTGCACACGCTGTAGAAGCCGCCCAGCAGAAGAATGCAGGCCTGCTCGTTGAAGTTCTGCACGGCAATGGAGCGGCCCGCGCCCATCAGGTTGTGGCCACGGTGCTGCAGCAGCGCATTCATCGGCACCACCAAAAAGCCGCCCAGCCCGCCCAGGATGATCAGGAACGGCACCGCCAGCCACACGTTGCCGATGAAGTTCATGGCGATCACCATCAGCCCCATGGCGATGCCCATCGGGATCACGCGGGTGGCCATGTCCAGGCGCATGCGCATCGAAGCGACGATGGCGCCCACCGCCGTGCCGATGGTCACCACGCCGGTCAGCGCGGAGGCCTGGGTGGTGTTGTAGCCCAGCGCCAGCGAGGCCCAGGCCAGCACGATGTACTTGAGGTTGCCGCCCGCGCCCCAGAACAGCGTGGTGGTGGCCAGCGAGATCTGGCCGAGCCGGTCGCGCCACAGGCGGGAGTTGCAATGCCAGAAGTCGGGCAGCAGCGCCACGATGTTGCGCGCCAGGCCTTGCTCGGGGTTGGAGCGCAGCGGGCGCATTTCCACGCCGGTGTGCGGAATGCGGGTGTTGAACCAGGCCGCCAGCGCGTAGACGAAGATCAGCACCGCAATGGCGGCTTCGGCCGGCGAGTCGATGCCGGTGTCGATCAGCGGGAAGTCGAAGGCCAGCAGCTTGCTGGACACCGCATGCCCCACCAGCGTGCCGCCGAGCACGATGCCCAGCAGGATGGACGCGATCGTCAGGCCTTCGATCCAGCCGTTGGCCTTGACCAGCTGCGACGACGGCAGCAGCTCGGTCAGGATGCCGTACTTGGCCGGCGAATACGCCGCCGCGCCCAGCCCCACGATGGAATACGACAGCAGCGGGTGCGAGCCGAACAGCATCATCAGGCAGCCGGCCACCTTGATGGCATTGCTGATGAACATCACCTTGCCCTTGGGCAAGGCGTCCGCGAAGGCGCCCACCAGCGGGGCCAGCACCACATAGAAGACGGCGAAGATGGGCACCAGTGCCGCGCGTTGCCATTCGGGCGCGCCCGAACTCCGCATGAGATCGACGGCAACAACGAAAAGCGCTTGGTCGGCCAGTGACGAAAAGAACTGGGCCGACATGATCGTAAAGAAACCGCGCTTCATCGATGGGCTGGCTGGCCAGAGGGTCTGCTGGCGGTAGTGAAAAAGTGTCGCGTTGTGGGCGAATGGGCGGTTATAGCATGGGGGTGCGGCGCCAAATTAGGCATCCCCACGGTGTTCGACCCCATTCCCGAAGGTGCTAAAACGTGGTCTGCATTTTCCTCCAGCCCCCGCAGAGCCCCTATGCCGCGCCCCATTCTTGCCACCGTCAACACCGACGCGCTGCGTCACAACCTCGAGCGGGCACGCCGCTCGGCCCTCGACGCCCGGGTCTGGGCGGTGGTCAAAGCCAACGCCTATGGCCATGGCATCGAGCGGGTCTATGAGGGCTTGCGCGGTGCCGACGGCTTCGCGCTGCTCGACCTGGCCGAGGCCGAACGCGTGCGCGCCCTCGGCTGGCGCGGCCCGGTGCTGCTGCTGGAAGGCGTGTTCGACGCGCGCGACCTGGAGCTGTGCTCGCGGCTGGACCTGTGGCACACCGTGCACTGCGACGAGCAGATCGACATGCTCGCCGCCCACAAGACCTTGAAGCCGCAGCGTGTGTTCCTGAAGATGAACTCCGGCATGAACCGCCTGGGCTTCACGCCCGAGCGCTTCGGCTCCGCCTGGACCCGCCTGAATGCGCTGACGCAGGTCGACGAGATTTCGCTGATGACCCATTTCAGCGACGCCGACGGCGCCCGCGGCATCGCCCACCAGCTCGAGGCCTTCGAGCGCGTCACGCGCGACCTGCCGGGCGAACGCTCCATCGCCAACAGCGCCGCCACCCTGCGTCACCCCGAGCTGACGCGCGGCGACTGGGTACGCCCCGGCATCGTGCTGTACGGCAGCGCGCCCGACTTCCCCGAGCACGACGCGGCGCACTGGCAGCTGCAGCCGACCATGACGCTGGCGACCCAGCTGATCTCGGTGCAGACGCTGAAGGCCGGCGACACCATCGGCTACGGCTCCAACTTCACGGCCGAGGGCCCGCTCACCATCGGCGTTGCCGCGGTCGGCTATGCCGATGGCTACCCGCGCCACTGCGGCACCGGCACGCCGGTGCTGGTGAACGGCGTGCGCACCCGCATGGTCGGGCGCGTGAGCATGGACATGATCACCGTCGACCTCACCGACGTGCCCGGCGCGAAGTTCGGCAGCGAGGTCATCCTGTGGGGCCAATCCGCGAAGACCGGCACGGTGCTGCCGATCGACGACGTGGCGCGCGCTGCGGGCACCGTCGGCTACGAGCTCATGTGTGCAGTGGCGCAGCGCGTGCCGTTCGCGGAACCCGGCCGCGCCCAGGGCGAATGAAGGTCCTGTCCAACTGGCGCTCCGTGCGCCTTTGGGAGACGCAGGTCGAACGCGACCTGCACCGCGACCACAGCCTGCGCACGCACGGCATCCTGATTGGCAGCTTCACGCTGCTGCTGATGTGGTGCGTGTCGGCGCTGCAGATGCACCTGCTGCACGTCGACTCGCTGGCAGTGCGCTACTTCCTCACGCTGGGCGTGGGGTACCTGGGCTACCTGCTGGTGCTGCGCTGGTGGGCGAAGCGGCTGGTCGAGGGGCGCGAGTTCAATCCCGACATCGACGCGCCCGACCTGGATTTCGGCGGCGGGCGCAGCGCAGGCGGGGGCTCGCACAGCCACGCGAGCGTCGGCGAAGGCGGCGGCAGTGGCGGCGGCGGCAGCGGCCTGTCCGACGTGGCCAGCGGCGCGCTCGACGTGGCCGGCGCGTCCGACGAGGGCGCCGTCATCGTGGTACCGGTGGTCGCCATCTTCCTGATCTGCACGGCCGTGGTGCTCGGCGCGGGCTCGCTGGTGCTGCTGTACTTCAGCTGGGACGCGCTGCTGGCCGTGGCCGTCGAGGTCGCCTTCTCGTACGTGTCGGCGCGCGCTGCGGTGCGCGTGGCGCGCGAGGGCTGGCTCATGGCGGCCGTGCGGCTCACCTGGAAGCCGCTGCTGGGCGCGGTGGTCTGCGCGGTGGCCCTGGGCGCGCTGCTCGACCACTTCATGCCGCAGGTCGACTCGCTGCCCGAGGCGGTGCGGGTGCTGCTGAAGACGCACTGAGCGCGCACGGCACCGCATGTCGAGCGACGCGAAGAAATACCTGCAGGCGTTGGGGGCCGAACTGGCCACGGCGCTCGGGCCCGACTACCGCTTCTACAAGTCCGCGCTCGAACTCCGCGCGCCCACCGGCACCGGCGACAACGTCATCACGCTGGGCGGCGCGATGCGCGGCGCGCCCTTCATCGCCATCGCCTTTCACTTCGGCCGCAGCTTCACGGCGGCCAGGGCCGTGGCGAAGCAGCTCGGGCTGCAGGCCGTCGGGCCTCACATCTCGCAGTACTCGCTGAACCGCGCGTCCATGAAGGGCTTGCCGGCGTCCGGCCCGGGCCGGGTCTCGTGGAACGTTCACACCGGCAAGACGCCCGACGCCACGCTGGTGCCGGAGATGGTCGCCGCGATCCGCGGCATGGCGCTGCCGTTCTTCGAGCGCTTCGCGGACATGGCGGCCGCGAGAAACGCCGTGGCCGCCAACGACGCCTGGTGCCTCGGCGGCACCGCGCAGTGGCGCAACGTGCTGGTGCTGGACGCCGCACTCGGCGAGCTGGACCACTTCGAGGCCTGGGCCGCCAGGCTCGACAGGCTCAACGCCCAGGAGGCGTCGGACCTGCTGCGGCGCGCCGAAGCCGAACGATCGGCAAGGAATTCGGTGGCCTCGCGCATGGACCCGCCTGTCCGGTCTCCCTAGACTTGGGGCATGGATCAATCCCCCGAAGCAAACCCCGCCGCCGCGGACCGCGCAGGCCACGCGGACCACGCGGACCACGCGGACCACACCAACTGGCGCACCCGGCCCCACAGCACCTGGGCCTTCCAGCATGTGCGCGACCTCATCCCCGTGGCCGACATCGCCAACGACCCGGCCCGCGCCGCGCCTTTTCCGACCGACATCGCCGCGCTCGACCTCGCGGAGTTCCAGCAGCTCACCCGCACCGACGCCCTCGTGGTGATGCACAAGGGCCGCGTGGTGCATGAGTCCTACGACGCCGGCATGGCGGCGCACACGCCGCACATCCTCATGTCGGCGACCAAGTCGGTGGTCGGCCTCGTGGCCGGCGTGCTGCATGGTGCGGGCCTGCTCGACGTCGATGCACCCGTGTCGGCCATCGTTCCCGCGCTGGCGCGCACGGCCTTCCTGGGCGCCACCGTGCGGCAGCTGCTCGACATGCGCACCGGCGTCGTCATGGACGCGCAGGCCGCCGAGGCCTACCGCGCCGCCACCGGCTGGGACCCGGTGCCCCAGGGGGAGGCGCCGTCGGACCTGCGCACCTTCTTCGAGACGACCACCGCCACCCACGCGCCGCACGGCGGTCCGTTCAAGTACACCTCGGCCAACACCGACCTGCTGGGGCTCGTCATGGAGCGCGTGGCCGGGCAGCCCTTCGCCACGCTGGCCAGCGAGCGCCTGTGGGCCCCCATGGGCGCCGAAGACCCGGCGTACATCACCGTCGACGCCAAGGGCGCCGCCCGCTGCACCGGCGGCCTGTGCGCCACCGCGCTCGACCTTGCGCGCGTGGGCTGGCTCGTGTTGCAGCAGGGCCGCGCCGCCGACGGCCGCGCCGTGGTGCCCGCCGGCTGGATCGACGACATGTGGCATGGCGGCGACGCCGAGGCCTGGAACCAGGGCGAGTTCGCGGCCGGCTTCGCGGGCATGAAGATGCGCTACCGCAGCGGCTGGTACGTGGTCGACGACGCGCCCGGCATGCTGTTCGCCATGGGCATCCACGGGCAGCACCTGTTCGTCGACCCGCGCAGCGAACTGGTCGTTGCCAAGCTGTCGTCGCAGAACCAGCCGATCGATGCCATCGCGACGGCGCGCACCTTGCGGGCCGTAGGGGCCATCCGGCGCGCGCTGGCCTGAACGACAGTCGGCGAAACGCGCGCTCCGTGAATTTGTAGGCGCGCGGGGTGTCGGGCGGTGGCTTCCGGGCGGAGACAATCCGCGCCGGAGGAAATAACTGCTCACATGAAACCGAAAAAACATACAAACGCCGCATGGCATGCATGCGGCATCGCGCTGGCTGTCGCCGGCTTCTCGGCGCAGGCGCGGGCGCAGACAGAGGGAGGCGCGGCATCGGAACCGTTGCCGGCAAGTACCGCTGCTCCGGCCACGGACCCCGCCGCAGCACCCGCTGCGGCCGCACCTGCCGCAGCAACTGCGGCGCCCCCGGAGGCGCCCGCCGCGCCGCAGACCCGGCTGCGTTTCAACCGTGGCCAATACAAGCCCGGCATCGAAATGCTTCGCGTGGTCCGCCGCGAGAACACCGTCAACAATGTGGCAGGGCAGATTGCACTGAATGTCGCGTTCGCGGTGCTGACGCGTGGCGCGGCCGTGCAAAGCTTCTCGAAGGACGACCTGGGCGGTGACACGCTCGACGCCCTCAAGGACGACCCGCTGGGCGTCAACCCGGCCATGGCCGAGCTGAACGAGGCGCTCGGCAAGGTCGCCACCGACATCTACCGCAAGCGCGCCGAAGCCGCGCACGCCACCGCCCTGACGGACGGCTCCACACCCGAGGAGATCGCGGAAGCGGGCAAGGTCCAGGCGGAAGCCGACACGCCGCTGCTGCCGGGCGCGTGGCACCTGGTCTATGAAAACCTGACGGGGTCGGACGAGCTGTTCCGCCTGAAGTTCGGCGCCGAGCTGGGCCGCCCGGGCTTCATGCGCCCGCCGGCCACCTGCTTCTACCAGTCGGAACCCGTCGCGTGGGCGCAATGGCAGGCCGACAACTGGCAGCGGCTGCGCGAGGAACGCACGAAGGCCGTCGCCGCCTGCACCGAGACGCTGGCCGCCACGCCTGAAAAGCGCTGGTAAGCGGGCGCCGGGGCGCCCGGCGGATCAGTACAGCCCGAGCTGCCGCGTGCGCAGCCGGGCCAGCCCCAGCAGCGCATCGGTGAACGGCGTGGCCACGCCGGTCAGCTCGCCCAGCTCGCGCACCACCGTCACCAGCGCATCGAGCTCCACCGAGCGCCCCGCCTCCACGTCCTGCAGCATCGAGGTCTTGAACGCCCCGAGCTTCATCGTGATGGCGTGCCGGTCTTCGGGGCTCTGCGTGATCTCGATGCCGATGCGCCGGCCGATTTCCTTGGCCTCCAGCATCACCGCCGAGATGAAGCCGCGCACGTAGTCGTCGCCCATGATCAGGTCGGTGGTGCAGCCGGTGAGTGCGCTGATCGGGTTCACCGTCATGTTGCCCCACAGCTTGAACCAGACGTCCTTCTGGATCTGCGGCGACAGCGTGGTGTCGATGCCGGTGCTCTTGAGCAGCTCGACAAGCTTCTGCACGCGCGGCGTGGCCTCGCCCGATGGCTCGCCCACGATCAGTCCGTTGCCGAAGTGGTGCCGCACCACACCCGGCCCGTCGAGCGAGCAGCTCGCGTGCACCACGCAGCCGATCACGTTGCGCGACGGAATGGCCTTGGCAATGGCGCCTTCGGGGTCCACCGCGGCGAGGCGGTGCCCGGTGATCGCGCCGCCGAAGCCGCCTTCGAGGAACCACCACGGCACGCCGTTCATGGCCACCAGCACGATCGTGTCGGCACCGATCAGCGGTCCGATGCGCTCGGCCACGCCGGCCAGCGCGGGCGCCTTCACGGCGATGACCACCAGGTCCTGCACCCCGAGTTCCGCCGGGTCGGCCACCGCGTTGATGGGCACGCGCGTGCGCACGTCGCCGCGCATCAGGGAGAGGCCGTCGCGCTGCAGCGCTTCCAGCGTGGCGCCGCGCGCCACCACGTTGAGCCGTTGGCCCGCCTGCGCGAGGCCGGCGCCGATCCATCCGCCGATGGCGCCGGCGCCGTAAATGCAAATCTTCATGAGGTTTCCGGGTTCAGTTGCGGTAGGAAGGGTCGATGCGGTCCACCTGGCGGACCAGCGCATTGAACACGTCCTGCCCCGCGCCGTGCTCGGGGCTGAACTGCAGCGCGTCGCGCGTGCAGCGCTGCGCGATCTCTTCGCTCACCGGAATGGCGGGACCCATCGAGAAGGTGGCCATTTGAATTTCGCAGGCGCGCTGCAGCGTCCACAGGATGGCGAAGGTCTGCGGCAGCGTCTGGCCCCAGGCCAGCAGGCCGTGGTTGCGCAGGATGACGGCGTTGCGCTCGCCGATGCTCTTGAGCAGCCGTGGGCCCTCGTCGGCGTGGATGGTGATGCCCTCGAAGTCGTGGTACGCCACCATGCCGTGCAGCTGCGCGGTATAGAAGTTGGTCTGCTGCAGGCCGCCCTGCAGGCAGGCCACGGCCACGCCGGCGGTGGTGTGCGTGTGCATCACGCAATGCGCGCCGGGCAGCCCGTCGTGAATGGCCGCGTGCACCACGAAGCCGGCCGGGTTCACCTTGTGCGTCGAACCGTCGAGCACCTTGCCCTGCAGGTCGATCTTCACCAGGTTGCTGGCCGTCACCTCGCTGTAGTGCAGGCCGAAGGGGTTGATGAGGAACTGCTTCTCGCCACCCGTCACGCTGTCGGGCAACCGCACCGTGATGTGGTTGTAGATCATCTCGACCCAGCCCAGCATCGCGAACACGCGGTAGCAGGCCGCGAGCTCCTCGCGCGCGGCGCGCTCGTCGGGATGGATCGAAGGGTGGACCAGCGCGGACGGCGCTGGCGTGGCGAGTGTGTTCATGGCAGTTCCTTCATGGGGTTAACCTTCCGCGGTGAAGCCGACCTCTTTGACGATCGGCGCCCACTTGGCGGTGTCTTTCTTCAGCAGCGCGGTCAGCTCGGCGGGCGTGGAAGACATCGCCTCCAGGCCGAAGGTGCCCAGGCCGTCGATCACGTCCTTCTGCGCCAGCGCGTTCTTCATGGCCGTGTTCAGCTTGGCCACCAGTTCGGGCGAAGCCTTGGCCGGCAGGAAGAAGGCGAACCATTCGCTGTGCGCCATGTCCTTCAGGCCCTGTTCGCCGAAGGTGGGCACGTCGGGCGCGAAGCGGCTGCGCTTGGCACCGGACACGCCCAGGATGCGCACCTTGCCCGACTGCAGGTGCTGCGTGATGTCGCCGATGGGTCCCGACACCGCCGAGACGTTGCTGCCCAGCAGGTCGAGCATGGCCGGCTGCGTGCCGCGGTAGGCGGCGTGCTTGAGTTCGACGTCGCCCTTCTTGCCCAGCAGCGCGCCGATGAAATGCGGCGTGGAGCCTGCGGCCGGCGAGCCGAAGTTGGCGCCGGCCGGGTTGGCCTTGGCCCAGGCCAGGAACTCGGGCACCGTCTTCACGCTGGCCGGCACGGCCGGGCCCACGGCAAAGCCGAAGTCGAAGATGCAGGCCAGGCTGACGGGCGTGATGTCGACCATCGGGTCGTAAGGCAGCTTCTTGTAGATGTGCGGGTAGATCGTGAGGATCGAGGTCGGCGTCTGCAGGATGGTGCTGCCGTCGGCGGGGCGGCCCTTCACGTAGCTCACGGCGATCTGGCCGCCCGCGCCGGTGCGGTTCTCGACCACGGCGGTCTTGGCGTACTCGCCGCTGAGTTTCAGCGCCAGGCGCCGGCAGGTGGTGTCCGACGTGCCGCCGGCCGCGAAGCCGGTGACGATGGTGGCGGTCTCGATGTTCATCGCTTGCGCGAAGACGTTCTGGCCAAGGCTGGCCATCAAGGCCGAGGCACTGGTGGTCTGCAGGATCTGGCGGCGGGTGAAAGTCATGATGGGTCTCGCTCCGGGACGTTGTTGTGAAAGGTCACGACTCGTCGCGCAGCCAGGTGACCGCGCCCGAGTGGGTCACGGCGCCCTGATGGGCAGGGCGCACGGTGAGCGCGTATTTTTCCAACAAACCGCCCTTTGGCGCCCCCGCGTTTACCTCACGTTCGGCCAGGCGCGACGCGATTTCTTCTGCCGTCAATTCCACCGAAATGGTGCGTGCTTCCGCGCGCGCGTCGATGGCGATCACGTCGCCGTCGCGCAAGGCGGCAATCGGCCCGCCGTCGGCCGCCTCCGGCCCCGCGTAGCCGATGCACAGGCCGCGCGTGGCGCCGGAGAAGCGCCCGTCCGTCAGCAACGCCACCTTGTCGCCCATGCCCTGGCCGTAGAGCAGGGCGGTGATGCCCAGCATCTCGCGCATGCCGGGGCTGCCCTTGGGGCCCTCGTTGCGGATCACGATCACGTCGCCCGGCTCGTAGCGGCGGTTCTGCACGGCGGCCTGTGCCTGCTCTTCCGAGTCGAAGACGCGCGCCGGGCCGCGGAATACCAGGCCCTTGAGGCCCGCCGTCTTCAGCAAAGCACCGTCGGGGCACAGATTGCCCTTGAGCACGGCCAGCCCGCCGTCGCGCGAGATCGGGTTGCCGGCCTCGCGCACCACGCGGCCGTCGGGCGCCAGCGCGCCGGCCAGTTCCTCGGCCATGGTGCGGCCGGTGAAGGTGAGCGCGTCGCCGTGCAGGAAGCCCTGCTCCAGCAGCGTGCGCAGGATGACCCCCGCCCCGCCGATGTAGAACACGTCGCGCGCCAGGTACTGGCCGCCCGGGCGCAGGTCGGCGATGAGCGGGGTGCGCGCGAAGATCTCTGCCACGTCGTCCAGGTGGAACCGGATGCCCGCCTCGTGCGCGATGGCCGGCAGGTGCAGCGCGGCGTTGGTCGAGCCGCCCGTGGCCGACACCACGGCGCAGGCGTTCTCCAGCGCCTTGCGCGTGACGATGTCGCGCGGCAGCGGGCTGTCGCCCATCACCGCCTTCATCAGCGTCTTCGCGGCGCGGCGCATCAGCGGTGCGCGCTCGCTGAACACCGCGGGCACCATGCTCGAGCCGATGGGCGCCAGGCCCAGCGCCTCGGACACCATGCCCATGGTGTTGGCGGTGAACTGTCCCGCGCACGCGCCGGCCGTGGGCAGGCAGGCGCGGCTCATGGCGTCGAGCTCGTCGTGCGTGGCCGTGCCGGCCAGCACCTTGCCGATGGTCTCGTAGGTGTCGACCACGTTCAGGTCGCGCCCGTCCGGCCCGGGCATCTGGCCCGGCAGCGCGGAGCCGCCGTGCACGAACACGCTGGGCACGTTGCAGCGCACCATGCCCATCATCAGCCCGGGCAGGTTCTTGTCGCACGCGCCGATGGCGAAGATGCCGTCCCACTGGTGGCCGCGCGTGGAGGCCTCCACGCTGTCGGCGATCAGCTCGCGCGAAATCAGCGAGAAGCGCATGCCCGAGTGCGCCATGGTGAGCCCGTCGCTCACCGACACCACCGGGCATTCGTGCGGCGTGCCGCCACCGGCGTAGATGCCGGTCTTGGCGTGCTGCGCCTGCTCGCGCAGGTTGAGGTTGCACGGGCTCATCTCGCCGCCGGTGTGGAACACGCCGATGTGCGGGCGTGCGATGTCCTCGTCGTCCTGGCCCAGCGCATGCAGGAAGCTGCGCGTGGTCGCGCGGATCGTGCCCTCGCGGATGGTGGCGGAGCGAAAGCGCTTGGAGGGGTCGGTGGGTGTGGTCATCGGGCTGGCGTCGGCTGGCGGGAATGCGTCGGTGCGGGAGGGTCAGAACATCGTGTTGTTGTTCGCGGCCGTTTCGGGCACGGGCTGCACCACGTCCCAGTGTTCGACGATCTTGCCGTTCTCCAGCTTGAAGATGTCGACGATCGCGCTGCCGCGGGTGCCCGGCTCGCGCACCGCATTGACATGCAGGATCACGTAGTCGCCGTCGACGAAGCTGCGCTTGATGTCGCCGCGCGACTTCGGAAACTTCTCGCGCAGGAAGCCCACGAACTTGCGAAAGCCCTCGGGGCCGTCGGCCGCCGTGGGGTTGTGCTGCACGTAGCGGTTGCCCACGTACTGCAGGGCCGCGTCGGCGTCCTTCTGGTTCAGGCCTTTTTCGTAGAAGGCGAGCACCGTCTGGCGATTGGCTTCCTGCTGGGCGGTGGCGCCTTGCGGCTTGCCGGTGCCCATGGGGGCGCAGGCGGCGAGGCACAGGGTGGCTGCGGCGGCGATGGCCGTGAAGGTCGTGCGTTGCATGAGGGCTGCTCCGGTGTGAAGTGAATTCAGTAGCCGCTGGGCGCGGCCGCGCCCGGCGCGGCCTTGTACTTGGCCAGCAGCTGCTTCGCCGCCGCCGCCAGCACGATGGTGTCCACCCCCACCGCCACGAACAGCGCGCCGGCCGCGAGCCACTTGCGCGCCTGTTCCTCGGTGGTCGACAGGATGCCCGGCGCCTTGCCGGCCTTGAGGATGCGCGCGATGGCGTCCGCAATCACCGCCTGCACCTCGGGGTGGTTGGGCTGGCCCACGAAGCCCATCGATGCCGACAGGTCGGCCGGGCCGATGAACACGCCGTCCACGCCGGGCGTGGCCGCGATGGCGTCGATGTTCTTCATGGCTTCCACCGTCTCGGCCTGCACCAGCAGGCAGGTTTGCGCATTGGCCTCGTGCAGGTAGTTCGGGTAGGCCTGCCAGCGTGACGCACGCGCCAGCGCGCTGCCCATGCCGCGGATGCCCTCGGGCGGGTAGCGCATGCCCTGCACCAGCCGCGCGGCCTGCTCGGCCGTGTCGACCATGGGCACCAGCAGCGTCTGCGCGCCGATGTCCAGGTACTGCTTGATCAGCGTGGTGTCGCCGACCGGAATGCGCACCACGGGGTGCGAGCGCTCGGCTTCGGGCTGCGCCGACCATGCACTGGAAATGGCCTGCAGCTGCGCGAGCACCGAGCGCACGTCGTTGGGCGCGTGCTCGCCGTCGACCAGCAGCCAGTCGTAGCCGATACCGGCCAGGATCTCGGCCGCGTAGCCGTCGGCCAGGCCGACCCACAGGCCGATCTGGGGCTTGCCCGATTGAAGGGCCTGCTTGAAGGTGTTGAGCGGTGTTTGCATGTTCAGTCCGGGAAATAGAAGGGTGATGTCTTCATTCGTGGAACACCGAGGAACCGGCTTCGCCGGGCCTCAGGTGTTGTCCCCGGTAGGGGGAAGGAGAAGCGACACGAAGTGCGCGGAGCCTGGGGGCGAGCTTCATGCCAAGCGGAACGAGATGGCGCCCAGCGGGCCGTAGTCGGCATGGAAAGTGTCGCCCGGCACCGCGGTGGTGGGGCGCGTGAACGAGCCGCCCAGCACCACCTCGCCGGCTTCCAGGCATTCGTCCCACGGCGCGAGTTTGTTCGCAAGCCACGCCACGCCGGTGGCCGGATGGTTGAGCACGGCCGCGGCCACGCCCGATTCTTCGATCACGCCGTTCTTGTAGAGCAGCGCGCTCACCCAGCGCAGGTCGACCGCATCGGGCTTCACGGGCCGCCCGCCCATCACGATGCCGGCGTTGGCCGCGTTGTCGGCGATGGTGTCGAATACCTTGCGCATGGCCTTGGTGTGGCGGTCGAACTGCTCGATGCGCGCGTCGATGATCTCGATGGCGGGCACCACGTAGTCGGTGGCGGCGAGCACGTCGAAGATGGTCACGTTCGGGCCCTGCAGCTTCTTGCCGAGCACGAAGGCCAGCTCCACCTCGATGCGCGGTGCGATGAAGCGCTTGAACGGAATGTCGCCGCCCTGCTCGAAGAACATGTCGTCCAGCAGCGTGCCGTAGTCGGGCTCGGTGATCTGGCTGGCCTGCTGCATGGCGCGCGAAGTGAGGCCGATCTTGTGGCCCTTGACGACCCGGCCTTCGGCGATCTTGGTCTTCACCCATTCGCGCGAGATAGCGTAGCCGTCCTCGACGGTCATCTCGGGAAAGCGCTTGGAGAAATGCTCGACCTGCACGCGCGACTTCTCGCTGTCGTGCAGCTCGGCGGCCAGCTTGGCAATGGTGTCGGAAGAGAGCATGGAGGCCTTCGCTCAGGTCTTGTTGAACAGGGGATGCAGGTTGCTGTGCTTGCCGTCGTACACCTGCCCCGGGCTTTCGTCGATCTGCAGCGTGATGCCGATGGGGCGCTGCTCGAAGATGGGCGCGAAATGCGCGCGCACGTCGGCCAGCAACTCGTCGCCGGCCTTCTTCTTCACCGCCTCGGAGCGGCCCGCGGCCATGCGGATGTTGAGGTACACGAAGGCGTAGTCGGCCTTGCCGTCGGCCACCGCGTGGTGCGCGGCCGGGTAGGCCAGCACGCGCGTGCCGCCGATGGGAAACACCGGCTTGCCGGCCTCGTCGCGCTGCGCGAGCATGGTGTCGGCCAGCGTGCGGCACAGCGCCGACATGTCGGTCTCGGCCTCGATGTTCGGCGTGTAGAGGATCACCAGGTGGGGCATGCGTATCTCCGGTTCATTCGATGGCCATCGTCGCCGCGGTGCAGGTCACCGCGAAGATCGGAATGGCCTTCATGTGCAGGATCTCGCCCTTGCCGCGCGCGGCCGCGGCCACGCTGAGGAAGGTGCGGATCTCGAAGCCGCCCTGGCCCGCCTCGCGGTAGGTGGCCTCGTCGTTGTAGTCGTCCTGCGAGAGCAGCGCCTCACGGTCGTTGGCGCACCAGCGGCGCATGAACTCGGCGTCCCACGCGGCGTTGACCTTGCCTGAATCCGGCGTGGCCGGCCAGTGCGAGATGCCGCCGGTGCCCACCAGCGCGATGCGCTCGGGCGCCTTGTCGCAGGCGCGCCGCAGCGCCTCGCCGAAGGCCCAGGCGCGGTGCAGCGGCGTGAGCGGCGGGCCCTGGCAATTGATGTTGACGGGGATGACCTTGGTGTCGAACTTCGGCGTCAAGAAGTTCAGCGGCACCATGATGCCGTGGTCGAACCTCCATTCTTCCGCGTAGGCCACGTCCACCGTCTGCATTACCTCGCGGATCAGGCGCTGCGACAGCGCGGCGTCGCCGGGCACGGTGGTCTTCGCGATGCCGAGCCACTTCGGGTCTTCGATTGGACCTTCGTAGCTGTCGGCCATGCCGATGGCGTAGGCCGGCATGTTGTTCATGAAGAAGTTCGCGAAGTGCTCGGCCGCGATGACGATCACCGCGTCGGGCTTCGTCGCGCGCATCGCTTCGCCGAAGCGGTGGAACTGCGCGTGGAACTCGTCCTTCACCGCCGGGTCGGCCAGATGCGCGCGGCCGGTGATGCCGGGGGCGTGGCTGCACACGCCTGCGAATACAAGGCTCATACGCCTGCCACCCTTTCGTCTGTGCCGGTTGTCATGGCGTAGATGCCGGCACGCACGGGGCCGTACTTGCGCACGCCTTCGCGCATGGCTTCCAGGTAGTCAGCCCATGCAATGCCCAGCAGCGGCGCGAAGTGCATCAGCAACTGGCCGTTGCATCCGAGAACGTAGAGCTTGCCGATGTCACCGGTGCTGATGGCTTCGCGCTCTTCGTCGTTCAGGTCATAGGCGCCCAGCAAAGCCGCGCGTGCATCGCCGCCTTCGGCATAGCGGCGTTGCACCTCGGGCTCGCGGTTGAGCGCGAACAAGAACTTCTGCATCGCATAGAGGCTCACCGGTCAGCCCTCCACCTGGATGTTGGCTTTGCGAATGACGTCGCCGTACTTCGCGATCTCGCTCTGGATGAAGGCCGCGAAGCGCTCGGGCGTGCCCGACAGCGACGCGATGCCGCCCTTGTGGAAGGCCTCGGTCACCACGGGCCCCGCGAGCGCGCGGTTCACCTCGGCGTTCATGCGCTGCACGACGGCATCGGGCGTGCCGGCGGGCGCCAGCAGGCCGTTCCACGAATTGGACTCGATGGGCACGCCCTGTTCGGCCAGTGTGGGAATGTTCGGTGCGTACAGCGAGCGCTGCGCGGTCGCCATGCCCAGCGCAATCAGTTTGCCGTTGTCGATGTGGCTGCGGAACTCGGGCCAGTTGCCGAACATCATCGTCACCTGCCCGCCGAGCAGGTCGGTGAGCGCCGGGCCCTGGCCCTTGTAGGGCACGTGCACGATGTCCAGGCCCATCTGCAGCTTGAGCATCTCGCCCGACAGGTGGGCCGAGGTGCCGTTGCCGAAGGAGGCGAAGCTCAGCGTGCCCGGCTTCGCCTTGGCCTGGTTGCGCAGGTCGGCCAGCGTCTTCAGGCCGCTGCCCGGGTGCGTGGCGAGCACGTGCTCCGACATGCCCATGAGCGCGACGGGGCGCAGGTCTTTCTGCGTGTCGTAGGGCAGCTTGCGGATCAATGTCTGGTTGGCCGTGAAGCTGTTGGCCACGCAGACGAAGGTGTAGCCATCGGGCGTGGCCTTGGCGGCGGCATCGACGCCGATCACCGTGCCGGCGCCTGGCTTGTTGTCGACGATCACCGGCTGGCCCAGCGCCTTCGACAGTTCGACGCCCACGAGGCGTGCCACGAAGTCGGTGGTGCCGCCAGGCGTGAAGGGCACGATCACGCGGATCGGCCTGGCGGGCCAGGTGCCCTGTGCACGCGCGAGCGCAGGCAGTGCAGCGAATGCGGCCGCGCCTTGCAACAACGTGCGGCGTCGGGTGCTCACGCCACGCCCCAGTGAGGGATGTGGTGCGAGCCCATGGACACCGCGATGTTCTTCGGTTCGCAGAACACCTCGTAGCTCCAGGTGCCGCCTTCGCGGCCCGTGCCCGAGGCCTTGGTGCCGCCGAAAGGCTGGCGCAGGTCACGCACGTTCTGGCTGTTGACGAAGCACATGCCGGCCTCCACGGCCGCGGCCACGCGGTGCGCCTTGCCGATGTTCTCGGTCCACACGTAGCTGCTCAGGCCGTAGGGGATGTCGTTGGCCAGGCGGATGGCGTCGGCCTCGTCCTTGAACGGAATCAGGCAGGCGACCGGACCGAAGATCTCGTCCTGCGCGATCTTCATGCGGTTGTCGACGTCGGCGAAGACGGTGGGCATCACGTAGTTGCCGCGCTGAACGCGGTCGGGGAGGTTGCTCGGGCCTTCGAGCCCGCCGCACAGGATCGTTGCGCCTTCCTTCGGGCCCAGCTCGATGTAGCTGCGCACCTTGGCCAGGTGCGCCTGCGAGATCATCGGGCCGACGATGGTCTTCTCGTCGAGCGGGTCGCCCACGGTGATGCGTTGGGCGCGTTCCGCGAACCTGGCCGCGAAGTCCGCGTAGATCGACTGCTGCACCAGGATGCGCGAGCCCGCCGTGCAGCGCTCGCCGTTGTTGCTGAAGATCATGAACACGGCCGCGTCGAGCGCGCGGTCGAGGTCGGCGTCGTCGAAGATCACGAACGGGCTCTTGCCGCCCAGCTCCATGCTGAACTTCTTCAGGCCCGCGCTCTTCACGATGCGGTTGCCCGTGGCGGTGGAGCCGGTGAACGAAATCGCGCGCACGTCGGGGTGGCCGACCAGCGGCTCGCCGGCTTCCTTGCCGTAGCCGTGCACCAGGTTCAGCACGCCGGGCGGAATGCCCGCTTCGAGCGCCAGCTCGCCCAGGCGCGCGGCCGTGAGCGGCGACAGCTCGCTCATCTTCAGCACCGCGGTGTTGCCGAAGGCCAGGCAGGGCGCGACCTTCCAGGTGGCCGTCATGAAGGGCACGTTCCACGGGCTGATGAGCGCGCACACGCCCACTGGGTGGAACAGCGTGTAGTTCAGGTGCGTGGGCGTGGGGTAGGTGTGGCCGTCCACCCGCGTGCACATCTCGGCGAAGTAGTAGAAGTTGTCGGCCGCGCGCGGAATCAGCTGCTTGCCGGTCTGCGCGATGACCTGGCCGCAGTCGTTGGTCTCGGTCTGCGCGATCTCGGGCACGTGCGCTGCGATCAGGTCGCCGAGCTTGCGGATCAGCTTGGCGCGTTCGGGCGCGGGCATGCCGGCCCACTTGGGGAAGGCTTCCTTCGCTGCGGCCACGGCGGCGTTGACTTCGGCTTCGCCGCCCGAGGCGACCTCGGCCAGCACCTCCTGCGTGGCGGGGTTCACCGTTTCGAAGTAATCGGTGCCGGCAACGCGCTTGCCGTTGATCAGGTGATCGACTCTCATGCTTGTCCTTGAAGGGTCTCGATGGTGTTGATGAGCGCGCCGATGCGCTCGATCTCGGTGACGACCACGTCGCCCGGCTGGCAATCGACCACGCCGTCGGGCGTGCCGGTGAGGATCAGGTCGCCCGGCGACAGCGTCATGAAGCGGCTGAAGTATTCGATGAGGAAGGGCGCGTCGAAGATCATGTCGCGCGTGTTGCCCTGCTGCGTGACGGTGCCGTTGACGGTGGTGCTGAGCGCGAGCGCCATAGGGTCGGGCACATCGGCCGCATCGACGAACCACGGGCCCAGCGGCGTGCACGTGTCGCGGTTCTTCACGCGCAGGTTGGGGCGGTACCAGTTCTCCAGGTAGTCGCGAATGGCGTAGTCGTTGGCCACCGTGTAGCCGCCGATGAAGTCGCAGGCGTCGTCGCGCTTCACATTTTTCGCGGTCTTGCCGACCACGATGGCAAGCTCGCATTCGTAGTGCATGAACTTCACGCCGGCCGGGCGGTGCGTGCGCTGGCGGTGGCCGATGAGCGCGCTCTGGCCCTTGACGAACACCAGCGGTTCCTCGGGTGCCTTGAATTCGAGTTCCTTGGCATGGTCGGCGTAGTTCAGGCCCAGCGCGAGGATGGTGCGCGGGCGCGCCGTGGGCACGAGCGGCGGCAGCCAGGTGAGCTGCGCCTGCGGGACGACGCGGCCGTCGTCCAGGCGCACGGCCGCATCGGCCTGGCCGTCGAATTCGTGGGCGGTGCCGGTGTGTTCGCGGCCTTCGTAGATGACGCGTGCGTGCTTCATGCGGCTTCCTTCACCAGCGTGTGGCTCAAGGTCTCGAACCCCGGCGCGGAGATGTCGATGCGGTCGCCGGCACGGGCCAGCGGGCGGCCGGGGCCGCAGCCCAGCATCAGCACGTCGCCGTGCGCGAGCGTCATGAACTCGCCGACGTCGGCCAGCAGTTGCCGCGCGGGCCGCACGAGCTGCGAGAAGTCGATGGACTGCTTCAGTTCGCCGTTGATGCGCACCTCGAGGCGGAAGGCCGCCGGGTCCGCGACGTCCTGTGCGTCGCGCAGCGCCGGCCCCACGCCCAGGAAGCCGTCGACGCACTTGAACTTCACCGGCGGACGGAAGAAGCTCGCGTGGGGAATCGACAGGTCGTTCAGCAGCACGAAGCCTTCGACGTCGCCCTCGGCGCCGACCACCATGCCGATGCTCGCGCCGACTTCCACCTCGGGCACGGCCGCGGGCACGGTGATGGCGCTGCCGTGCGGGCTCCAGGTGTTCGCCGTCTTCACGTAGAGCACGGGCGCCTGGGGCGGCGCCTTGTAGGGCGGCTGCGTCATCTGCGGCGCGAGCGCTTCCACCTCGGCGCGAAAGTTCAGCAGCGTGCCGTACACGGTGCCGGCCGGAAGGTAATGCGCAGGGTGCGGACTGTGGCTCATGAAGGTTGCTCCAGTGCGATGAGTTCGTCGAGCAGCCCGTAGAGCTGCGTGAGCTTGGCCTTGCCCATCGACTGTTCCATCCAGTCGTAGTGCGCCTCGATGCTGCTGCCCAGGCGCTTGACCAGCTTCATGCCGTGCGGCGTGGCCGCGACCACGGTGCGGCGCTGGTCGGCCGGATCGCGCCCGCGGGTGATGAGGTTGTCGCGCTCCATGCGCGCGAGCACCCCGGTGAGGCTGGGGCCGAGGATGAAGGCCTCGCGCGCCACCCGGCCGGTGTCGACCGCGCCGTGCTCGCCCAGCACGCGCAGCACGCGCCATTGCTGGTCGGACAGCGCGTGCTCGCGCAGGCTGGGCCGGGTGTGGGCCATCACGGCTTCGCGGGCCTGCAGCAGCAGGCGCGGCAAATTGCGGTGCGTGAATGTGGTGCTCAAGGGCTTGTCTCGTTCCGCGTTCTCTCGAAATTACTTAACATGTTAAATGATTGGCCCTTTCTTTCCAAGGCGCCGGGCATCAGGGTTTGTGCGGACACCTAAACTCGTCGCATGGCCAAGGACAAAACACTTTTCGTCTGCAGTGAATGCGGCGGCACCAGCCCCAAATGGCTCGGCAAATGCCCGAGTTGCGGCGCCTGGAACACCCTCGTCGAACAGGTGGCGGGCGCAGGCGCCGGCGGCGGCGCGGCCAACAACCGCTTCGGCACGCAGTTCGCGTCGCTCGCGGGCGCGTCGGAGCTGTCGACCCTTTCCGAAATCGAGGCGACCGACGTCGCGCGCACGCCCACGGGGCTCGACGAACTCGACCGCGTGCTGGGCGGCGGCATCGTGTCGGGCGGCGTGACGCTGATCGGCGGCGACCCGGGCATCGGCAAGTCGACGCTGCTGCTGCAGGCGGTCGACGCGCTGCAGCGCGCGGGGCAGAACGCGCTGTACGTCACGGGCGAGGAAAGCGGCGCGCAGGTGGCGCTGCGGTCCAAGCGGCTGGGCCTCGATCACTCGCAGGTGCAGGTTCTGGCGGAGATCCAGCTCGAGAAGATCATCGCCACGCTCGACGCCACGCGCCCGGCCATCGCGGTGATCGACTCCATCCAGACGGTGTACTCCGACCAGCTCACCTCGGCGCCGGGTTCGGTGGCGCAGGTGCGCGAATGCGCGGCGCACCTCACGCGCTTCGCCAAGACCAGCGGCACGGCCGTGGTGCTGGTGGGCCACGTCACGAAAGAAGGCGCGCTGGCCGGCCCGCGCGTGCTCGAGCACATGGTCGACACGGTGCTGTACTTCGAGGGCGAAACGCATTCGACCTTCCGCCTGGTGCGCGCCATCAAGAACCGCTTCGGCGCGGTCAACGAGATCGGCGTGTTCGCCATGACCGAGCGCGGCCTGAAGGGCGTGGCCAACCCGAGCGCCATCTTCCTGAGCCAGCACGCCGAGCCGGTGCCCGGCAGCGTGGTGCTGGTCACGCTCGAAGGCACGCGGCCGATGCTGGTGGAAATCCAGGCCCTGGTCGACAACGGCGGCCCCAGCCCGCGCCGCCTGTCGGTGGGCCTGGACCGTGACCGCCTGGCGATGCTGCTGGCCGTGCTGCACCGGCATGCGGGCGTGGCCTGCATGGACCAGGACGTGTTCGTCAACGCGGTGGGCGGCGTGCGCATCAGCGAACCGGCGGCTGACCTGGCCGTGATGCTGGCCATCACCTCGAGCCTGCGCGGCAAGCCGCTGCCCAAGGGCTTCATCGCGTTCGGTGAAGTCGGCCTGGCCGGCGAGGTGCGCCCGGCGCCGCGCGGCCAGGAGCGCCTGCGCGAGGCCGCCAAGCTGGGCTTCAGCGTGGCGGTGGTTCCCAAGGCCAACGCGCCCCGAAAGGGCGCGAAGGAAATCGAAGGCCTGACGATCCATGCCGTCGAGCGCATCGAAGAGGCGATGGACGTGGTCCGCCGCCTCGATTGATCGTGACGGGAAAAAACGGCCCGGCGCGCCTGTGACGCGCCGGGCCTACCCTCCCTACCCCCCGATGTGCATCGTGAACGCCGGTCCGCTGTTGAGCACGCATTGGCCGCTGCCCAACGTGGCCGAGTTCATCGTGTACTGGCAACTCAGGTTGCCGCCGCGGCTGCCGGTGGCATTCGCCACGCCGGTGCCCCGCGAGCCTGCGACCCGGGTTGCCTCTCCCTGAAACTGTTCGCCGCCGATCTGTGCGTTGAAGTGGCCGCGGCCGTTCATGTCGTTGGTCACCGTGCCGGCGACGGCGCCGTAGCGCGCGGCCTCGGCGTTCGACGGATACAGCCGCGCGTTGAAGGTCTGCGCGATCGGGCCCGGTGCGACGGCGTAGGCCTGCGAAGGCGGTGCCGCGGGAGCGGGTTGTCCGAGCGGCACCACGTAGCAGCCGCTGAGTGCGGTGCCCGCGAGCGCGGCGACGAGGGTGAGGCGAACGAAGGTGACGGAACGCGGAATGGTCATACGCTTTTCAGTGGCCCGGGCTGATGCCCGTGAAGCGAAATGTGCCCGCTGGCGCTCCCTGGCCCTGCGCTTTTCGGCCCGGGTACCGCCCGGCGCCCCCGGCGGTAGTCAGCGCCGCTACTTCGGGGTGCCGGTTCGCCCTGCGGTCGGGCGGCGACAATGCGCGCCATGAATTTCAAGAAATTTCTGGTGCCCGTGGGCGCCATCCTTCTCCTGGGGCTGGCGTGGCGCAGCGGCGGATGGGGCGGCGTAGCCCTGGCCGCCGGCGCGATCGTGATGTTCCTGCTGCTGCACTTCAACCGCGCGATGCAGGTGCTCAAGCGGGCGGCGGAGCGGCCGGTGGGCTACGTGGGCAGCGCCGTGATGCTCAATGCCAAGCTCAAGCCCGGTGTCACGCTCATGCACGTGGTCGCGATGACGCGCGCCCTGGGCGAGCTGCGTTCGCCCAAGGACGAACAGCCCGAGCTGTACCGCTGGACCGACGGCGGCAATTCGTACGTCGACACCGTGTTCAGCGGCGGCAAGCTGCAGAGCTGGACCATGACGCGGCCCGAAACCGCGCCCGAAGACGAAACCCAAACCCCCACGGCCTGATCAGCCCGCACCCGCCTTGCGCCCGGGCTGCCGCCAGGGCGGGTTCGCCTTGGCGTGGTGCCGCGCCTCTTTCGCGAATTCGGCGCATGCGTGCGTCATCAGGTCGGCCGAGCGGTAGACCAGGAACACGTCGAAGTCCGGCAATGCGTCGGTGATCGGCAATTTCTCCAGCAGGCCGGGCTGCAGCCGCAGCGGCCCCGCGCCGTGGAACACGAAGTCCGACCACATGCTGATCATGTCGGTCTGCGTGGCCAGCTGAAGGCCCAGCAGGTTCGATGCGCTCTGCACCATGCGCCGCGGCATCTCGAGCCCGTGCATCTGCATGGTGCTGACCAGCGGGCTGCCCGCGTCGTCGATCGGGTCGAGCACCAGCCAGTCGGCGTCCAGCAGCGGCTGCAGCTTGCGCACGCGCCGCAGCGGATGGCCCGCGCGCACCGACAGGTGCATGGCCACCGAGAACAGCGGCTCCCATTGAAAGGCGTTGGTGCCCGGCCCGTTGCAGGTGGAGATCAGGCCCAGGTCGAGCCGCCCTTCGCGCAGGCCTTCGAAGATCTGCTGCGGCCGCAGTTCGAAGCCGCGCATCGCCACGTTGGGAAAGCGCTGGCGAAACGACGCCATCGCGTCGGGCAGCGGGCCGCTCGAGGCGACCGCGGTGAAGCCGATGTTGAGCTGCGCCTCGTCGTGTCCGCGGATCGCCTCGATGTCTTCCAGGGCATGCCGCAGCTCCTGCTCGACCAGGCTCGCGCGCTTGACCAGCGCCACGCCGTAGGCCGTGAGGCTCACGCCGCGCGTGGAGCGCGACATCAGTGTCACGCCGAGTTCGCGCTCCAGCTCCGAGATGGTCTTGGACAGCGCCGGCTGCGTGGTGTGCAGGCTGCGCGAGGCCTCGTGGATGCTGCCGTGCTGTGCCACGGCCAGCAGAACGCGCAACTGTTGCAGCTTCATCGTGGTGCCGTTTTCTCGAAAAAGGGGCGCAAAAACGCCGCCTTGGTGGTTCTCCCGATGGCGCCGCGGGCCTCTTTCTGTCGGGGATTCCGTTTGGTTATCGGCATGAAAATTTGTGATTCTTCGCTGCTGTGCTTTGCCTGAATACTCCGCCGCAAAGGGCCCTGCCGGTCCCCCGCAAACCTGTTCGTGGAGACATTAGATGAGCGAAGCCACATTGCCTGCAAGCCCGATCCTGGGTTCTTCTTCCAGCGCCTCCCACGCTGCCGGTGCCGCCAAGGCGAAGGCACCGCAGAGCCAGTTCCGCCTGATCGCGGCCTGCTCGCTCGGCAATGCGCTGGAGATGTACGACTTCACCGTCTACAGCTTCTTCGCGCTGCTGATCGGCAAGCTGTTCTTCCCCTCCGACAGCGCCTACGGCTCGCTGCTGCTGGCCGTGGCCACCTTCGGCATCGGCTTCGTGATGCGCCCGCTGGGCGGCGTGATCATCGGCAACTACGCCGACCGCAAGGGCCGCAAGGCCGCCATGACGCTGACCATCGGACTCATGGTGCTCGGCACGCTGTGCATCGCCTTCGCGCCGACTTACGCATCGGCCGGCGTGTTCGGCTCGCTGATGATCGTGGCGGGCCGGCTGCTGCAGGGCTTCTCGCTCGGCGGCGAAGTGGGCGCGGCCACCTCGATGCTGATGGAGGCCGGCGGTGTGAAGGGCCGGGGCTTTCGCGTGAGCTGGCAGCTGGCGAGCCAGGGCGTGTCGGCGCTGCTGGGCGCGCTCACGGGCGCCGCGCTGTATGCCGCGCTGCCGCAGGCCTCGCTGGAGAGCTGGGGCTGGCGCCTGCCCTTCCTGCTCGGCCTCCTGATCGCGCCGGTGGGCCTCTACATCCGCGCAAACCTCGACGAGACGCACGTCGCGGACAGCCATGAATCCAGCCCGGTCGGCCGCCTGCTGCGCGCGCACGGCGGCACGGTGCTCAAGGGCATCCTCGCGACCACGGCCGGCACCGCGACGATGTACCTGGTGGTGTTCTTCATGCCCACCTACATGATCCGCGTGCTGCACATGCCGCCGTCGCTGTCGCTGCTGTCGGGCTGCGTCACGGGCGTCACGCTGTTCGTGGTGTCGCTGGTGGCGGGGCGCCTGGCCGACCGGCTGCCCAACCGCCGCCCGCTGGTGATTGGCTCGCTGCTGTTCAGCGTGGTCGCGGTGGTGCCGGTGTTCTGGCTCATCAGCCACTACCCGAGCGTGCCCCTGGTGCTCGCGCTGTCGGCGCTGCTGACCGCCAGCGTGAACATCGGCACCACGCCGATGTTCCTGATGCTGCTGGAAATGCTGCCGGCCGGCGTGCGCGCCAGCGGCATCTCGGTGATCTACAGCGTAGGCGTGACGATCTTCGGCGGCTCCTCGCAATTCATCGTGACCTGGCTGCTCGCCAAGACCGGCAACCCGCTCTCGCCGGCTTTCTACATGGTGGTTTGCGGCGCGTTGAGCCTGGCCGCGCTGCTGAGCCTGCGCGAGCGCAAGGCGGCCTGACATCCCTTCGAAACGGACCTTTTTCATGACCCGCGAACTCAGCCCCCAGACCACCAAGCTCCTGTCCCGCCTGCTGCCCCAGGCCGACGTCGACACGCAGGCCTTCGTCGACATCCGCCAACAGATCCACGCCAACCCCGAACTCGGCTTCGAGGTGAGCGCCACCAGCGAGCTGGTCGCCAACCTGCTGCGCAGCTGGGGCTACGAGGTGCACACGGGCATCGGCAAGACCGGCATCGTGGCGCAGCTGAAGGTGGGCCACGGCACGCGCCGCCTGGGCATCCGCGCCGACATGGACGCGCTGCCCATCGTCGAGGCCACCGGCCTGCCGTACGCGAGCCGCACCCCCGGGCGCATGCACGCCTGCGGGCACGACGGCCACACGGCCATCCTGCTGGCGGCGGCCAAGGCACTGGCGAAGGCGCGCGATTTCGACGGCACGCTGAACCTGATCTTCCAGCCCGATGAAGAGAACCTCTGCGGCGCGCGCGCGATGATCGCCGACGGCCTGTTCGAGCGCTTTCCCTGCGATGCGGTGTACGCGCTGCACAACGCGCCCGGCGTGCCGGTAGGCACCATGCTGGCCGTGGCCGGGCCGGTGACGCTGTCGTCCGACGTGGCCGACGTCACGATCAAGGGGGTGGGCGGGCACGGTGCCATGCCGCACCGTGCCCGCGATCCTGTCGCGGCGGCGGCCGCCATCGTGACGGCGCTGCAGACCGTGGTGGCGCGCAACGTGGCGCCCGACGACACGGCGGTGGTGTCCGTCGGCTTCATCCGCGGCGGCGCCACGCACAACGTGATTCCGCAGTCGGTGACGCTGGGACTGAACGTGCGCGCGGCGCGGCCCGAGACGCGCGCGCTGGTCGAGCAGCGCATCCGCGAGATCGTGAGCTTCACCGCGCAGGCGCACGGCGTGGAGGCCGAGATCGACTACCGCCAATTGGTGCCGCCGGTGGTCAACACCGCGGCCGAGACGCAGCTGGCCGCGCAGGTCTGCGCCGAGCTGGTGGGCGAGGAGAACGTCGTCACGCAGGTGCCCAAGGGCTTCGCGGGCAGCGAGGACTTCGCCTGGATGCTCGCCGCGCTGCCGGGCTGCTACCTGTTGCTCGGCAACGGGGAGGGCGAGTTCGGGGGCTGCATGGTGCACAACCCCGGGTATGACTTCAACGACCGGGTGCTGCCGCTGGGCGCGGCATGCTGGGTGCGCCTCGCGCAGACCTATCTGGTCGCCTGAACGCCTTCGATCAGAACGGCGCGTCTTCCTCTTCCTCGGCGGCATCGGCCGGGGTCGTGGTGGTGGGTGCCGATGCTTTCGCTGCAGGCTTCGGTGCTTCGTCCGCCGGCGCTGCCGAGAACGCGGCCTCGCCGCCCAGCGCGTCGAGCAGTGCGGGCACCAGTTGGCCCAGTTCGCCCGTGGCAATGGCCACGTCGGCATCGAAGTTGTCTTCCTTCTTGCCGCCCGAGGCGCCGTCGCCCGTGCCTTCGAGGAAGGTGATCTTGCGGATCAGCATGCCGTGCGTGAGCTCGAAGGACACGCGGTCGTCCCAGGTGAGCGCCAGGCGCGTGGGGCGCTTGCCGTCGGTGATGTGCTTTTGCACTTCCTCGATGTCCAGCGGGTGCTTGGCGTAGCGCACCACGGCCTTGGAGTCGTCCGAGGCCTTGAGCTCGCATTCGCGGTCGATGGTGAAGCCGGCCGGCGGCTCCTGCGTCAGCAGCCAGTTGGCCATGGCGGCGGCGGGCTCGATCTGCGTGTTCACCAGGGCCACCGCAAAACCGTCGAGCGACTTCACCAGGCTGGTGACCACTTCGTCGGCGCGCGAGGCGTTGCCGCTGTTGATCACGAGACGGTTCTCGGCCTTGTCGATCCACACCGTCACGCGCGCGCTGCGCGTGAAGGCCATGGGCAGCAGCTCCAGCGTGATGTCCTCCTTGAGGTCTTTCTTTTCCTTCTTGCCGGGCTTGCGGCCGGTGGTGGCCTCGATGTTCGCGCAGCGCTCGTCGAGCTTGCGGCGCACCACGGAGCCGGGCACGGCCTTGCTTTCGATCATGTACTCGACCAGCCACTGGCCGTCGATGGATTCGACCAGCGGGCCGCCGGCCTCGCCGCGGGGCTCGACCCAGCCGGCGGATTTTTCCTGCGAGGGGCCGCAAGGCACGAAGCGCTGCTTGCCGAGCCCTTCTTCCGCCTCGGTCAGTGTCTGGGACCAGGCAGGTTCGATGCGATAGACGATGACGTTCTTGAATACGGACACGGAAACCCTTTTTCCACTGGTTTGCACAACCGGCCATTGTCGGGCACCCGGTTCCGGGCGCCGCCGTAAAATCGAAAGCTTTTGCGACTTCCCCCCGGTCGCACCCCATACCGCTTCCAAAGGAATCAGGAAATGAGCTCGATCCCCCCCTCGCTGGACGACCGTGACGGCAAGATCTGGATGGACGGCGAACTCGTGGACTGGCGCGACGCCAAGATCCATGTGCTGAGCCACACGCTGCACTACGGGTGCGGCGCCTTCGAGGGCGTGCGCGCCTACAAGACGGCGCAGGGCACCGCCATCTTCCGCCTGGCCGAGCACACCGAGCGGCTGTTCAACAGCGCCAAGATCCTGCGCATGACGATTCCGTTCTCGCAGGAGCAGCTCAACGAAGCGCAAAAGCAGGTGGTGCGCGAGAACAAGCTCGAAAGCTGCTACCTGCGCCCGCTGATCTGGATCGGCTCCGAAAAGCTCGGCGTGAGCCCCCGCGGCAACAAGATCCACGCCATGGTCGCGGCCTGGTCCTGGGGCGCCTACCTCGGCGAAGAAGGCATGCGCCGCGGCATCCGCGTGAAGACGTCGAGCTACACCCGCCACCACGTCAACATCACGATGACGCAGGCCAAGGCAGTGAGCAACTACACCAACTCGATCCTGGCCAACATGGAAGCGCTGGACGACGGCTACGACGAGGCGCTGCTGCTCGACGCGAGCGGCTTCGTGTCCGAAGGCGCGGGCGAGAACATCTTCGTGGTCAAGGGCGGCGTGGTCTACACGCCCGACCTGTCGGCCGGCGCGCTCAACGGCATCACGCGCAACACCATCCTGCACATCTGCAAGGACCTGGGCCTGGAGCTGGTGCAAAAGCGCATCACGCGAGACGAGGTCTACATCGCCGACGAGGCCTTCTTCACCGGCACCGCCGCCGAAGTGACGCCCATCCGCGAGCTCGACCGCATCGAGATAGGCAACCGGGGCGACGGCGGTTCGCGCGGCCCCATCACCGAAAAAATCCAGTCTGCCTTCTTCGACATCGTGAACGGCAAGAACCCCAAGTACGCCCACTGGCTCACGAAAGTCTGAATCCCATGTCTACCAATGCAGTCGTCGAACTCCTGGCCAAGGAGCTCAATCATCAAGGCGGCGTGTTCTGCCCCAGCCCCAAGGCCGACATGAAGCTCTGGAACAACCACCCGAAGGTCTACCTCGACGTGGCGCGCACCGGTGAAGCCAAGTGCCCGTACTGCGGCACGGTGTACCGGCTGAAGGCCGGCGAAACGGTGTCGTCGCGGCACTGACGCCGCCGCGCGCCGGTCTGCCGCTTCGCCGCGGCCGGCCTGGCGCCCGTGGCGCCTGGGTCAGGGCGCCAGCACCAGCGGCAGCGCCTTCTGCCCGCTGATCCACTCGCCGCGCAACCCCGTCCCTTCGGGCACCAGGCGCAGGCGCGTGTCCTTGGATTCTTCCAGCGCCAGCACCCCGTCGCGGTACGTGCCGAACACCGAAATCGGCTTGCGATAGCGGTCGTAGAAATAGGTGGCGCCGACCGAGCCGTCGCTGGCCAGCGGCTGCAGCCGCAAGGTGACAGGCAATCGTGCATCGATGCTGCCGCGCAGCACCTGGTCGAACGCCGAAGCCGGCGCGCTCGCCGTGCCTTCTCCCAGCAGCAACGCGCGGCCGTAGGCCGTGAGCGACGGCGCCAGTTGTGCCGGCGTGAAGCGGCTGCTGAAGTCACCGAGGTCGTCGAGCGCGCGCATCGCATGGTTGCTGCATCGCCCCTGCGTGAACAGCACGCCCTTCGCATCGATCTCCATGCTGCGCAACGGGTCCATCTTCAGCCAGGACGGGTCCTGGCGCGACTGCAGGCATTCGGTGTAGAGCGCCGCCTTGTCCTCGCGGTCCTCTTCCTTGGCGCGCGCCTTGCCGCCCAGCGCGGCGATTTCCTTGCGCAGCCGGGCGACGTTGTCGGCCTGCACCTTGCGCGCCATTTCGGCGAGGCCGGCGGCCGTGAACAGGTCGGCCGGCGCGAGATGGCGTCCGGTCGCCGCGTCGAACGCATGCCCGACGGCGAAGCTTTCGCAATACGCGCCGCAGCTTTCGCCTTCGATGCGCAGCGACAGCAGGCGGGCGTCGTTGCGCAGCACCTCGTAGCCGAGGTTCGGCAGGGTCTTCCACTGCTGCGCCTCCACGCCGCGCAGACCGTCCGCGGCACGTGCCGGCGCCATCGCCTCGAAAGTCTCGATGAAAAGAAACTGGTTGATGCGATCGGCCGCCTTGGCATCGTCGGCGCGCACCCATGGAAAGCGCTGCGCTTCCTGCCCTGTGCCGTGGACCAGACCCTGCACGACGGCCGGGGCCGCGTGCACGCTGAGAGCGCAGGCCACCAGCAGGGCGGCGAGGATGTGACGTTTGTTGTTCATGGAGTCTTGTTCGTTTGGAGCCGCCGGCGCGGCCACAGGTCGCGCCACGGATCCGGGTCTTGCCTTTCCTGCGCGAGCCGCAGGTAGATCATTGCGATCCACAGCAGCGCCAGGCCGATCTGCGCGTCGCGCAGCGCCGAGTTCACGCTCGACGCGATCAGCGCGATCAGCGTGGCTGCGAGAGCGTAGCGCCCCGCGATGTCGGGCCGTTTCCATGCCTGCCAGACGGCGCCGACCATGATGAACAGCAGGCTCAGCACGGCCGGCAGCCCGCCCTGCGAGCCGACCCACAGGAAGTCGTTGTGCGGCATGTTCGAGTCGGCGAACATCGCCGGCCCGCGCTTGTGCCACTGCTCGGTCCAGCCGCCGATGCCCCAGCCGGTGAGCGGCCGGTCGGCGATCATGCGGCCGGTGTCGCGGTACATGTAGTAGCGGATGACCCAACTGCCCTTGAAGACGGCACCGGCCTGCGCTTCCTCGAGTTCCTGCACGCCGGTCTCGACCTTGTGCTGGAGCTGCGGCAACTGGTAGAGCCCGGCCCCCAGCACCACGGTGCCCAGCACCAGCGCGCCCACCAGCATCTTCAGGTGATTGCGCCACTGGTGGATGCACACCATCGGCACCACCAGCAGCAGCGCGAGCACCGAGGTGCGCGAGGTCAGGGGCAGCGCCACCACCAGGCCCAGCCCGAGCATCAGCACGAAGGCCGGCACGGCCCGCAGCGGCCTGTGCGCGGCGATCTGCGCAATGCCCCACACGGCGGCCGTGGACGCCACCACGCTGAACAGCAACGCATTGCTGATCGACTTGTTGCCCACCTCCATGACCACCGCGCGCAGCGGCGACCAGAGCGGAAAGCCGATGACGTAATAGGCCACGATCAGCAGCACGCCCAGCGCCGCCGCCAGCAGGAAGCCGCGCAGCGCCCAGATCGCCTCCTCGCGCGTGAGCGCCATCGCCATCAATACCGTGAGGCCGATGCGCAACCCGTGGAACAGGTTGGAGGGGGTTTCGGGGTAGTGCGGACTAACGGCCAGCACCACGAGGGTCCAGGCCAGGTAGGCCATCACCGGCCACCACAGCGGGTTGGCACGCAGCCGCGCGATGCGCTCGCGGCCGTCGCCGGCCGCCAGCAGGGTGAGCATCAGCAGGATGGCTGAAAGGTAGGTGACGCCGACCGGCATGAACACCACCAGCCCCCAGAACATGGCCGCGGGCCGAACGATGTGCGATCTCTGCATAGGGGCGGGATTTTAGGTGCGCCCCGAGGCACCAACCTGACCAGCCCCGCGGTGGCGAGGGTGGTGCGCTCAGTGCCCGCGCGCGGCGGCCGGAAGGCGAATGACGAAGCTCGCGCCGCCGCCCGGCCGGTCTTCGCAGCGCACCGTGCCGCCGTGCCGCTCGGCAATCGACTTCACCAGTGCCAGCCCCAGGCCGACGCCGCCGTTGCGTTCGCTGGCGCCGGGCAGCCGGTAGAAGGGCTCGAAGATGCGCTCGCGCAAGGCGGGCGGCACGCCCGGGCCGCGGTCGTTCACGCGCACCGTGGCAAAGCCGTCGGCGCTGCCCAGCTCCACCGCGATTTCGCCGGCGCCGTAGCGGCGCGCGTTCTCCAGCAGGTTGCGAATGGCCCGGCGCAGCAGGCGCGACACGCCCGGTACGGTGAGGTTGGCGTTGTCGGTGCCTTCGGCCAGGTCGAGCTCCGCATTCACCTGCGCGCATTCCTCGGCCGCCAGGCCGGTCAGGTCGACCGCCTCGATGGTGCCCATGTCGGCCTCGCTGGCGTCCAGCCGGCTGGCCAGCAGGATCTCGTCGATGAGCTGGTCGAGCTCGCCGATGTTGCGCGAGATTTCTTCGCGCGCCGACTGGCTCGGGCGCTCGCCCATCAGCTCCAGGCCCATGCGGATGCGCGTGAGCGGCGAGCGCAGTTCGTGCGAGGCGTTGGCCAGCAGCGACTTGTGCGAACGCACCAGCTTCTCGATGCGTTCGGCCGACGCGTTGAATCGTTTGGAGAGATCGGTCACTTCGTCCTGCCCTTCTTCGGCGACGCGCACCGAGAGATCGCCTTCGCCCCAGCGTTGCACGCCGCGCTGCAGCGACTCCAGCCGCTGTGTGATGCGCCGCACGATCGGGTAGACGCCCAGCGCCACCGCCACGCCCACCAGGGCGATCATCCAGCCCAGCCCGAAGGGCGTGCGCCATGGCGCGAAGCCGCCCGAGCCCGTGGGCCGCTCGCGCGGCGCCACGCGCAGCGTGATGGCCTTGCCGTCGCTGAGCGTCACGTCGAACTCCAGGCCCTGGCCCGGCACGCGCAGCGCGGTGCCCGCGCCGATCTTCTTGTCCTGTGCGTCGAGCACGACCACCTCGCGCGGCACCGGCGCCAGGCGCTCGCGCTCGGCCTCCGCCGCTTCGCGCACGATCCAGTTGGCCATCAGCGTGAGGATGACGACGCCGCCCACCACCGCGAGCCAGATGCGCACGTAGAGGTGCCGGGAGTAGAGACTGCGCAGCATCACCGGAAGAGGCGGCCGCCGCCGGGCCGCCCCAAGGCGAGCCGCGCCTCCCCCTCGGGGGGTGGCGAATTGCACGGAGCGCAGCGAGTGAAAAGCCGGGGGGTCGACATTTTCTAGTCTTGTTGCTTGGCGAAGACGTAGCCCACGCCGCGCACCGTGAGGATGCGCTTGGGGTTCTTCGCGTCGACCTCGATGGCCGCGCGGATGCGGCCCATGTGAACGTCGATGGAGCGGTCGAAGGCCTCGAGCTCGCGCCCGCGCACGGCTTCCATGATCTGGTCGCGCGTGAGCACGCGGCCCGCGCGTTCGGCCATGGCCACCAGCAGGTCGAACTGGTAGGAGGTGAGGTCGGCCAGCGCACCGGCCACCGACACGGTGCGTGCGTTGCGGTCGATCTCCAGCGTGCCGAAGCGCATCACGGTGGAGGCCTCGCTCTCGGTGGCGTTCTCGCTGCGCCGGCGCAGCACGGCGCGAATGCGCGCCAGCAGCTCGCGCGGCTCGAAAGGCTTGGGCAGGTAGTCGTCGGCGCCGATCTCCAGGCCGATGATGCGGTCCATCGGGTCGCCCTTGGCCGTCAGCATCAGCACCGAGACCTTCGACATCGGACCCGGCAGCGCGCGGATGCGGCGGCAGACTTCGAGGCCGTCGGTGTCGGGCAGCATCAGGTCGAGGATCACCAGGTCGGGCGCGTGCTGTTGCAGCTGTTCGAGGCCGCTGGCGCCGTCACCGGCGTGGTTGAAGGCGAAGCCCGACTGCGTCAGGTACTCGCCCACCATCTGCGCCAGGCGGGCGTCGTCTTCGATCATCAGGAGTTGGGGGGTGCTCATGCGCTTCATGGTCGTCCACAGGGAGCAAGCAGGCTTGAACGCTCCGTAAAGTTGGGTAAACCTCAGCTGGCCATGTCAACCGGGTTCGCTGCGAAAAGCATAGCGTCCTGTCCAACAGCCACCGGAGGGAGGTCGAGATTCGCCGCAAGCAGCGCAGGCAGGTCGCCCGCGTCCACGTTCGCGTCGGCGGCGCGTGCCCGCGCGAGGATTTCGCCGGCCAGCTGCCGCAGCTGCACGGTCGAGGCGCGGATGCGCGCGCGGAAGGCGGCGTCGTCCAGCGTGTCCTTCAGGCTGCGGTTGAGCTCCGCGAACCACGGCATTGCCGCCTGGTCGAGCATGACGGCCGGGTTGGCCCGGTCGGTCGCGGCCGACCAGTGGCGCAGCAGCGCCTGCACCGCGATGTTCAGGCGCTGGCAGTGCTGCAGCTCGCCCTTCAGGCTGCCCAGCGCATGCAGGTCGGTCAGTCGCTGGTGGAAGAAGATCTGCGACAGCACGCCCCAGTAGTAGGCGTAGTCCCAGATCACCTTCACCGGCAGCACCTCGGGGTCGCCGAACAGCGGGTACTGGTCCTGGTAGAGCGCCAGCGTGCTTTCGTAGAACGAGTGGTAGAGCTGGTCGTACAGCTGTGCGCGCGCCTCCAGCGGGCGGCCGGCGCGGTCTTGCGCGATGAGGTCGGTGATGTAGGTGTTGCCGATGGCGATGAAGTCGCTGCCCGGCGAGTAGAAGGGGTCGAGAAAGAGCCCCGCCTCGCCCGTCATGGCCCAGCGCTGGCGCCCCGAGAACACCTGCTTGCAGCCGTGCGAGAAGTGCTTGAGGAACGCGAAGTCCTGCAGCAGGTGGCGCTTGCCGTCCAGTGCCTCGTACAGGCGCGGCTGGTAGGTGGCGAACCACGCCATCGCCTTGTCGAAGGTGTCGATGGTGTCCAGCGGATGCAGCTTGGGGTCGGCCACGATGCCCACCGAATGCGAGCCCGAGGCCAGCGGAATCAGCCAGGCCCAGTAGCCCGCGCCCACCAGGTGGTTGGTCGACAGCCAGCGCGCCTGCGGGTTGCAGCGCTCGCGCCATTCGGTGCTGTCGCTCCACTCGTCGATGGCGATGCGCTCGCCGATGCGGAACCACACCGCGTTCACGTCGTGCGCGTTCGGCTCGGCCAGGCCCAGCTTGCGCTTGAGCATGCCGGCGCGCCCGCACGCATCGATGAGCCAGCGGGCCTGCGTGCGGTGGATTTGCTCGCCGCGCGTCCATTCGATGTGGTGCGGCGTGGCGGCGTCCTCGGACAGGTCGATGCGGCGCACCAGCGCGCTGTCGACGAAGTGCACGCCCAGCCGCGCGGCCTCTTCGGCCAGGAAGTTCTCGAAGATGCCGCGGTCGATCTGGTAGCTGGGCACCGACAGGTAGCGGCTCGCCCCGATCTCGGTCACGCCTTCGATGTCGCTGCGGCCTTCGCTGAAGAAGAAGCGAAAGCCGAACTTGCGCAGCTGCTTCTCGTCCATGTGGGCCTTCAGGCCGAGCACGGTGTCGAAGTAGTGCGCGCCGATTTCCACCGACGACTCGCCCACCTTGTGCGCCGCGTGCGGCACCGGGTGGGCGCGGCGCTCCAGCACCAGCACGCGCAGGTCGGCGAAGCGCCGGCGCAATTGCAGCGCCAGCGTGAGGCCGGCCAGGCCGCCCCCCATGATCACCGCGTCGAAGGAGTCTGTCGCAGTGTCTTTCATGGGGTCGGCTCCGGGTGGTGGTTCGGGAAACAGGTGGACGGGCTAGGACAGGCGCTGGAGTTGCAGCCGCAGGGACAGCGAAGGCGACAGCGGCAGATCGACCGGCGCCGCTGTGTCGGCATCGAGGTGCGCGAGCGCCTCGAACAGCCCCAGCGCGTCCGACATCGGGTTCAGGCCGGCGAGCGACTTCGCAGCGTCCGAGCGCGGTGCCGTGGCGGTGGTGGCCGCTTCGGCATCGCGGGCCAGCGACCATTGCAGCGCCGCCACGGTGCGCTCGGTGGGCGCGGGGGCCAGCACGAATGCCACCGCGAGCAGGCCGCGGCTGTCGGTGACCGAGGTCAGCGCGCCCACCGTGGGCGTGTCGTAGCCGACCAGCAGCACCGGCTCCTGGTCGGCCGCGCACTGCACCGCCGCTTCGAGCAGGCCCGAGGCAAAGCTGTGGTCAAAGGCCGACACGGCATTGCTGGCCGCCATGCAGCCGGTGCCGATGGTCCAGTAGCCCACGGCCGCGTTGTGCACCGAGTTGTGGAACTTGGTGGGCGACAGCATCTTCGGGTCGGAGGCGAGCGTGCCGCACATGTAGTCGTTGATCGACAGGTCGCCGTGCGCGGACGTGAACACGCAGGGCACCTCGGCGGCGTTGCGGCCCGAGGCGGCCATGGCGGCCGCGGCCACTTCGAGCGCCAGCGCCACGGTGTCGGGCGCGCGGCGTCGCTCGGCAGGGGCCAGCACCTGCGGCGCGGGGCGCTTGGCGGGCGGATCGCTGAGCGGGCCTTCGCCGCGGAAGGCGGCGCGCGCGGCCTCCCAGCCGGGCAGGGTGGGGGTCCAGAAGGCGGGGCCTTCGATGTAGAGGGTCGGGGGCATCACGGGCTTGGCGTCGTTCGTGCTCATGCGGGGGCCTTGCCGAACACCAGCGAGCAGTTGCTGCCGCCGAAGCCGAAGGAATTGCTCAGCACGTAGCGCACCTCGCCGTGCACCGGCGCCAGCTGGATCTGCGGGCCGAAGCCTTCGTCCAGCGTGCGGGTGTTCACGGTGCCCGGCTTCAGGCCGCGCTCGATCGCCAGCAGGCTGATGACCGCCTCGACGATGCCCGCCGCGCCCAGCGTGTGGCCCATGAAGCCCTTGGTCGAACTGGCGTGCGTGCCTGCGGGGAAGCGGCGTGCCACCAGCGCACCTTCGACTTCGTCGTTCTTCTGGCTCGAGGTGCCGTGCATGTTGATGTAGTCGATGTCGCCAGGGGCGAGGCCGGCGCGCGCCAGTGCCTCGTCGAGGGCACGTTCGGCGCCCAGGCCCTCGGGGTGCGGCGTGGACATGTGGTGCGCGTCGCTCGCCTCGCCATAGCCCAGCAGCAGCAGCGGGGAGGCCGCGGCGCCGGTCTGCACGCGCTCCACCAGTGCAAAGCCGGCCGCCTCGCCCAGGCTGATGCCGTTGCGCTCGGCATCGAAGGGGCGGCAGGGCTCGGTCGACACCAGCTCGAGCGAGTTGAAGCCGAACAGCACGCTGCCGCACAGCGTGTCGGCACCGCCCACCACGGCCGCGTCGGCCAGGCCCAGGCGGATCAGCCGCTCGGCCGAGGCGAACACCTTGGCGCTGGACGAGCAGGCGGTCGAAATGGTTTCGCTCGGGCCGCTGATGCCCAGCAGTTCCTGCGTGAACATGGCCAGCGAATGGGGCGTGTGCACCGCGGGGCGGCGCTGGTTCGGGGGAAAGCTGCCTTCGGCGTCCAGCTGCGTGTACGCCAGCTCGGTCTCGCCGATGCTCGCGGTGGAGGTGCCCAGGATCAGCGCGATGCGCGAAGCGCCGTACTTCTCGCGTGCGGCGGCCACCGCCTCGATGAAACCGTCGGCCTGCAGGCCCATGAACGCCAGCCGGTTGTTGCGGCAGTCCCACTGCGCGAGCGGCTCGGGCAGGCGCACCTCTTCGATGCCGTCGACGCGGCCGATCCAGGTCGGCAGCGGTGCGTCGCCGAAGTCATTGGCGCGCAGGCCGCTGCGCGACTGCGCCAGCGCGTCGGCCAGCGCTTCCTTGCCGACGCCGACCGCGGAGGTCGCCGTGAAGGCGCTGATTTGGAGGGGGGGAATTCGGGACGGCACGATCTTGTAGGTGGGCTTGCTGACAACGGGGGCTCCAGAAGGGAGCGCAAGAAAAGGAAACAAAAAGGAGCAAAAGCGAATGTATACGCGAACAGCCTACCAGTTGCGGGCTGCGCGGGACGTCGGTCGTGTCCTATACGGCCGGGCGCCTGGAGGCCGTCCGGCGGGCGGTTGAACGCGGCTTCAGCGGGGCTTCAAAGCCGTCTCAAGGTCGGTCCGCAGGCCCGGCGACGGCGGTGAGCCGCGAGGCCAGCGCCACCAGCACCAGCACCGGCACGCCCAGCAGCGCGGTGGCGGTGAAGAAGGTGCTGTAGCCGTAGGCGTCGACGAAGACGCCCGAGTAGCCGGCAATGAACTTGGGCAGCAGCAGCATCAGCGAGCTGAACAGCGCGTACTGCGTGGCCGAGTAGCTGATGTTCGTCAGGCTCGACAGGTAGGCGATGAAGGCCGCCGAGGCGATGCCCCCGGCCAGGTTGTCGGCCGAGACCACCGCGATCAGCGCCGTCAGGTCGTGCCCGCGCGAGGCCAGCCAGGCGAACAGCAGGTTGCTGGCCGCGCTGAGCACCGCGCCCAGCATCAGCACGCGCATCACGCCCAGGCGCATCGACAGCACGCCGCCCACGAAGGCGCCCGCCAGTGTCATGACCACGCCGTAGATCTTGCTGACCGTGGCCACCTCGTCCTTGGTGAAGCCCATGTCCACGTAGAACGGGTTGGCCATGATGCCCATCACCACGTCGCTGATGCGGTAGATGGCAATGAGCGAGAGGATCAGCACCGCCTGCCACTTGTAGCGGCGGATGAAGTCGGCAAAAGGCTCGACCAGCACGTTGCGCAGCCACTGCGCCGCGTTCTTCGCCGGGGCCAGCACGCGGCGCACCGGCTCGGGCGACAGCAGCACGGTGACGACGCCGACCGACATGGAGGCCGCCATGACCAGGTAGGCCGTCTTCCAGGCGCCGTTCTGGTAAGCCGCTGCACCTGTGGCTACCACGGCCGGTGCCACCTCGGCCCAGGCCGCGACCCACAGCACGCCCGCGCCGGCCCAGATCATCGCGAGCCGGTAGCCCGTTTGATAGGCGGCGGCCAGTGCGGCCTGCTTGCGCGTCTCGGCCGATTCGATGCGAAAGGCGTCCAGCGCGATGTCCTGCGTGGCCGAGCCGAAGGCCACCAGCAGCGCGCACCAGATCAGCGGCTTGAGCCCCAGGCGCGGGTCGTTCATGGCCATGCCGACCAGCCCCACGATCACCACGCCCTGCGCCAGCAGCAGCCAGCCGCGCCGGCGCCCGAGCAGCGTGGTCAGCGGCGGCAGCGGCAGGCGGTCGACCAGCGGCGCCCAGACCCACTTGAAGCCGTAGGCCAGCCCGACCCAGCTCAGGTAGCCGATGGTGGTGCGGTCGATGCCCGCCTCGCGCAGGCGAAAGCTCAGCGTACCCAGCACCAGCAGCAGCGGCAGCCCGGCGGAGAAACCCAGCGCCAGCATGCGCAGCGTGGCGGGCTCGAGGTAGACCTTCAGCGCGTCGCGCCAGGGTGGTTGGGGGGCGGTGGGGGTTTCGGCGGGCGTGGCGGACATGAGCTTCGGATTGTCCATGAGCGCCCGGGGTCATCGCGGAGCGCGTTTGTCTTCATTTGTTCCTATGATCCCGCCCCTATGTGCACACGATGCGACCGCTCCGAATTTGCCGCGCCCGCCATGGCGTCGCCCTGGAACCCCCGGCGGGCTTTTTTGCTGGCTGCCGCCGGCGCGGCCCTGAGCGGCCCTGCCCTGGCGCAGGTCAACGTCGGCAACGCCTCGATGGCGCGCAACCTCGTGCCCGCCGACAAGATCGAGGCGGCGGGCGTGCAGCAGTACGGCCAACTGCTCGAACAGGCGCGCGCCAAGGGCGCACTCGCGGGCGACGGCAACCCGCAGCTGCAGCGCCTGCGCACCATCGCCAACCGCCTGATTCCCTTCGCCATGCCGTGGAACTCGCGTGCCCGCGAATGGAAGTGGGAGGTCAACCTGATCGGCAGCAAGCAGATCAACGCCTTCTGCATGCCCGGCGGCAAGATCGCCTTCTTCACCGGCATCCTCGACCAGCTCAAGCTGAGCGACGACGAGGTCGCCATGGTCATGGGCCACGAGATGGCCCACGCACTGCGCGAGCATGCGCGCGCCCGCATGGCCAAGAGCGCGGGCACCGGGGCGGCGCTCTCCATCGGTGCGCAGCTGCTCGGGCTGGGGCAGGTGGGCGACCTGGCGGCGCGCGCGGGCACGCAGCTCATCACGCTCAAGTTCAGCCGCGGCGACGAAACCGAGGCCGACCTGGTGGGGCTCGAGCTCGCCGCCCGCGCGGGCTATGACCCGAAGGCGTCGGTGTCGCTGTGGCAGAAGATGGCCACGGCGTCGAAGAACCAGGGCGGGCTGAGCTTCCTGTCGACGCACCCGAGCGGGCCGGACCGCATCGCGAAGCTGGAAGCGAACCTGCCGAAGGTGGAGAAGCTCTACCGGGACGCGAAGAAGAGCTGACCCTCTGTCTTTCTCCCTCCCCAGCTGGGGGAGGGCAGGGGTGGGGGCACGACGGCCTCCGAAAAAGCGCGGCGCCTGATCGAAGGCCTGCCCCCATCCCAGCCTTCCCCCGGAAGGGGAAGGAGCAAATCCGAACCTGCATTCCCGCCTTGCTCCCTCCCCTCCCGGGGGAGGGTTGGGGTGGGGGCACGACGGCCTCTGAAAAAGAGCGGCGCCTGATCGAAGGCCTGCCCCCATCCCGGCCTTCCCCCGGAAGGGGAAGGAGCAAATCCCCGCCTGATCTGATCCACGCCGCGGCACGTTCCCGCTGGCACGCCGCTTGCATCTCAACTTGTACACATGTTTGGATGCCTGATGATGGTGCATGAAGAAAACGGATCTCCCGCCGCCGCCTGGATTGCGAAATTTGCCTTCCCCGTCGTGGACGCACGGGCCGGCGACACCCTCGGGCTCGCCCTGCCGCTCGCCGGCCTGCGCTTCGCGGTCAAGGACAACATCGACGTGGCCGGCGTGCCCACCACCGCCGCCTGCCCGGCCTTCGACCGCCACCCCACGGTCCATGCAGCCGTGGTGCAGCGCCTGCTCGAAGCCGGTGCATCGCTGGCCGGCAAGACCAACCTCGACCAGTTCGCCTGCGGGCTGAACGGCACGCGCTCGCCCTATGGCGAGGTGCCCAACGCCTTCGACGCGCGCTACGTGTCGGGCGGCTCCAGCTCGGGCTCGGCCTACCTGGTGGCCGCCGGCGAGGTCGACTTCGCGCTCGGCACCGACACCGCAGGCTCGGGCCGCGTGCCGGCCGGGCTCAACAACATCGTCGGCCTGAAGCCCTCGCGCGGCCTGCTGAGCACCTTCGGCGTGGTGCCGGCCGCGCAGAGCGCGGACTGCGTCTCCATCTTCGCGACCACCGTCGCCACCGCCGTCGACGTGCTGCTGGCCGCCGCCGGCCACGACGCGCGCGACCCGTACTCGCGCAACCTGCGCCTGGGCCGCAAGCCGCTGCCCGCGCGCTTCTCCTTCGGCGTGCCCGACACGCTGAACTTCTTTGGCGACACCGCCGCCGAGCAGGCCTTCAACGACGCCACCGCGCGGCTGCTGGCCATGGGCGGCTCGCCCGTCACCATTGCCTACGCGCCGCTCGCCGAGGCCGCCGCGCTGCTGTACGAAAGCGCGCTGGTCGCCGAGCGCTACGCCGCGGTGCGCGAATTCTTCGACGCGCACGGCGAAGAAGTCATCGAGCCCGTGCGCGGCATCCTCGCCGCCGGCCGCGGCTACAACGCCGCCGACGTGTTCGACGCGCAGACGCGCCTGCGCGCCATCGCGCAGAAGGTCGAGCCGATGTGGCGCGGCATCGACCTGCTGGTGGTGCCCAGCGCGCCCACCCACTACACACGCGAACAGATGCGCGCCGACCCCGTGGCGCTCAACCGCAACCTGGGCGCGTACACCAACTTCGTCAACCTGCTCGACTACGCCGCGCTCTCGGTGCCCAGCAGCCTGCGCGACGACGGCCTGCCGTTCGGCATCACGCTGATCGGGCCCTGCGGCAGCGACCTGGCATTGGCCGACCTGGGCCAGCGCTACCACCACGCCACGGGACTCGCGCAGGGCGCCACCGGCAAACCGCTGCCCGCGCCGCGCGCCATTCCGGGCCTTGCCGCGGCCGATGCCGACATGCTGTCCATCGCCGTGGTCGGTGCCCACCTGTCGGGCATGCCGCTCAACGGACAGCTCACCGAGCGCGGTGCCACGCTGCTGCGCGCCACCACCACGTCGCCGGCCTACCGCCTGTACGCGCTGCCGGGCACGGTGCCGCCCAAGCCCGGCCTGCAGCGCGTGGCCGAAGGCGAGTCGGGTGCGGCCATCGCGCTGGAGGTGTGGTCGGTGCCGCTCGCGCAGGTCGGCAGCTTCCTGGCGCTGATTCCGCCGCCCCTGGGCCTCGGCAGCGTCGAGCTGGCCGACGGCAGCTGGGTCAAGGGCTTCATCTGCGAGGGCCATGCGCTGGCCGCTGCGCAGGACGTGAGCTCCCACGGCGGCTGGCGTGCCTACGTCGCCAACCGCACCGGCACCGGCACCGCACCTTCTTCCCTTTGACTTTGATCCAGGAGTCCCGATGAGCACCCCCAACAAACCCTCCGCTTCGCGCCACCGCCGACAGCTGCTGCAGGCCGGCGCCACGGGCCTGGCCGTGCTGGCCGCGCCCGCCCTCGTGCGCGCGCAGGCCGCACCCAAGCTGCGCATCGGCTTCTGGCCCGTGGCCGCGGGCCTGCCGTTCTTCGCGGCGGTCGACAAGGGCTACTTCAAGGAAGCCGGCCTCGACGTCGAGGCGCTCAAGTTCGCCGGCGCGCAGCAGGTCATGGAAGGCATGCTCGCAGGCCGCTGCGACGGCAGCGCCAACGGCACCGGCTCGGCCAACCTCGCCATCGGCGAGATCGCGCAGCCCGGCCTCTTCAAGATCTTCTGCACCAACCCGAGCAACGCCAGGTTCGTGCTCGACGAGTTCATCGTCGGCAAGGACAGCCCCATCAAGACCATGGCCGAGCTGGCCGGCAAGAAGGTGGCCTCGGGCCCCGGCATCCAGAACGTCACGCTGTGCAAGACCATGCTGGAGCGCGCCGGCGCCAAGGGCGCAACGGTGAGCGAGCTGCCCATCGGCCAGCACGTGGCCGCGCTGGTCGCGGGCCAGGTCGATGCCTGCTACACGCTGGAGCCCACCGGCACCGTCGGCCGCATGAACGGCACCACGCGCGTCATCGAAGCCGGCGTGGTGGCGAAGTACATCCTGGGCGACCCGATGGCGCCGTGGCATGGCGGCGCGGCCAGCCTGACCACCGAGTTCATCAAGAAGAACCCCGAGGTGGCGAAGAAGTACATCGCCGCCTATGCGCGCGGCGTGGCGCTGGTGCGCACCCAGCCCGACGAGGCGCGCCAGTTCATGAAGGGCTACACCGCCATCGAAGGCAAGCTCACGGCCGAAGTGCCGCTCGCGTCGTACATGCTCTACAACGAGTTCAAGCCCAGCGATGTCGCGTACTTCCAGAAGTTCTACGACCTGTTCACCGAGAAAGGCATCTTCGAGAAGAAGGTGCTCGTGGACACGCTGCTCTACAAGGCCTGACCATGGCAGACGCAAGCACGACCACGGCCGCGCCGTGGACCCCGCCGGCCAGCCTCAACGCCGCCGCACCGAAGACGCCGCTGCGCGACCGCCTGCTGCCCTTCATCGGCCCCGTGGTGCTGTTCATCGCGTGGGACCTGGTGGTGCGCCTGGGCTTCATCAAGCCCATCCTGCTGCCCACGCCGGCCGACACCATCGCCGCGCTCGTCACCGGGCTGGCGGGCGGACCGCTGCTCACCGACTTCGCAATGACCGTGTGGCGCACGCTGCAGGCCTTCGTCATCGCGGCGGCCATCGGCGTGCCATTGGGCGTGCTGCTCGGCAGCAACGAGCGCGCCTACCGCAGCGTGGAGTTCCTGATCGACTTCTTCCGCTCCACGCCCTCGTCCGCGCTGATTCCGCTGTTCCTGCTGATCTTCGGCGTGAGCGACGTCAACAAGGTGGCCATCGCGGCCTTCGGCGCGCTGCTCATCGTGGTGTTCAACAGCGCCTACGGCGTGATGAATGCGCGCAAGCAGCGCGTGATGGCCGCCAAGGTCATGGGCGCGTCGCGCTGGCAGGTCTTCAAGGACGTGCTGATCTGGGAAAGCCTGCAGCCCACCTTCGTCGGCCTGCGCTCGGCCGTGTCGATGGCGCTGGTGATCGTCATCGTGGCCGAGATGTTCATCGGCTCCGACACGGGGCTGGGCCACCGCATCATCGACGCGCAGCAGGTGCTCAACGTGAAGAGCATGTACGCGGCGATTCTTTCGGCCGGTGCGCTGGGCTACGCCCTGAACATCCTCTTCCTCATTGCCGAGCGCCGCATCGTGCACTGGAGTGGAAGATGAAAGTGACCTCCGACATCGTCCTGAACGGCCCGGTGTACGCCGACGTGCCCAAGCCCGCGTTCAAGCCCGGCCCCGCCGGCACGCACATCACCATCCGCGGGCTCACCAAGTACTTCGCCGGCTGGCCGCTGTACGAGAACTTCGACCTCGACATTCCCAAGCGCGCCATCGTCTCGGTGTTCGGGCCCAACGGCTGCGGCAAGTCCACGCTCATCAACATGATCGCGGGGCTGGTTCCCATCGACGCGGGCGAGATCCTGTTCGACGGCAAGCAGCGCAAGGACACCAAGATCGGCTACGTGTTCCAGAACTACCGCGAGGCGATGTTCCCGTGGATGCGCACCATCGACAACATCGCCTATCCGCTGAAGCTTGAAGGCCGCAGCAAGGCCGAGGTCGACCGGCGCATGGAAGAGCTGGTGGCGTCCTTCGACGTCAAGTTCGACCTCAAGCGCTTTCCCTACGAGCTCTCGGGCGGCCAGCAGCAGACGGCGTCGATCATGCGCGCGCTGGCGCCCAATCCCGAGGTGCTGTTTCTCGACGAGCCCTTCTCCGCGCTCGACTTCGAGATGACGCTCTTCATTCGCGAGAAGCTGCAGGAGGTGTTCATGCAGACCGGCACCACCATGCTGCTGGTGTCGCACGACCTCGAAGAAGCGGTGTACCTCGCCGACGAGGTGCTGCTGCTCACCAAGCGGCCCACCAAGGTGGCCGAGATCTTGCGTTACGGCGATGCGCGTCCGCGCACCGTGGAGACGCTGAGCACCGAGAGCTTCGTGGCCATGAAGAAGCTCAGCCTCGACATCTTCCAGCGCGAAGTGCGCCGATAGAAGGAGCGTTGCCATGACACCCGCACAGATCGAAAGCTACGTCGACGCCGCCGCCGCGGTGCTCGACCTGCGCCTGTCGCCCGATCACCGGCCCGGCGTGCTGCGCTACTTCGCGCTCGCGGCCGAGTTCGCCGCGGTGGTCGAGGCCGTGCCGCTCGCGATGTCGGCCGAACCGGCGGTGCATTTCTCGCCGGTCGAGCCCGAGGAGAAGGCCGTATGACCCCCGCCGAGTTGCTGGCCCGCGATGCGTCCGCCATGGCCGAAGCCGTGCGGACCGGTGCGTCGACCGCCACCGCGCTGGTGCAGGCCAGCCTCGACCGCGTCGACGCCACCGACGGCAAGGTCAACGCATTCACCTGCGTGCTGAGCGAACGCGCGCTGCGCCGCGCCGCGCAGGTCGATGCCTCGCTGGCCTCGGCGCACGGTGCGCGCACCCGCGAGCTGCCGCTGCTCGGCGTGCCCTTCGCGGTGAAGAACCTGTTCGACATTGCCGGCCTGCCCACGCTCGCGGGCTCGAAGATCGAGCGCCAGACCGCGCCCGCGCGCGCCGACGCCGCGCTGGTGCGCCGCCTGGAGCGCGCCGGCGCGGTGCTGGTGGGCGCGCTCAACATGGACGAGTACGCCTACGGCTTCACCACCGAGAACAGCCACGAAGGCCCCACGCGCAACCCGCACGACCTCACCCGCATCGCGGGCGGTTCGTCGGGCGGCTCGGGCGCCGCGGTGGCCGCGGGGCAGGTGCCGCTCACGCTGGGCTCCGACACCAACGGGTCGATCCGCGTGCCCGCTTCGCTGTGCGGCGTGTTCGGCCTGAAGCCCACCTTCGGGCGGCTGCCGCGCACCGGGAGCTTTCCGTTCGTGTCCAGCCTGGACCATCTCGGCCCCTTCGCCCGTTCGGCGCGCGACCTGGCGCTGGTCTACGACGCGATGCAGGGGCCGGAAGAAGCCGGTCATGCGCACGACCCCGGCTGCGCGCAGCGCGCGGTCGAGCCCGTGTCGGGCGTGCTGGCGCACGGCACGCGCGGCCTGCGCATCGGCGTGCTCGGCGGCTACTTTCACCAGCGCGCCGGCGCCGAGGCGCTGGCTGCCGTCGATCTCGTGGCCGATGCGCTGGGCGCGGGCGTCGCGCAGGCCAGCGTTGAGCTGCCGATGGTCGAGGCGGGGCGCGCCGCGGCCTTCCTCATCACCAACGCGGAAGGCGCCGCGCTGCACCTGGAAGACCTGCGCCGCCGCGCGCACGACTTCGAGCCGCTCTCGCGCGACCGCTTCCTGGCCGGCGCGCTGTTGCCCGCCGCCTGGGTGTCGCGTGCGCAGCGGGTGCGCCGGCTCTATGCCGAAGCCGTGGCGCGCCTGTTCGGCCGCTACGACATCCTGCTGGCCCCGGCCACGCCGACCGCGGCCACGCCCGTGGGCGCGGAGACCTTCGAGGTCAACGGCCACAAGCTGCCGGTGCGGCCCAACATGGGCCTGCTGACCCAGCCTTTCTCGTGCATCGGCCTGCCGGTGTGCGCGGTGCCAGTGTGGGGCGCGCACGCCAGCTTGCCGATCGGCGTCCAGGTGATCGCCGCGCCCTGGCGCGAAGACCTCGTGCTGCGCGTGGCCGCCGCACTCGAAGCCGCGGGCGTGGCGCATGCGCCCGTCGCTGCACTGAATTCGGAGAAAACCCCCGCATGAATGCCACCGACATCAACCTGCCCGACGTGCTGGCCGAAGTGCAGGCCGCCTTCGCCCGCTACGAAGACGCGCTGGTCCACAACAAGGTCGAGGTGCTCGACGAGCTGTTCTGGAACAGCCCGACCACGCTGCGCTACGGCGCCACCGAGAACCTCTACGGCTACGACGAGATCCGGGCCTTTCGCGCATCGCGCCCCTCGCAGGGGCTGGCGCGCGAACTGCTGATCACCGTCATCACCACCTACGGGCGCGACTTCGCCACCGCCAACTGCGAGTTCCGCCGCGAAGGCGCCGAGCGCACCGGCCGCCAGAGCCAGACCTGGATGCGCACGCCCGAGGGCTGGCGCGTGGTCTCGGCGCACGTCAGCCTGCTTGGCTGAGGCACCTCGCCGCACAACAGTTTCTTCTTCCAGTCCTTCAACTTGTATCCAGCAACGGAGTACGTCATGACCAGCCCCCTCAATCGCCGCGATTCCCTCAAGACCCTGGCCGCGCTGGGCGCCGCCGGCTCCCTCGGGGGCTGGAGCGCCCTCGCCAGCGCGCAGGCCAAGCCGCTCACGGTCGGCGTGATCTACGTCGGCGCGCGCGACGACTACGGCTACAACCAGGCCCACGCGCAGGCCGCCGCCGAGGTCAAGAAGATGCCCGGCATCAAGGTGGTCGAGGAAGAGAACGTGCCCGAGACCGCCGCCGTGCAGAAGACCATGGCCGGCATGATCTCGCAGGACGGCGCCAAGCTGCTGTTCCCCACGTCGTTCGGTTACTTCGACCCTCACATCCTCGCGGTGGCGCCCAAGAACCCCGACGTGCGCTTCTCGCATTGCGGCGGCCTGTGGACCGAAGGCAAGCACCCGAAGAACGTGGGCAGCTTCTTCGGCTACATCGACGAGTGCCAGTTCCTGAACGGCGTGATCGCCGCGCACATGACCAAGAGCAACAAGATCGCCTTCGTCGCGGCCAAGCCCATCCCGCAGGTGCTGCGCAACATCAACGCCTTCACGCTGGGTGCGCGCTCGGTCAAGCCGAACATCACCTGCAGCGTGATCTTCACGGGCGACTGGTCGATGGCAGTGAAGGAGGCCGAGGCCACCAACAGCCTGGCCGACCAGGGCTGCGACGTGTTCACCATGCACGTGGACGGCCCCAAGGTGGTGGTGGAAACGGCGGCCAAGCGCGGCAAGATGGTCTGCGGCTACCACGCGAGCCAGGCCAAGCTGGCGCCCAACGCTTACCTCACCGGTGCCGAGTGGAACTGGCTCACCGCGTACAAGACCATCATCGACGCCGCGCAGGCCGGCAAGCCGCACCCCAACTTCCTGCGCGGCGGCCTGAAGGAGGGCTACGTGAAGATGTCCGCCTACGGCCCCATGGTGCCGGACGCCGCGAAGAAGCAGGCCGACGACATCAAGGCGAAGATGATCGCGGGCAGCTTCGACATCTTCAAGGACGGCATCAAGGACAACAAGGGCGCGGTGGTGGTCCCGGCGGGCAAGGTGCTGAAGCAGAACGACCTGGAGCTGGAAAAGATGAACTACCTGGTCGAGGGTGTGGTCGGCTCCGTCTGACCCCAGCGCACCGCCGTCATGCGCCACGCGCTCAAGGAATTCTCTTTGCCGGTGTTCGCCATCGCGGCGGCGCTGCTGTTGTTCGGCCTGGTGGTGGCCTTCGCCGGGGTCGACCCGTTGGAGGTGTGGACCACGCTGTTCAAGGGCGCGTTCGGCGACTGGTTCTCCTGGCAGAACACGCTGCAGCGCGCCGCGCCGCTGATGCTCACCGCGCTGTGCGTGGCATTGCCCGCGCGCGCCGGGCTGATCATCATCGGCGGCGAGGGCGCGCTGGTGCTGGGCGGGCTGGCCTGCGCGGCGCTCGCCTATGCGGTGCCGCTGCCCGGCAACGTCGTCGGCACGGTCCTCGTCTGCATCGCGGGCGCCATTGCCGGCGGGCTGTGGATCATGCTGGCGGGCTGGCTGCGGCAGTTTCGCGGCATCAACGAAACCATCAGCAGCCTGCTGCTGGCCTACATCGCCATCGGCATCTTCAAGCACCTGGTCGAAGGTCCGCTGCGCGACCCGGCGAGCCTGAACAAGCCCTCGAGCTATGCGCTGAACGACGGGCTGCTCATCGGCGGCATCGGCGGCTCCGACATCCACTGGGGCCTGGCGATCGGCGTGGTGGCGTGCCTGGGGCTCGGCTGGTGGTTGCGCGCCACGGTGTCGGGCTTCTCGGTGCGCGTGGTGGGCGGCAATCCGCGCACCGCGCAGCTGGTGGGGCTGCCGGCCACGCGGCTCATTCTCTCGGCCTGCGGGCTGGGCGGTGCCTGCGCGGGGCTGGCGGGCGCGGTCGAGGTGGCGGCGGTGCACACCAATGCCAACGCCTCGCTGATCGCGGGCTACGGCTACGCGGGCATCCTGGTGTCGTTCATCGCGCGGCACAACCCGGTGGCCATCGTGCCGGTGGCCATCCTGTTCGGCGGCTTCGGCGCGGCGGGCAGCCTGCTGCAGCGGCGGCTCGGCCTGCCCGATGCGTCGGTGCTGGTGCTGCAGGGCATCGCCTTCGTGCTGATCCTGGCGAGCGAGGGCTTGCGCACCGTGAACTGGAAGAAGTTCGGCGACCGCATGCTGCCCGAGGCCAAGACCTACGAAAGGAGCAATGCATGACCGCCGCGCCGGGCCGCCCCAAGCAAGGTCGCACCGCAGTGCGAAGCACGGAGGTATGCCAATGACCGCCGACCAATGGATCGCGCTCGTGGCCGGCATCGTCGGCGGTGCGTTGCGCGTGGGTGCGCCGTTTCTCTTCGTGAGCCTGGGCGAGTGCCTCACCGAGAAGTCGGGCCGCATCAACCTCGGGCTCGAAGGCGTGCTGGTGCTGTCGGCCATGGCGGCCTTCGGCGGCGCCTACCTCACCGATTCGGCGTGGCTGGGCGTGCTGATCGGCGCGGTGGCCGGTGCACTGCTGGCGCTGCTGCACGGCCTGCTGTGCTCGCTCGACCGCGTGAACGACGTGGCCACCGGCATCGCGTTGATGCTGCTGGGCACCGGCCTGGCCTTCTATCTCGGCAAGCCGCTCATCCAGCCACAGGCGCCGCAGATCCCCGCCATTCCGCTGGGCTTCTGGAGCGACAACACAGTGGTGCGCTCGGCCCTGCAGCTCAATGCGCTGGTGCCCATCGGCGTGGCGCTCGCGGTGCTGCTGTGGTGGGGCTTCGCGCGCACGCGCGCCGGCCTGCTGGTGCGCATGGCGGGCGACTCGGCGCAGGCCACGCGCGCGCTCGGCTACTCGGTGTCGGGCCTGCGCATCGCGGCGACCACGGCGGGCGGCTTCATCGCCGGCCTCGGCGGTGCGTCGCTCACGCTGTTCTACCCGGGCAGCTGGAACGAAGGCATTTCCAGCGGGCAGGGACTGATCGCCGTGGCGCTGGTGATCTTCGCGCGCTGGAGCCCGCTGCGCTGCGTGGGCGCGGCGCTGCTGTTCGGCGGCGCGGGCGCCATCGGCCCGGCGCTGCAGTCCATCGGCATCGGCTGGGGCTACCACCTGTTCAACACGGTGCCCTACGTGCTCACGCTGGTGATATTGGTGTTCACCTGCAAGCCGGGCAGCGCGGCCGTCGGCAGCCCCGGCGAACTTTCATCGACAAGGAGCTGAATTTCATGAGCGGTTTCGGAGGCCTCAACAAATCGGCGCACGGCGTGGTGGTCGGGCTGGTGCAGCTGCAACTGCCCAGCGTGAAGACGCCGGCCGACCTGGCCGCGCAGACGCGGCGCATCTGCGAGATGGTGGGCAAGGCCCGTCGCAACCAGGGCACCATGGACCTGGTGGTGTTCCCGGAGTACGCGCTGCACGGCCTGTCGATGGACACCAACCCCGAGATCATGTGCACGCTCGACGGGCCCGAGGTCGCGGCCTTCAAGCAGGCCTGCGTCGAGCACAGGATCTGGGGCTGCTTCTCCATCATGGAGGCCAACCCCGGCGGCAACCCGTACAACAGCGGGCTGATCATTGACGACCACGGCGACATCAAGCTCTACTACCGCAAGCTGCACCCGTGGGTGCCGGTGGAGCCCTGGGAGCCGGGCAACCTCGGCATTCCGGTGTGCGACGGGCCCAACGGCAGCAAGCTCTCGCTCATCATCTGCCACGACGGCATGTTCCCCGAGATGGCGCGCGAGGCCGCGTACAAGGGCGCGGACATCATCCTGCGCACGGCGGGCTACACCGCGCCGATCCGCCACGCCTGGAAGATCACCAACCAGGCCAACGCCTTCTGCAACCTGGCCTACACCGCGAGCGTGTGCCTGTGCGGCAGCGACGGCAGCTTCGACTCGATGGGCGAGGGCATGTTCTGCAATTTCGACGGCACGGTGATGGTCGAGGGCGGCGGCCGCGTCGACGAGATCATCACCGCCGAGCTGCGGCCCGACCTGGTGCGCGAGGCGCGCACCGGCTGGGGCGTGGAGAACAACATCTACCAGCTGTACCACCGCGGCTACGTGGCGGTGAAGGGCGGCGCACAGGACTGTCCCTACACCTACATGCACGACATGGCCGCCGGCACCTACAAGCTGCCATGGAGCGCCGACGTGAAGGTGACCGACGGCACGAGCTGCGGCTTCGCGCCGCCCGAACGCAACTACGGGGAATGACGCACCCATGACCACGACCATTGCCAACACCACCGAGCGCCACGTCGCCGCCGAGCCCTACGCCTGGCCCTACAACGGCGCACTGCGGCCCGACAACACGGCGCTGATCGTGATCGACATGCAGACCGACTTCTGCGGCAAGGGCGGGTACGTTGACGTGATGGGCTACGACCTGTCGCTGGTGCAGGCGCCGATCCAGCCGATCGCGCGCACGCTCGCGGCGTTGCGCCCGCTGGGCTTTCACATCATCCACACGCGAGAGGGCCATCGGCCGGACCTGGCGGACCTGCCTGCCAACAAGCGCTGGCGCTCGCGGCAGATCGGTGCGAACGGCGTGGGCATCGGCGACGACGGGCCGTGCGGGCGCATCCTGGTGCGCGGCGAGCCGGGCTGGGACATCATTCCGGAGCTGGCGCCGTTGCCGGGCGAGGTGGTGATCGACAAGCCGGGCAAGGGCTCGTTCTATGCCACGGACCTCGAATTGATCCTGCGCACGCGCGGCATCGAGAACCTGATCCTCGCGGGCATCACGACGGACGTGTGCGTGCACACGACGATGCGCGACGCGAACGACCTGGGGTTCGAGTGCCTGCTGTTGTCGGACTGCACGGCTGCAACGGACTACGGCAACCACTTGGCTGCGCTGAAGATGGTCACGATGCAGGGCGGCGTGTTCGGGGCGCATGCCAGCTCGTCGGCTCTTTTGGCGGTGCTATGAGGAGCGGTTGTCCTGTTCGTCGCTGTCTGGGGCATTCGGGGCGCGCTCACGCCGACGGGGTACCTTGCTCCGCGAATGTCCCCCGGGGCTGCGCCCCTCCTCCTTTATTTCGCTGCGCAAGGCACCCCATCGGCGTGAGCTTGTTCAAAGCGGTGGTTGATCGGCCGCACGCCAGGAGCGTGAGCATTGTCAAGAGCGGTAGTGATCGGGGCACACCAGCAGAGTGTCCAGTGCACAGGGCGTGGGGTGCTCCCCGCAGCGAAATAAAGGAGGAGCGAAGCGGGGGACATTCGCGGAGGGGAGTGCCCGGCGGCCTGTGCACGCGCCCTGAACAACAGCGCCGCAAGCAAAGCGGGCAGAAGCAGGACCATACCCAAAAGGTGGAGAACTGACATGAGTGCCGCATCACCCCGCGCCATCGGTGGCCTGCCTGCGGGCAGCGGCGCGCTCGCGCTCGACACCTACCAACTGACCAAGCGCTTCGGCGCCTTCACCGCGATGGACAGCGTGACCATGCGCGTCGAACCCGGCACGGTGCATGCGCTGCTCGGCGAGAACGGCGCGGGCAAGAGCACGCTGGTGAAGTGCGTGGCGGGCTTCCAGCGCGCGGAAGAAGGCAGCATCCTGATCGACGGGCGCGAGCAGGACATCGCCAACCCGATCGTGGCGCGCGCGCTGGGCATCGGCATGGTCTACCAGCACTTCACGCTGGCACCGGGCATGACGGTGGCGGAGAACCTGTTGCTCGCCGGAGGCAAGACGCCAGCGTTGATCGACTGGAAGACGAAGCGCGCGGAGCTGGAGGCATTCCTGGCGACCACGCCGTTCAGCCTCGACCTCGATGTGCGACCTTCGGAGCTCGCGGCCGGCGAGAAGCAGAAGCTCGAACTGTTGAAGCAGTTGTACCTGAAGCCGCGCCTGCTGATCCTCGACGAGCCGACCTCGGTGCTCACGCCGCAGGAGGCCGACGAGGTGCTGGGCCATGTGCGCGAGTTCGCGCGCAGCGGCATGTGCACGGTGCTCATCATCACGCACAAGTTCCGCGAGGTGATGGCGTATGCCGACAGCGTGACGGTGCTGCGCCGCGGCAAGGCGGTGCACCACTGCCGCGTGGCGGACACCAGCCCGGCGCAACTGGCGCAGGCCATGATGGGGGGCGAGCAGGCGGCGGCACAGGCGCCCTTCACCCGCAAGCCCATGCCCGCCCATGCGCCGATTGCACTGAAGGTCGAAGGGCTGAAGGCTCAGGGCGATCGCGGCACGCTGGCGTTGCATGACCTGAGCCTGTCGGTGCGTGCCGGAGAAATCCTCGGCGTGGCCGGTGTGTCGGGCAACGGGCAGCGCGAACTCGTCGAGGCGCTCGTGGGCCAGCGCCCGCGCCTTGCGGGCAAGGTCACGGTGATGGGCCAGCCCTACGGCGCGCACCGCGCGGAGAACCGCAACCTCAAGGTGCGCAGCCTGCCGGAGGAGCCGTTGCGCAATGCCTGCGTGGGCGACCTGAGCGTCGCGGAGAACATGGCGCTGCGCGATTTCGACCAGCCGCCTTTGTCTCGCGGTGGCGTGCTGAGCTTTCCGTACTGGCGCAGCCGCGCGCGTGAATGGATTGCGGAATACGGCGTGAAGACACAAGGCGAAGGCGCGCCGATTCGCAGTCTCTCCGGTGGCAATGTGCAGCGCGCCGTGCTGGCGCGCGAGCTGGCCGGCGACATCAACGTGCTGATCGCCGCGAACCCCGTGTTCGGCCTCGACTTCGCCGCGGTCGCCGAGATCCACTCGCGCATCGTGCAGGTGCGCGAGAAGGGCGGGGCGGTCCTGCTGATCAGCGAAGACCTCGACGAGCTGCTGGAGCTCGCGGACCGCATCGTCGTGATGAGCGAAGGACAGATCGTGTTCGAGACGCCTGCTGCAGGGGCCGAGCGGCATGTGATCGGGGCGCACATGGGTGGCGGGCATCACGAGCCTTTGAAGGCGGTGGCATGAGGCCCCTGCTTTTCTTTGGGAGGCCGGCCCCCCGTACCCGGAATCAGCGAGAAAAAACATGCGCATAGAACAAGCCAACCCATTCGCCTACGAGTTCGAAGTCGCAAACACAGCGCTTGTCCTCATCGACATGCAGCGCGACTTCATCGAACCCGGCGGCTTCGGCGAGACGCTGGGCAACGACGTGTCGCTGCTGGAGGCCATCGTTCCTGCCACCAGAAAGACGTTGGCGGCCTGGAGAGAGGCCGGTGGCCTGGTCGTGCACACCAGAGAGGCGCACATGGCCGATCTCTCCGACTGCCCGCCCGCCAAGCGCAACCGCGGCAACCCGACGCTGCGCATCGGCGACCCAGGCCCCATGGGCCGCATCCTCGTGGCGGGCGAGCCCGGCAACCAGATCATCGACGCGCTGGCGCCCGTCGACGGCGAGCTCGTCATCGACAAGCCCGGCAAGGGCGCGTTCTACGCGACCGGCCTGCACGAACTGCTGCAGCGACGCGGCATCACGCACCTGCTGTTCGGCGGCGTGACGACCGAGGTGTGCGTGCAGACCAGCATGCGCGAAGCCAACGACCGCGGCTACGACAGCCTGCTGCTCGAAGACTGCACCGAAAGCTACTTCCCTGCCTTCAAGGCCGCGACGCTCGACATGGTGCGCGCGCAGGGCGGTATCGTCGGTTGGACCGCGCCGAGCGCCGCTTTGCTGGCCGCACTGATCCGCCCCTCGTGACGCCTGCGCCAGCGACTAACATTCCCCCCGTGTCCACCGTCCGTCCCCGCCCCGAAGCTTCAATCCCCGCCGCCCCGCCCGTCCAGGCGGCCGCGTTCCGTACGCGAGCCGACGAGGTGTATGCGCAGCTCAAGCGCGACGTGGCCGAGTTCATCCTCGTGCCCGGCGACCGCTTCACCGAGAACGAGATCAGCGACCGGCTCGGCGTGTCGCGCACGCCCGTGCGGCAGGCCCTGTTCCGTCTGCAGCAGGAAGGCTTCGTGGAGGTGCTGTTTCGCAGCGGCTGGCGCGTGCTGCCCTTCGACTTCGAGCAGTTCGAGCAGCTCTACGACCTGCGCATGGTGCTGGAGACCACGGCCGTGCACCGGCTGTGCGAAACCGACCGCCACATCGACCGCGCCCTGCTCGACACGCTGGCCGACATCTGGCTGGCGCCGGCGGCGCAGCGCAGCAGCGACATGGCCCAGGTGGCGCAGTGGGACGAAGGCTTTCACTGTGCCTTGGTGGCGGCGGCCGGCAATGCGGAGATGGCGCGCGTGCACGGCGACGTGACCGACCGCATCCGCATCATTCGCCGGCTCGACTTCACCAAGCAGCCGCGCATCGACGCCACCTACGAGGAGCACGCCAAGATCCTGAAGGCCGTGCGCGCGAACCGCGGCGACCAGGCGGCGATGCTGCTGCGGGCGCACATCGAGACCAGCCAGGCGGAGGTGCGCAAGATCACGCTGCACCAGGTGCACCTGGCGCGGCATGCGGGAAAGACGCCGCGCTGAATTGCGGTGTTGCGCCTTCCCCCTCTGGGGGAAGGCTGGGATGGGGGCACGCAGCCTTCGCAAGAGCAGCGACCCGTTCAAAGGCCGCTTGCCCCCACCCCGACCCTCCCCCAGAGGGGGAGGGAGAAAAAACACAACTCAGTCCGCCGTGATGTTCCCGCGCTTGACCACGGACGCCCAGCGGTCCGCATCCTTCTTCATCAGCGCGCCGAACTCCGCCGGCGTCGAGCTCGCCGGCACCATGCCCTGCGACTCGAACGACTTCGCCACCTCGGGCTGCTTCAGCACCTTCGCGATCTCCGTGTTCAGCCGCGCCACCACCTCCGGCGGCGTGCCCTTCGGCGCGAGCACGCCGTACCACATGTCCACGTTGTCGGCGGTCACGCCGGCCTCGGCCAGCGTGGGCACGTCGGGCAGTTGCGCCAGGCGCTTGCTGCTGCCGGTGGCGATGGCCTTGAGCTTGCCGACCTGGATGTGCTGCAGCGCCACGTGCACCGGCAGGAACATGTAGTCGATGCGCCCGCCCAGCAGGTCGGTCACCGCGCCGGCCGTGCCCTTGTAGGGCACGTGCAGCATCTCGGTGCCGGTGCCCTGCATCAGCAGGGCCATCGACAGGTGGTGCGGCGTGCCCACGCCGGGCGTGGCGTAGGTCAGCTTGCCCGGCGCGGCCTTGGCGGCGCTCACCATCTGCTGCACCGAGGCCGCCTTCTGCACGTTCGGGTTGGTCACCAGCAGCAGCGTGCCCCACGATGTGAGCGACACGGGCGCGAAGTCGGCCACCGGGTCGTAGCTCAGCGACTTGTACAGGCTGCGGTTCATCACCAGCGTGTTGACCTGCACCATCAGCGTGTAGCCGTCGGGCTTGGCGCGCGCCACCCGCTCGCTGCCGATGTTGCCGCTGGCGCCGGCAATGTTCTCCACGACCACCGGCTGGCCCAGCAGGGCCGGCAGGCGGGCCGAGAGCTGGCGCGCCACCAGGTCGATGCCGGTGCCGGGCGTGTAGGGCACCACCAGCGTGATGGGCTGGTCGGGCCAGGCATGGGCGGCGGTGGCCACGCCGAGCGCGGCGAACAGGGCGGCGAAGGTCTTTGTCAGTGAACGCATGGTGTCGTGTCTCCGTAGTTCTTGTGTGGGATGCGCAGGTTCAAAGCGGTGTCAGAGGAACGAAGGCCGGGCCTTCAACGCGACCGGGTCGTAACCGGCCACGCGCTTGTAGTTGTCCGAGATGGCCTGCAGCTCGGCGGTGGGCACCACGTCGTCGATCTTGTCGAAGCGCTTGCCGCCCGAGCGCTCGAACACCTCGCGCAGGATGGCGTCGGGCGGGTTGCTGCGGTTGGTCAGCACCACCTCGGTGGTGGCCTTCACGCGCACGCGGTCGTAGTCCTCCAGCGCGGCGGTGCCCACGCCCAGGTCTTTCAGTGCGCCGGCCAGGAAGCGCGCGTCGATGATCGCCTGGCCCGCGCCGTTGGAGCCGCGCGGCACCATCGGGTGCGCGGCGTCGCCCAGCAGCGTGAGGCGCCCATGCGTCCAGCGCGGCAGCGGGTCCTGGTCGACCATCGGGTACTCCAGGATGGTGTCCGACGCGCGGATCAGCGCCGGCACGTCGAGCCAGTCGAAGTGCCAGTCGGCAAAGGCCGGCAGGAAGTCTTCGAGCCGGCCCGCGCGGCTCCAGTCGCGCAGCGCGGGCTGCGGCGCGTGGATCTCGGCGACCCAGTTGACGAGTTGGTGGCCTTCGGCGTCGATGTCGTTGCGGATCGGGTAGATCACCATCTTGCCGACCGCGAGCCAGCCCGCGCGCACCATGCTGCCGCCCGAAAGAAACGGCTTCCAGCGCGTGGTGCCGCGCCACATGTTGACGCCCGAGTAGCGCGGCGCGCCTTCGTCGGGATAGAACTGCTTGCGCAGCGCCGAGTGGATGCCGTCGCAGCCCACCGCCACCGCGCCGCGCACCGAGGGCGCGTCGGCGAAGTGCACGGTCACGCCCTGCACGTCCTGCGTGGCGCCGGTGCAGCGATGGCCGCACACCACGCTGTCGGAGCCCAGGCGTTTCAGCGTCTCCTCGTACAGCAAGGTCTGCAGGTCGCCGCGGTGAATGGAGAACTGCGGCCAGTCGTAGCCCGCGTGCTGGCCGGCCGCCTCGCGGAAGATCAGCTGGCCGTGCTCGGTGAAGAACACGGCCTCCTGCGTGCGCACGCCCACCTTGTCGAGGGCCGGCAGCAGGCCCAGTTCGGTCAGTTCGCGCACCGCATGCGGCAGCAGGTTGATGCCGACGCCCAGCGGCTTCAGCTCGGGCACGGCCTCGTACACGCGGCAGGGGATGCCGGCCTGGTGCAGGCTCAGCGCCAGGGTCAGGCCGCCGATGCCGGCGCCCAGGATGATGACTTCGTTGCTCATGGTGATTGGCTTTTCGCTTTGCGCGCCCGGTTCGTTGTCTCCGGCCGCATTAGGAACGCACATCAACCATTTGGGAAATTTAGATGTGCTATGGATTTATCATGAATCCTTATGAACCTCTCCACCCGCCAGATGCGCGCCTTCCTGCAGGTGGCGCGCATCGGCAATTTCACGCGCGCGGCCGAGCAGGCGCACATCACGCAGGCGGGCCTGAGCATCCTCGTGCGCGAGATGGAAAAGCAGCTGGGCTGCCGCCTGTTCGAGCGCACCACGCGCGTGGTGAGCCTCACGCCCGAAGGCCGGCGGCTGCTGCCGGTGGTGGAGCGGCTGTTGACCGACCTGGACGACGTGGCGGCCGAGCTCGGCGCGGCGGGCGACGCGGCGCGCCGCACGCTGCGCATCGCGGCCACGCCGCTGGTGTCCTCGCACCTGTTGCCGCAGGTGTTCACCACCTTCCGCACGGCGCACCCGCAGGTGAGCCTGCGCCTGTTCGACGCCGACCTGCGCGACGTGGAGGCGATGGTGGCGGCCGGCGACGCCGACATGGGCCTGGGCTTCTTCTTCAAGGCCGCGGCCGGGCTGGAGCGCACGCCGGTCGGGCGTTTTCACCTGATGCGGGTGGCGCCCTGCGCCGATGACGAAGAAGCACCGCCCATCGGCACCGCGCCCTGGTCGGCCCTGCGCAGCGCCGAACTGGTCGGCCTGCCGCCGGGCAACCCGATCCAGAAGGTGATCGACCAGCAACTGAGCGCCATCGCCTGCGCCGACGCGCAGCGGCCCGCGTTCAATTTCTTCGGCACGCTGATCTCGATGGTGGAGGCCGGCTTCGGCACTGCCGTGATGCCGACCTTCGCGCTCGCGGCCTGCCGGCGCCACCGCGTGCGCACCGACGTGCTGGTCAAGCCCAAGGTGGGCATGGACTTCTACCGCATCACCAAGCGCGGCGCGCACGAGACCGAGGCGATGCAGGCCTTCGTGGCGACGCTGGTGAAGGCGCTGCCGGCGTTGTCGCGCTGAGCAGCCTGCCGGTCAGAGCGTGAAGTCGTACTCCACCGTGATCGGCGCGTGGTCGCTGAACTTGACGGTCTTGTAGATCTGCTCGGTGCGTGCCAGCGCGCCGATGGCCGGCGTGGCCAGGTGGTAGTCCAGCCGCCACCCCACGTTGTTGGCATAGGCCTGGCCGCGGTTGCTCCACCAGGTGTAGGCCTCGTCGGTGGTGTCGGGCTTGAGCATGCGGTACACGTCCACCAGGCCCGCGCCGTCGGCGCCGGCGTCCAGCAGCTTCGTCATCCAGGCGCGCTCCTCGGGCAGGAAGCCGCTGTTCTTGCGGTTGCCGCGCCAGTTCTTCAGGTCGATCTCCTTGTGCGCGATGTTGATGTCGCCGCAGAGCACGAAGTCGCGCTCCTTCTTCAGCGCGATCAGGTACGGAAAGAAGCCCTTCAGAAAGCGGAACTTGGCCTCCTGCCGTTCCTCGCCCGAGCTGCCGCTCGGAAAGTAGCAGCTGATGACGGAGAACTTGCGGCTGGGCGTGTCGAAGCGCAGTTCGAGGTAGCGGCCCTCGGCGTCGAACTCGGCGTCGCCCCAGCCCACCACCACCTGGCTCGGTGCGTGCTTGGTGTAGATGGCGGTGCCGGCGTAGCCTTTCTTCTCGGCAAAGTGAAAGTGGCCCTTCAGGCCGGCCATCTCCTCGAAGCGGCCTTCGATGTCGCTGGCCTGGACCCGGATCTCCTGCATGCAAATACAATCCGGCGCAAGTTCGGCCACCCAGTCGGCCACGCCTTTGGTAGCGGCCGAACGCAGGCCATTGAGATTGAGACTGGTCAGTTTGAACACAAGGAATTTCCGATGGCTGTAGATGGTGAGAAAAGCAGCGCGGTCGCACAGGACTTCGTCCAGTTCGCGTTGGATGCCGGTGTGCTGCGCTTCGGCGAATTCAAGACCAAAGCCGGCCGAATGAGTCCTTATTTCTTCAATTCGGGGCTCTTCGACGACGGCGGCAAGATCGCCCGTCTCGCCGGATTCTATGCAGACCGGCTGATCGAAAGCGGGCTCGAATTCGACATGATCTTCGGCCCCGCGTACAAGGGCATTCCGCTGGGCGCCACGGTGGCCGCGGAGCTCGCGCGGCGCGGTCGCAACTACCCCTTTGCCTACAACCGCAAGGAAGCCAAGGCGCACGGCGAGGGCGGCAACCTGGTGGGCGCGCCGCTCCAGGGCCGCGTGCTGATCGTGGACGACGTCATGTCGGCCGGCACGGCGGTGCGCGAGTCGATTGCCGCGATCCAGGCCGCGGGCGCCACGCCGCATGCCGTGGCCATCGCGCTCGACCGGCAGGAAAAAGCCACCGAGAACGGCGTCGACGTGGACCACAGCGCCGTGCAGTACGTGCGCAACCAGCTGGGCCTGTCGGTGATCGCCATCGCCACGCTGGACGACCTGCTGAGCTACCTCTCCGGCAATGCCGCGGCCGACCTGGGCGCGCACCGCGAACGCGTGCTGGCCTACCGCACGCGCTACGGCGCCAGCTGAGGCAAGGCCCGCATGCACGCCCGCGATCACGGCCAGCCGACTCGCCTGCGGGCAGCGGCGTTTTTCTTCGTCCTGGCTTCATCGTTCTGCGGCGCGTTGCATGCGCAGCCGCAGAAGCTTGAAGGCGCCGGGCCCGGCATCTTCACCTGCACCGACGCCCGCGGCCGCACGCTCACGGCCGACCGGCCGATTGCCGAGTGCAGCGACCGCGAGCAGCGCGAGCTGAACCCGAGCGGCTCGGTGCGCCGCAAGGTCGAGCCGACCTACACGGCGCGCGAACTGCAGGAGCGCGAAGACCGCGCCCGCGAAGCCGCCATCCAGGCCGCGCGCATCACCGACGAGCGCCGCCGCGAGCGTGCGTTGCTGGTGCGCTATCCGAACGCCGCCACGCACGACCGCGAGCGCAACGAGGCGCTGGCGCAGGTCGATGCGGTGACCCAGGCGGCGCGCAAGCGCATTGCCGAGCTGGCCGAAGACCGCAAGAAGATCGACGAGGAGATGGAGTTCTACAAGCTGGACCCGAGCAAGGCGCCCGGCTCGGTGCGCCGCAAGATCGAGGACAACACGCAGAGCGTGGCGGTGCAGAACCGCTTCATCGCGGAGCAGGAAGACGAGAAGAAGCGGGTGAATGCGCGCTTCGACGAGGAGCGCGTGCGCCTGAAGGCGCTCTGGTCGCCTCAAAACGGCGGAACGAACAAGTAACCTTCCAAGCTGCGGCACTGCGTGTCGCTGCTCCCACCCCCTGCCGGGGGCAACACCTGAGGCCCGGCAAAGCCGGTTCCTCGGTGTTTCTGGAAGCGGCAGGGGCGGTCAGCCCAGCTTGGCCTTGAGCAGCTCGGTCACCTGCGCGGGGTTCGCCTTGCCCCCGCTGGCCTTCATGACCTGACCCACGAGGGCGTTGAGCGCCTTCTCCTTGCCGCCGCGGTACTCCTCGACGTTCTTCGCGTTCTTCGCGATCACCTCGTCGAGGATCTTGTCGAGCGCGCCGGTGTCGGCCATGGGCTTGAGGTCTTTCGCCTCGATGATCGCGTCCACATCGCTGCCTTCGCCGGTCCACAGCGCATCGAACACCTGGCGCGCCGCGTTGTTGGGCAGCGTGCCTTCGGCGATGCGCTTGACCAGCTGTGCCAGTTGTTGCGCCTTCACGGGCGCGGCCTCGATGCCGATTTCCGCGGCGTTCAGGCGGCGTGCCATCTCGCCGGTGATCCAGTTGCTCGCCAGCTTGGGCGTGGCGCCCGCGTTCACGGCATCGTCGAAGTAGCCGGCCAGCGCCGCGCTCTGCGTGAGCTGCGCGGCGTCGTATTCCGACAGGCCGTGGTCGCGGACGTAGCGCTCGGCGGTGGCGCGCGGCAGCTCGGGCATGGTGGCCCTCACGCGCTCGATCCACTCGGGCGCGATGCTCAGCGGCGGCAGGTCGGGGTCTGGAAAGTAGCGGTAGTCGGCCGCGTCTTCCTTGGTGCGCATGGTGCGCGTCTCGCCGGTGGCGGGGTCGAACAGCACGGTGGCCTGCTCGATCGCGCGGCCGTCTTCGAGCTCGTCGATCTGCGAGTTGATCTCGTAGTCGATCGCCTGCTGCATGAACTTGAAGCTGTTCAGGTTCTTGATCTCGCGGCGCGTGCCGAGCTTGTCGCCGGGCTTGCGCACCGACACGTTGGCGTCGCAGCGGAAGCTCCCTTCCTGCATGTTGCCGTCGCAGATGCCGATCCAGGTGACGATCTTGTGCAGCTCGCGCGCATAGGCCACGGCCTCGGCGGTGGAGCGCATGTCGGGCTCGGTCACGATCTCGAGCAGCGGCGTGCCGGCGCGGTTCAGGTCGATGCCGCTCTGGCCGATGAAGTCCTCGTGCAGCGACTTGCCCGCGTCTTCCTCGAGGTGGGCGCGCACCAGGCGCACGGTCTTCTTTTCTTCGCCGAGAAAGAACGACACCGCGCCGCCTTGCACCACCGGGATCTCGAACTGGCTGATCTGGTAGCCCTTGGGCAGGTCGGGGTAGAAGTAGTTCTTGCGCGCGAACACGCTGCGCGGCGCGATGTGCGAGCCCAGCGCCAGGCCGAGCTTGATGGCGCGTTCGACCGCGCCCTTGTTCATCACGGGCAGCGTGCCGGGCAGCGCCAGGTCGACCGCGCAGGCCTGCGTGTTGGGCTCGGCGCCGAAGGCGGTGGAGGCGCGGCTGAAGATCTTGCTGGCGGTCGACAGCTGGGCGTGCGTCTCGAAGCCGATGATGACTTCATAGCCGCGCACCAGCGGGCCGGTCGGGCGGCCTTGTTGCTGTGCTTCGAATGTGTTCACGGTTTCGCTCATTTCAGAAGCCCTCCGGCGTGCGTGCGTGCCAGTCGGTGGCTTGCTGGAAGCGATGGCCCGCGTTGAGCAGCCTGGCTTCGCCGAAGTAGTTGCCGATGAGCTGCAGGCCCACGGGCAGGCCGGCGTCGAAGCCCGCCGGCACGCTCATGCCTGGGAGGCCGGCCAGCGAGGCGGGCAGGGTGAAGATGTCGGCGAGGTAGTCGGCCACGGGGTCGTCGCCGTGCTCGCCGAGCTTCCATGCGGTGGTCGGCGCGGCGGGGCCGGCGATCACGTCGCACTGTTCGAAGGCCTGCTGGAAGTCGTCGGCGATCATGCGGCGCACCTTCTGCGCCTGCAGGTAGTACGCGTCGTAGTAGCCGTGCGAGAGCACGTAGGTGCCGATCATGATGCGGCGCTTCACCTCGTCGCCGAAGCCTTCGGCGCGCGTGCGCTCGTACATCTCGGCCAGGTCCTTGTACTGCCTGGCGCGGTGGCCGAACTTCACGCCGTCGAAGCGGCTCAGGTTGCTCGAGGCCTCGGCCGCGGCCAGGATGTAGTACACGGGAATCGACAGCTCTGTGCGCGGCAGCGAGACCTCGACGCGCCTGGCGCCCAGCTTCTCGTATTCGCGCAGTGCGGCGTCAATGGCGGCGCGCACGCCGGGTGCCACGCCTTCGCCGAAGAACTCCTTGGGCACGCCGATGCGCAGGCCTTCGAGCGAGTCGTTCAGCGAGCGGCCGAAGTCTTCGGCGGGCTTGTCGAGCGAGGTGGAGTCGCGGTCGAGGTCGGGGCCGCAGAAGGCCGACAGCAGCAGCGCGCAGTCTTCGGCCGAGCGGGCCATCGGGCCGGCCTGGTCGAGGCTGGAGGCGAAGGCCACCATGCCGTAGCGCGAGGCGCGGCCGTAGGTCGGCTTGATGCCGGTCACGCCGCAGAACGAGGCGGGCTGGCGGATGGAGCCGCCGGTGTCGGTGCCGGTGGCCGCGGGGGCCAGGCGGGCCGCCACGGCCGCCGCGCTGGCGCCGGACGAGCCGCCCGGAATGTGCGCGCGGTTCCAGGGGTTGCGCACGGGCACGGGCTGGTCGTGGCCCACGGCGGGCACGGCGACGTTCTCGTTGGCCGAGCCCATCGCGAACTCGTCGCAGCTCAGCTTGCCCAGCGTGACCGCGCCGGCCTCGGCCAGGCGGCGCACCACGGTGGCGTCGAAGGGCGAGCGGTAGCCCGCGAGCATCTTCGAGCCGGCGGTGGTGGCGAAATCGGTGGTGACGAAGATGTCCTTGTGCGCGATCGGCACGCCGGCCAGCGCCGGGGCGTTGCACTTGGCGATCAGGGCGTCGGCCGCGCGGGCCTGGGCCAGCGTGACTTCCTCATTCACGGCGACGAAGGTGCCGAGCGATTCGTGGGTCTTCATGCGGCCCAGGAAAACCTGCGAGGCCTCGACGGCCGAAACCTTGCGGTCGGCCAGCGCTTTTGCCAGCGCGACCACGCTCATCTGGTGCAATTCACCGCTGCTCATCATTCGATCACCTTGGGCACGAGGAACAGGCCGGCTTCGACGGCCGGGGCGCTCTTCTGGTTGGCTTCGCGGTTGTTCGGCTCGCTCACCACGTCGTCGCGCAGGCGCAGCGTGATGTCTTCGATGGCGGCCACGGGATGGGCCAGCGGCTCGACGCCGGTGGTGTCCACGGAACGCATGCGCTCGACCAGGTCGAAAAAGCCATTGATCTGGCTGAGCATGCGCTCGCTTTCGTCGGAGGCCAGCTGCAGCCTTGCCAGTGAGGCAATGCGCGCGATATCGGAAGCGGAAAGTGACATAGGGGCTAGACGCCAAAAAGCGAAGGTAATCGCACCGCGAGGCCGGTGCTAATACAGGAATCAGAGGGGATTCGGGTATTATCCCGCCTTTGCCGCAACCCCCGCGAACGCGCCGGCTTTTGCGCCAAAAACGATCAATTCACCCCGTCAAACGACCCAAAAAATAGAGCGACGACCTGTCGATGCGCAGGCCGTGCTCAGAGGATTCCGCACATGTTTGGAGCTTTCCGTCGGTACTTTTCCACCGACCTTGCGATCGACCTCGGCACCGCCAACACCCTGATATTTGCCCGCAACAAGGGCATCGTGCTGGACGAGCCTTCCGTGGTGGCCATCCGCCATGAAGGCGGTCCCCACGGCAAGAAGGTGATCCAGGCCGTCGGCCGCGAGGCCAAGGCCATGCTGGGCAAGGTGCCCGGCAACATCGAGGCGATCCGCCCGATGAAGGACGGCGTCATCGCCGACTTCGTGATCACCGAGCAGATGATCAAGCAGTTCATCAAGATGGTGCACCCGCGCACGCTGCTCACGCCGAGCCCGCGCATCATCATCTGCGTGCCCTGCGGCTCGACCCAGGTCGAGCGCCGCGCCATCAAGGACGCGGCCGAAGCCGCCGGCGCCACGTCGGTCTACCTCATCGAGGAACCCATGGCCGCGGCCATCGGCGCCGGCCTGCCCGTCAGCGAAGCCTCGGGCTCGATGGTGGTGGACATCGGCGGCGGCACCACCGAAGTGGGCGTCATCAGCCTGGGCGGCATGGTCTACAAGGGCTCGGTCCGCGTGGGCGGCGACCGCTTCGACGAAGCCATCATCAACTACATCCGCCGCAACTACGGCATGCTGATCGGCGAGCCGACGGCCGAAGTCATCAAGAAGACCATCGGCTCGGCCTTCCCGGGCTCCGAAGTCAAGGAAATGGAAGTCAAGGGCCGCAACCTCTCCGAAGGCGTGCCGCGCAGCTTCACCATCAGCAGCAACGAAGTGCTGGAAGCCCTGACCGATCCGCTCAACAACATCGTCTCGGCGGTGAAGAACGCGCTGGAACAGACACCGCCCGAACTGGGCGCCGACATTGCCGACCGCGGCATGATGCTCACCGGCGGCGGTGCCCTGCTGCGCGACCTCGACCGCCTGCTGGCCGAGGAAACCGGCCTGCCGGTGCTGGTGGCCGAGGACCCGCTGACCTGCGTGGTGCGCGGTTGCGGCATTGCGCTGGAGCGCATGGACCGGCTCGGAAGCATCTTCACGAGCGAGTGAAGGCGCACCAGCCCTCATCGGCCGGCCTCTGCTTGCGCAGGCCGGCCTTTTGTTATTTGATGCAGCAGCACTACCGCCAGGTCTGAACCCATGCCTCTGGGCACGCTCGATCGCACAGCGCCCCCCCTGTTCAACCAGGGGCAGTCGGCGCTCAGCAAGCTGATCTTCTTCGGCGCACTCTCCCTGTTCCTCATGGTGGCCGATGCACGCTTTCACATCGTGCAGCCGGTTCGCGCGGCCATCGGCGCGGTGCTCTATCCGGTGCAATGGGTGGCGCTGAAGCCGGTGCAGGCCGTGATGGGCGGCGGGCGCTACCTCGAAGACCTGCAGACCGCGCAGCGCAACGAGGACGAAGCGCGCAAGGCGCTCATGATGCAGGCCGAGCGCGCCGCCCAGGCCGACACGCTGGCGCAGGACAACGTCCGCCTGCGCGAACTGCTCGAACTGCGCCAGACCACGCAGACCCCGGGCCGCGCGGCCGAGGTGCTCTACGACGCGGCCGACCCCTACACGCGCAAGATCGTCATCGACCAGGGCATGGCCCAGGGCGTGGCGCCCGGCTCGCCGGTGATCGATTCGCGCGGCGTGCTGGGCCAGGTCACGCAGGTGCTGCCCTTCACGAGCGAGGTCACGCTGGTGATCGACCGCGACCTGGCCATTCCCGTGCAGAACACCCGCACCGGCGTGCGCAGCGTGGCCTTCGGCGACGCCTCGGCGCACGGCGGCGGGCTGGAGCTGCGCTTCATGGCCGCCAATGCCGACCTGCAGGAAGGCGACCTGCTGTCCACCAGCGGTGTCGACGGCATCTACCCCGCCGGCCTGCCGGTGGCGAAGATCGAGCGCATCGAGCGGCGCGCCGACTCGGCCTTCGCCCGCATCTACTGCGTGCCGCTGTCCCACGTGACGGCCGCGCGCTATGTGCTGGTGCTGGCGCCCACCGGCACGCCGTCCGCGCCGCCCGCGGCCGCGCCCGCGGCCACGCAGCGCAAGCGCCCCGACGGCAAGCCCGGCGCGGGCAAGAACGAGAAGAAGCAGGGGGAACGCCGATGATCAAGCGTCCCGGCCAACAGCAGCTGCTGCTGCCCGTCAGCCCGGTGTTCATGTGGACCAGCCTCATCGTGGCGGCGCTGGTCAACATGATCCCGATCGGTCGCGCCGTCTGGATGCCCGACCTGCTGGCGCTGGTGATCGTGTTCTGGGGCGTGCATCAGCCCATGCGCGTGGGCATCGGCGCGGCCTTCGTGTTCGGGCTGTTCATGGACGTGCACCAGTCGTCGATGCTGGGCCAGCATGCGCTGTCCTACACCACGCTGGGCTTCTTCGCGATCACCATCCACCGGCGCCTGCTGTGGTACCCGGTGCTGTCGCAGGCGCTGCAGGTGCTGCCGCTGTTTGCGCTGTCGCAGCTGATCGAGGTGGTCACGCGCCTGATCGGCGGCGGCGTGTTCCCGGGCTGGACGGTGCTGATCTCGCCCGGCATCGAGGCCGCGCTGTGGCCGCTGGCCTCGGCCCTGCTGCTCGCGCCCCAGCGCCGCACCCCCGACCGGGACGAGAACCGCCCGCTCTAGTCATGGCGCCCCCCGGCTTTTCACTTCGCTTCGCTGCGTGCAGCTCCACCCCCCGAGGGGGAGGCGCGGCCCACCTCGGGGCGGCCCGGCGGCGTACCCGCGCCCCCGCATTTGCCATCGCAGCTGCACGCGCCTAAGCTCGCACCGCCATGACCGAAATCCGCAACGTTGCCGTCGACCTCGCGCGCTTCAAGCGCCGTGTGATCGTCATCGGCATGGCTGTGCTGTTCGCGTTCGGCCTGCTGTGCGCGCGGCTGATCTACCTGCAGGTCACGCGGCACGAAGACCTGGCCGAGCAGGCCGAGAGCAACCGCACGGCGGTGGTGCCGGTGGTGCCCAACCGGGGTCTCATCCTCGACCGCAACGGCATCGTGCTGGCCTCGAACTACTCGGCCTACACGCTGGAGATCACGCCCTCGAAGGTGGGCGACGTCGACGAAACCATCGACAGCCTCACGCAGGTGCTCGAGGTCTCGCCGCGCGACCGCCGCCGCTTCAAGCGCCTGCGCGAGGACTCGCGCAGCTTCGACTCCATTCCGATCCGCACCCGCCTGAGCGACGAAGAGGTGGCGCGCTTCGCGGCGCAGCGCTACCGCTTTCCGGGCGTGGAGATCAAGGCGCGCCTGTTCCGCAACTACCCCCAGGGCGAGCTGGCCGCGCACGTGCTCGGCTACATCGGGCGCATCAACCAGCGCGAGAAGGTCGCGATGGAAGACTGGGCCGAGGAAGACCAGGCCAACTACAAGGGCACCGACTACATCGGCAAGCTGGGCATCGAGCAGAGCTACGAGAAGACGCTGCACGGCCAGACCGGCGTCGAGCAGATGGAAACCTCGGCCGGCGGGCGCGCCGTGCGACGCCTGGCCAGCCACCCGGCCACGCCCGGCAACACCGTGATGCTGTCGCTGGACATCAAGCTGCAGAAGCTGGTGGAAGACATGTTCGGCGAGCGCCGCGGCGCAGTGGTGGCCATCGATCCCAAGACCGGCGAGGTGCTGGCCTTCGTGAGCAAGCCCACCTTCGACCCCAACCTGTTCGTCGAGGGCATCGACAACGAAAGCTGGGCGGCGCTGACCGAGTCGCTCGACAAGCCCTTGCTCAACCGGGCCCTGCGCGGCACCTACCCGCCCGGCTCCACCTACAAGCCCTTCATGGCGCTGGCGGCGCTGCAGACCGGCAAGCGCGGCCCCAGCGTGGTGGTGAACGACCCCGGCTACTTCAACTTCGGCGGCCACCGCTTCGGCAGCCCCGAAGGCAACCTGGGCGGCGTGGACATGCGCCGCGCGATCCAGCTGTCGAGCAACATCTACTTCTATTCGCTGGCCAACGAGATGGGCGTGGACATGATCCACGACGCCATGAAGCCCCTGGGCTTCGGCCAGATCACCGGCATCGACCTGGGCGGCGAGGTGCGCGGCGTGCTGCCGAGCACCGAGTGGAAGCGCAACACCTACAAGCGTCCCGAGCAGAAGAAGTGGTACGCGGGCGAGACCATTTCGCTGGGCATCGGCCAGGGCTACAACGCCTTCACCATGCTGCAGCTGGCGCAGGCCACGTCCATCGTGGCCGACGGCGGCATCAAGCACAAGCCGCACCTCGTGCTGGCCACGCGCAACACGGTGAGCGGGCAGGTGGTGCCGCTGCCGCAGATGCCGGCGGAAAACCTCGGCTACACGCCGGCGGCGATTTCGGTGATTCGCGAAGGCCTGACCAGCGTGGTCACCAGCGGCACGGCGCGCGGCGTGTTCGCGGGGGCGCTCTACCAGGCGGCCGGCAAGACCGGCACCGCGCAGGCCGTGACGCAGGCGCAGAACACCAAGTACAACGCCCGCGCGCTCGAGGAGCACCAGCGCGACCACGCCCTGTTCATGGGCTTCGCGCCGGTGAGCGACCCGAAGATCGCCATCGCGGTGATCGTGGAAAACGCCGGCTGGGGCGCGGGCGCTGCGGCGCCCATTGCGCGCCGCGTGTTCGACTACTGGCTCGCGAACCAGTACCCGAGCGAGGCCGACCTGGCCGCCGTGAAGATCGGCAAGGCGACCGCGCCGGTGGGCAAGCCGCGCGTGGCGAGCGAAGTGGCGTGGCCAGCGCCCGTGGCAACGCCTGCAACGGCGCCCTGATGCCTTGCTCCCTCTCCCGCTGGGGGAGGGTTGGGGGCAAGCGGCGTATCGCAGACCGACGGCTTTTCGCAGGCCGCGTGCCCCCATCCCAGCCTTCCCCCGGGAGGGGAAGGAGCAAGACAACGCACCGACTGCGAATGCTCCGAGGTCTTTCTCCCTCCCCTTCCGGGGGAGGGTTGGGGTGGGGGCTCGCGGCAATCAAGTCCGCGCGATGCCTCAGACCACCGTGCCGCTGACCTCGCCCAACCCGATACGCACCGCACCCGCGCGCTCGCAGTAGCCGCGGATCACCAGCGTGTCGCCGTCTTCCAGGAAGGTGCGCTTCTCGCCGTTCGGCAGCGTGATCGGCTGCTTGCCGCCCAGCGTCAGTTCCATCAGCGAACCCGCCTCGTCGGGCTTGGGCCCCGACAGCGTGCCCGAGCCCAGCAGGTCGCCCGGCTGCAGGTTGCAGCCGTTCACCGTGTGGTGCGTGACGAGCTGCGCGGCCGTCCAGTACGCGGCTTCGGTCGTGTTGCCGCGCGTGAGGCGCACGGGCGCAACGCCTTCGTCGCGCATCTTCGCGGTCTGCAGCAGCACTTCGAGCGTGATGTCGAGCGCGCCGCTCTCGCGGTTCGCGGCCGAGTCGAGGTAGGGCAGCGGCTGCGGATCTTCGGCGGGCCGCTCGAACTTCGCGCGGAACGGCGCCAGCGCTTCCATCGTCACGATCCACGGCGACAGCGTGCTGGCGAAGTTCTTCGCCAGGAACGGGCCGAGCGGCTGGTATTCCCAGGCCTGCAGGTCGCGCGCCGACCAGTCGTTGAGCAGCGTCACGCCGAACAGATGGTCTTCCGCCTCGCCGATGGCAATGGGTTCGCCCAGCGCATTGCCCTGGCCCACCAAAAAGCCCAGCTCCAGCTCGTAGTCGAGCCGCTTCGACGGGCCGAAGCTCGGCGCGGTCGCGTCGGGCGCCTTTGTCTGGCCCTGCGGGCGCTTGAAGACCTGGCCGCTCACGCCGATGGACGAGGCACGGCCGTGGTAGCCGATGGGCACCCACTTGTAGTTGGGCATCAGCGGCTGGTCGGGGCGGAACAGCTTGCCGATGGTCGTCGCGTGATGGATGCCGGTGTAGAAGTCGGTGTAGTCGCCGATGCGGCAGGGCACGGTCATCTCGGCCTTGGCTTGCGGCAGCAGCGCCTTGGCCCAGGCGGCCTGCTTGTCGCTGCCTTCGGCCAGGCCCGCGGAGATCGCGGCGCGCAGGGCCTGGCGGTCTTTCACGGGCGCGCTCATCAGCGCGTTCATGTCGTCGGTGTCGACCAGGCCGGCGGCCTTCAAGTCGAGCACCTGGTCGCCGATGGCCACGCCGATGCGGAAGGCCTCTGCGCTGCCCGCGGTGCGAAAGCGGCCGAAGGGCAGGTTCTGCACCGGGAAGTCGGTGCCGGCTTCGTTGGCCGAGGCGACCCAGCTGCGCAGCTTCGGGTCATGGGTGGCGTTGAGTGCGGTCATGGATGTCTTTCTGTGTGTCTGATCAGTCTGCGGTCATGCCGGCTTTGCGAGCCACATCGCCCAGGCGCTTGTATTCGGTGTCGGTCAGCGTGGTCAGCTCCTGCGCGGTCGAGCCGCGCGGCGAGAAGCCGGCTTGCTGCAGCTTGGCCTTCACGTCCGGCATGGCCAGCGCTTCGACAAAGGCTTCGTTCAGCGCCTTCACGATCGGCGCCGGCAGCTTCGCCGGGCCGTACACGCCGAACCAAGGGTCCAGCGCATAGCCCTTCAGGCCGGCCTCGGCCATCGTCGGCACGTCGGGCAGCGAGGGCGAGCGCGTGGGGCCCGCCACGGCCAGCGCGCGCAGCTTGCCGGCCTGGATGTGCGGCAGGGACGCCGGCAGGTTGTCGAACATCACGCCGATGTTGTTGCCCAGCATGTCGGTGATCGCCGGGCCGCTGCCCTTGTAGGCCACGTGCACGAGCTCGGTGCCGGTCATCTGCGCGAACATCACGCCGGCCAGGTTCATCGAGGTGCCGGCGCCCGCGGTGGCGTAGGGCATGCCGGGGTTCTTCTTTGCGGCGGCGATCAGCTCGGGCACCGACTTGATCGGCGAGACCGCAGGCACTTCCAGCACGATGGTCGAGGTGCCCAGCAGGCTGATGGCGGTGAAGTCCTTGCGCGGATCGAAGGCCATCGACTTGTAGATGTGCGGGTTCAGCGCATTGGTCGAGATGGCGCCGAAGCCGATGGTGTAGCCGTCGGGCGCGGCCTTGGCCACGGCGTCCATGCCGATGTTGCCGCCCGCGCCGCCGCGGTTGTCGATCAGCACCGGCTGGCCCAGCTTCTCCGACACCTTCTGGCCCACCGTGCGCGCCACCAGGTCGGTGGTGCCGCCGGGCGAGTAGGGCACGACGAAGCGGATGGGCTTGGTCGGAAAGTCGGCCGCGTGCGTGAGGAAGGGCGCGGCCAGCAGGGCGACGGCCGCGGCGCGGCGGGTGATGACGAAGGCGGTTGTCTTGTTCATGCTTTGAATTGGTCTTTCAGGCCGGCCCAGCAGTCGGCGTAGTCGGTGTCGAGTGCGCTGCTCTGCAGCGCGAAATTGGTGGGAATGAAGCGGTAGCGGCTCTCGAACATGAAGGCCAGCGTGTTGTCCAGCTTGTGCGGCTTCAGGTCGGCGTTCGTCGCCTTGTCGAAGGCTTCCTCGTCCGGCCCGTGCGGCACCATGCAGTTGTGCAGGCTCGCGCCACCGGGCTTGAAGCCGCCCGGCTTGGCGTCGTACTCGCCCAGCACCAGGCCCATGAACTCGCTCATCAGGTTGCGGTGGAACCATGGCGGGCGGAAGGTGTTTTCCATCACCATCCAGCGCGGCGGGAAGATCACGAAGTCGCAGTTGGCGGTGCCGGGCGTGTCGCTGGGCGCGGTCAGCACGGTGAAGATCGACGGGTCGGGGTGGTCGAAGCTGATCGAGCCGATCACCATGAAGTGCGCCGTGTCGTACTTCACGGGGGCCAGGTTGCCGTGCCAGGCGACCACGTTGAAGGGCGACTGCTTGGCAGGCGCCTTCCAGAAGCGGCCGCCGAATTTCTTGACGATCTCGTAGGCGCCTTCTTCCGATTCGAAGGCCGCCACCGGCGCCTGGAAGTCGCGCGCATTGGCCAGGCCGTTCGAGCCGATCGGGCCCAGCTCGGGCAGGCGGAAATGCGCGCCGTAGTTCTCGCAGACGTAGCCGCGCGAAAGACCGTCGGGCAATGCCACCTTGAAGGCCATGCCGCGCGGCAGCAGCGCGATTTCGCCGGGCTTCACGTCGAGCACGCCGAGCTCGGTGGTGATGACCAGGCGGCCCTGCTGCGGCACCACCAGCATCTCGCCGTCGGCGTTCACGAAGGCGCGGCGTTCCATCGAGCGGCCGGCCAGGTACATCAGCGAGCCGATGCCGACCTGCGACTCGGCATCGCCGTTGGCCGCGATGGTGTGCATGCCGTCGATGAAGTCGACCTCGCCCGCGCCGTCCAGCGGCTGCGGGTGCCAGCGCAGAGGCTCGGGTGGCAGCGCGATCTCGCGGTCGGCGCCGGTGGTCCAGTGCGCCTGCGCATAGGGCTGGTAGCGGCCCGACACCACCGAGGGCTGGCGGCGGTACAGCCAGGTGCGGCGGTTCTCGTGGCGCGGCGCGGTGAAGGCGGTGCCCGAGATCAGCTCGGTGTACAGGTCGAGCGGCCCGCGCTGCGGGTTGTTGCGGCCCTGGGGCAGGGCGCCGGGCACGGCCTCCGAGGCGTACTCGTTGCCGAAGCCGCTCTGGTAGCGCCGCTCGGAGGCGGGGGGTGCTTGGGTCATGTGCTTTCTCTTTCGAAAATCGCGATGAGGTTGGGATCTGAAGAATCTGCGGGGGCGCTCAGCCGGCGCGTGCCGCGTCGAAGGCCTCGCGCAGCACGGCCAGCGAGCCGACATGGTTGGCCAGCACCAGCACGAGGCGCGCGTTGAAAGCGTGGCTCTCGTCGGTGGAAAGGCCCTGGTGGGCTTCGATGAGCGCCTCGTAGAAATCGTCGGGCGCGTCGAGGTGGGGCGTGGTGATCAATTGCATCGTGTTCATGCCTTGGCCAGTGCGCGGGCCAGCGCCGCGCGGATGTCCGCTGCCGCGGGTTGACGCCAGCGCGCGCACACGTGCTGGTCGGGCCGCAGCAGGTAGACGGTACCGGGTTGCGCGTCGTAGCGCTGCGTGGCGAGTTCCGCGCCGGTGCCGTCGGCTTCCACGCGCACGACGTGCAGCGGCAAGTCGGCGGCCTTCAGTGCCTGCAGGCTTCGCTCGGCGGCTTCGCCCTGGCCGAAGACGAGCGCGGTGAAGCGTTCGACATGGCACTCGCGCAGCAGCCAGCCGGTGCCGCCGTCGGCACGCACCACCGGCGCGTCGGCCGCCGCGGCGCCCGGCACCATCGCACCCGCGAAGCTGTCGGCATCGGCCGTGTTCAGCGGCGAGTCGCGCAGCACCGTGGCCACCGACAGCCGCCCGCTGTTGACCAGCGTGCGCGCAAAGGCGTGGCGCTTGGTCAACTCCAGCACCGCGTCGCGGAACAGGCGGCTCACGTCGCTCTTGGGCGTGATGAAGTCGGTTGCGCGGGTGGAGTTGCGGATGTTCTCGTCGGCCGCGAATTCGCGCTCGCTGGCGTAACTGTCGAGCAGGGCGTCGGGCGCCTGGCCCTGCACCACCGCCGCGAGCTTCCAGGCGAGGTTGTCCGCGTCCTGCACGCCCGAGTTCGCGCCGCGCGCGCCGAAGGGCGACACGCCGTGCGCCGAGTCGCCCGCGAACAGCACGCGGCCGTGGCGAAAGCGCTCCATGCGCTGGCAGGCGAAGGTGTAGACGCTGGCCCAGCCGATCTGGAACTGCACGTCGGCAAAGCCGATGCTGTCGAGCAGCGCGCGCACGCGCGGCGTGATGTTCTCGGGCTTGCGCTCTTCCACCGGGTCGGCGTCCCAGCCGAGCTGGAAGTCGATGCGCCACATGCCGTCGGCCTGCTTGTGCAGCAGCACGCTCTGGCCGGGGTGGAACGAGGGGTCGAACCAGAAGCGGCGCTCGGTCGGCAACTGCGCGTCCATGGTGATGTCGGCGATCAGGAAGCGGTCGCGAAAGGTGCGGCCCTTGGCTTCCTGGCCCAGCAGCTGGCGCAGGTTGGAGCGCGAGCCGTCGCAGGCGGCGACGTAGCCGGCCTGCAACCGGTGGCTGCCGTCGGGCGTCTCCACGGTCAGCACCGCGCCGTCGTCGTCCTGTTCGATGCCCGTCACCTTGTGGTTCCAGCGCAGGTCGATCAGCGGCAGCGCCGCGGCGCGTTCCACGAGATAGCCCTCGACGTAGTACTGCTGCAGGTTGATGAAGGCCGGGCGCTCGTGGCCGGGCTCGGGCAGCAGGTCGAAGCGGTAGACCTGTTCGTCGTGGAAGAACACCTTGCCCACGTTCCACGACACGCCCTTGTCGACCATGCGGTCGCCGCAGCCGAGGCGGTCGAACACCTCCAGCGTGCGCTTGGCGAAGCAGATGGCGCGCGAGCCGCTGGACAGCGTGTTGTCGTTGTCCAGCAGCACGACCGGGACCTGGCGCAGCGCGAGGTCGATGGCCAGCGTGAGGCCCACGGGGCCGGCGCCGACGATCACGACGGGGTGGCGGGCAGGCGTGGAGGCGGGGGCGTCCTGGTCGGCGTGGCGCTTGTAGTCGAAGCGCAGGCTCTGGTAGTCGATCACGTACTTGTCTCCGTGTCCTTTGTCTTTGTCCTGCTCCTTCCCCGTTTGGGGGAAGGTCGGGATGGGGGCTCGACGGCGCTCGAAACCGGCGCTCTGCCTGCCCCCACCCCAGCCCTCCCCCAGCGGGGGAGGGAGCCATGCGGGATCAGCCCTCGAGGGCCTTCCACATGTCGATGTCGCGCTGCGCCGTCCACACGCGCGGGTCCGCATGGCCCGAGGCCTCGTCGTACGCGCGGCTCACGTCGAAGGGCATGCAGTGGTCGAAGATCACCCACTGGCTGTACTTGGGCTTGAGTTTCTCGTAGGTGTCCTTGTAGACCGCGTTCAGGTCGCGCCCGGCCTTCACGCCCTCTTGCACGCTGGCATACACGTCGGAGATGAAGTTGCGCGTGCCCGTCAGGCCCTCGGCCACGGCTTCGGGCGTGGTGAGCGCGGCGCCGCGGCCCGGCACCAGCGCGGCGGGCTTCAGCGCGGCGATGTTGTCCAGCGTCTGCGGCCAGTCCTTGAAGTAGGCGTCGCCGGCGTACGGCGTGGCACCGAACTCGACCAGGTCGCCCGACAGCAGCGTGCGCTCCTGCGGCAGCCAGACCACCGTGTCACCCTTGGTGTGGCCGCGGCCCAGCTGGATGAGCTGCACCTCGAGCTTGCCCAGCCACAGCGTCATCTTGCCGGTGAAGGTCATGGTCGGCCAGGTCAGGCCCGGGGGCACCGTTTCGACGTTCTGGAACAGGCGCGGGAAGCGGCCGATTTCGCTGGCCTTGTCTTCCTCGCCACGCTCCACGATCAGGTCGCGCGTGTCCTGGCTGGCCAGGATGTGGCCGGCGCCCTTCTCGAAGTAGCCGGCCGCGCCCAGCACGCGCACCGCGTGGTAGTGCGTGAGCACCACGTACTTGATGGGCTTGTCGGTCACTTCGCGGATGCGGCGCACCACGTCGGCGGCCATGGCGGGCGTGGCCTGGGTGTCGGCCACCAGCACGCAGTCGTCGCCGATGACGATGCCGGTGTTGGGGTCGCCCTCGGCGGTGTAGGCCCAGGCGTGCTCCGAGATCTGGCTGAAGGTGATCTTCTTCTCTTCCATGTCGGCCTGGCTGGCGAACTTCTTGGCTTGGCTCATCGTGTTGTCTCCGTCGGTGGGGTGGATCTTGAAATTCGTCTAAGGCGAACGAATTTGCGGTGAACGAATTTTGGCAGTGTAAGCGTCGGATCAGTTAATGTCTAATCCCTTCTTCATGAACGAACGATCGGCGGGCCATGGCAGCCAATGACACCGACCGCGCCCAGCGCGGCATCCAGAGCATCGAAGTCGGCGGACAGCTGCTGCGCGCGCTGGTGCACCACGGCCGGCCGATGGCGCTGAAAGACCTGGCGCGCGAGGCCGACATGACGCCCGCCAAGGCGCATCCGTACATGGTCAGCTTCGGGCGGCTGGGCCTGATCGAGCAGGACCGCGCCAGCGGCCACTATCTGCTCGGCCCGCTCGCCTTGCAACTGGGGCTCATCAGCCTGCAGCAGGCCGACCCGGTGCACATCGCCACCCCGCTGATCGCCCAGCTGGCCCAGCAGCTCGGCCACACCGTGGCGCTGGCCGTGTGGGGCGCGCGCGGCGCGACCATCGTGCGCACGGCCGAGTCGCCTTCTCCGGTGCATGTGAACATGCGCCACGGCACGGTGTTCTCGCTGACCCACACCGCCTCGGGCCGCGTGTTCGCCACCTACCTCGACGCTGGGGTGGTGCGCCAGCTGCTCGACGACGAGCGCCAGCGCCAGAAGCAGCGCAAGGGCGCCGAGCCGCCGCCGCCGGCCGGCATGCCGCAGGTGCAGCCGCTGCCCTCGTGGAGCGACTTCGAGCGCCAGCTGCAAGAGGTGCGCGACCACGGCATCAGCCGCTCCGACGGCGAGGTCATCGAGGGCGTGAGCGCCATGGCCGCGCCCGTGTTCGACCACACCGGCGCCATCGTGCTGGCCGTGACCGCCATCGGCCCGGCCGGCATCTTCAACACCGCGTGGGACGGCGAGATTGCCCGCGCGCTCAAGGCCTGCGCGGACACCGTGTCGCAACGCCTGGGCGCCACCGTCGCGCCGCCCGCAGCGAATTCCCCCAGACCCGAGCGATGACGCCTGCCGCACCCGATATCTCTTCGTCTGTCCACGCCGCCGCCGAACTGCTGGCCAACGCCCGGCGCATCGTCGTCTTCTCCGGCGCCGGCCTGTCCCGCGCCTCGGGCATTCCGACCTACCGCGATGCCGACGGCCTGTGGAAGAGCCAGAGCGCGCTGCAGTTTTCCCATGCCGAAGACCTGGCGCGCGACCCGTCCGGCTTCACCAGGTTCTGGGCACAGCGCCTGTCGGTGATCGAGTCGGCGGAGCCCAACCCGGGCCATGCCGCGCTGGCGCAACTGCAGCGGCTGCGCCCGGCCACGCGCCTGGTCACGCAGAACGTCGACGGCCTGCTCACGCTGGCGGGCGGGCAGGACGTGCTCGAACTGCACGGCTCGCTGCGCCGCTGGCGCTGCGACCATTGCGGCAACCGCAGCGGGCCGTGGCCCTTCCACCGCTGCCTGCGCTGCGGCTCCCACGCGCGGCCCGACGTCGTGATGTTCGGCGAGATGCTGAATGCGGGCGTGCTGCTCGACGCCCAGGTGGCGGCGCAGGAGTGCGATCTGTTCATGGTGGTCGGAAGCACCACCATCGTCTACCCGGCCGCCGAGCTGCCGCAGACCGCGCTGGCGCACGGTGCGCGGCTGGTCACGCTCAACCTGGAGCCGCTGCCGCACCTGGACGAGGCGGCCACGGTGGTGCTGCGCGGCCCGGCCGAAGCGTTGTTGCCGCAGCTGCTGGCCGGCCTGGGCTGAAGGCTCAGCCCTTCCTGCCGCCCAGCAGGAGCAGGGCCCCGCCCACCACGATCGCGGCCACGCCGGCCCAGGCGGGGATGTTGACGGTCTGCTGCTCCTTCACCGAGAACTCCAGCGGGCCCAGCTTGGCCTGGTGGGTTTCCTTGGTGAAGCTGAAGCTGCCCAGGCCGATGGCCGCGATGCCGGCCACGATCAACAGGATGCCGACGATGCGTGTCGCGTTCATGGGAGCGGTCCTTCGTGCGCGGCAGGGAGCGCCAGCTTACTGCCGCGGCGTCTGCTGCTGCAGCTCGCCCACCCACTGCACCAGCTCGGCCGAAGCCTTGTCGCTGGCCGCGACCAGCGCCTTCACGCCGCCGGGCGCGTCGGCGCTGGCCGCGGGGCTGCGCACGGTGAAGGTGCGCTGGCCCAGCACGCGGTCGCCGCCGGCGGTGCCGCGGATCAGCGTGGCGCGCAGGCGCACCAGGCCCACGCTGGCGCTGGCCGAATCGAAGTAGTGGCTGAACTCGTCCAGCGAGATGCGCAGCGTGTCGGGCACTTCGCCCTTGCCGCGCGCGATGGTCGCGCTTTCTTCCGGGCCGAGCACCATGCGGCGCGCGGCCAGCGCGTCGCGCAGGCGCTGGCGCAGCAGTTGCGCGGGCGGCTGGCTCCAGCGCGACTGGCCGTAGGGGCGCAGCTCGTTGGCGTCCGCATAGCCCAGGCGGTACAGGATCTGCGTGCCGTCGAGCCGCGAGTTGCTCTCGAACTCGGCCAGCGCCAGCGTGGGCAGGCTGGCCACTGCAGGCGCGGCGGCCGGGGCCGTCATGCCCGGGCCGAAGTCGTAGAGCGTGGCGCGCGCCGGCTTGTCGGGCAGCGCACCGCAGCCGGCGGCCAGCAGCACGAGGCCGAGGGCCAGCGGGGTGGTCAGGGATCGGATGGTGTTCATGGTCGGTGCTCCTGTGCGCCTGTTCGCGCGACCTGTTCTTGCGGCCCGTGTCATCAGGGCCGCGCCGCGGCCGGCGCGCTGAAGCCCGGCTCGCCCGGGCCCGCGACCGCGCCGCCGTTGCCGAACAGCAGCGATTGCGGGTTGTCGTTGATGCTGTCCGCCGCGCGGCCCAGCCGGCGCACGGCGTGCGAGGTGTCGTCGGCCACGCGGTTCACGCGCGGCAGCGTGGCCGCGTTGAACGAATCGACCGCCTGCGCCAGCGCCTTGGTACCGTCGCTCAGGCGTTCGACCGGACCGTCGGGCGCGTTCAGCCGGCTCACGGTGGTGTTGAAGTTGTTGGCCACGCGCGAGACGTCGCCGGCCGCCTTCTTCACCGAGGCCATGGTGTCGGGCAGCTTGGTGAGGGCCGGGTTCAGGCCGGTCTTGACCGTGTTGTCCAGCGTCTTGAGCAGCGTGTTGGCGCTCGCCGAGGCCGCGGCGATGTTCTCCAGCGCATCGGCCGCGCGTTTCTGGTTGGGGTCGCTCAGCAGCTTGTTGGCGCGCTGGGTCACCTCTTCGACCTGGTTGATGATGGCTTCGCCGCGGTCCTGCAGCTGCGCCAGCATCGACGGCTTGAGCGGAATGCGCGGCGGGTCGTCGTCGTTGGGCTTGAGCATCACGTTGGAGCCGACCTTGTCGTCCAGCGCAATGAAGGCCAGGCCGGTCACGCCCTGGTAGCTCAGCGTGGCATAGCTCGAGGTGGTGAGCGGCACGCGCTCGTCGACCGTGATGCGCACGCGCACGTTGCCCTTCACCTTGGGGTCGAAGTCGATCGACGTCACCTTGCCCACCGCGATGCCGCGGTAGCGCACCATGGCCTGCGGCTGCAGCCCGCTGACGGCCTCGCGCGTGGACAGTTCGTAGACGTTGCGCACGGTGTTGTCGCGCGTGAACCAGATCACCAGCGCGACGAGCGCGGCAATGAGGCCGAGCACGAAGGCGCCGGCGGCGAGGGCATGGGCCTTGTTTTCCATGGGGGCTACCTACCTTTCAGCGGCCCGCCTGCGCGGCGGGCTGCGATGGGGATGCTTCGGCGGGTTTGTCATGCAGGGCTTCCAGGGCACGCTGGCCGCGCCCGCCGAGAAAGTATTCGTGGATGAAGGGATGCGGGTACGCAATGACGTCGCGCGCCGCGCCGGTGACGATCACCTTCTGGTCGGCCAGCACCGCGATGCGGGTGCTCAGGTCGAACAGCGTGTCCAGGTCGTGCGTGACCATCACCACCGTGAGGCCCAGCTCGCGGTGCAGGCCGCGCAGCAGGTTGCAGAAGCTGTCCGACGCCTCGGGGTCCAGGCCGGCCGTGGGTTCGTCCAGCAGCAGCAGCGGCGGGTCCATGATGAGCGCGCGCGCCAGCGCCACGCGCTTGATCATGCCGCCCGACAGGTCCGACGGGCTCTTGTTGGCGTGCTGCGGCTCCAGCCCCACCATCTGCAGCTTCACCAGCGCCGCGTGGCGGATCAGCTCGTCGGGCAGCAGCTTCAGCTCGCGCAGCGGAAAGGCGATGTTCTCCAGCACGCTGAAGGCCGAGAACAGCGCGCCGTGCTGGAACAGCATGCCCACGTTGGCCGCGCCCGAGGCGCTGAGCTCGCCGGGCTCCTGCCCCAGCACCTCGACCGTGCCGCGCGTGGGCTTCTCCAGCCCCAGGATCTGGCGCAGCAGCACCGTCTTGCCGGTGCCCGAGCCGCCGACCAGGGAGAGCACCTCGCCGCGGTCGATGTGCAGCTGCAGGTCGCGGTGCACCACCTGGTCGCCGTCGGTGTTCTCGAGCACCGTCCACAGGTTGCGGATGTCCACCACGGCGGTGTCGGTGTCGGGGCGCACGGGCATGCTCATCGCGTCATCCCCGGAACCCGATGCCCTTGAAGAGCACGGCGAACAGTGCGTCCACCAGAATCACCGCGGTGATGGATGTCACCACCGACGAGGTGGTGCCGCGCCCCAGGCTCTCGGTGTTGGGCTTGACCTTCATGCCGAAGTAGCAGCCGATCAGCGCAATCAGCACGCCGAACACCGCCGACTTGGCCATGGCCAGCCACAGGTTCGAAATCGGCACCGCGCGCGGCAGCGCCGACAGGAAGTACGCCGGCGAAATGTCGAGCGCCGCGTCGGCCGCCAGCATGCCGCCGGCCAGCGCCGCCATCGAGGTCCACAGGCTGATCAGCGGCATCGCGATGGCCAGCGCCAGCACCCGCGGCATCACCAGCCGGAAGCCGTGCGCAATGCCCATCACGCGCATCGCGTCGAGTTCTTCCGTGACGCGCATCACGCCGATCTGCGCCGTGATGGCCGAGCCCGAGCGGCCGGCGATGAGCACCGCCGCCAGCACCGGCCCCAGCTCGCGCACCAGCGACAGCCCGAGGATGTTGACCACGAAGCTCTCGGCGCCGTACTGGCGCAGCTGCTGAGAAATGAGGTAGGCCAGCACCACGCCGATCAGCAGCCCGACCAGCGCCGTGATGTGCAGCGCCGTGGCGCCGAACTGGTACAGGTGCCCCGAGAAGTCGCGCCACGGCCCGCGGTGCGGCGCGCGAATCAGGCGCCCCACGTCGATCGCGAGCTGGCCGATCAGCCCGGTGAAGTCGCGCATCACGACCATGGCGCGCGGCCCGTTGTGCGCGAACGCGCGGATGCGGTCGGTCAGCGTGGGCGGGGGCTCCTCGGGCGTGGCGACGGTGTACTGCGCCACCTGGTCGAGCACCGCCTTGTGCTGCGGCGCCATTTCGAGCGTGGCGGGCCATTCGTGGCGCCAGTGGTCCCACAGCAGTTGCGCGCCGATGTGGTCCAGCTGCTGGACCGGGCGCAGGTCCCAGGCGCGATCGTCGGCGGGCGGGGCGGCCTCCAGGCTCCTGGACAGGCCCAGCCAGGCCGGCTTGGACGACATGCCCAGCGCGGTCCAGCGGCCGCTGGCCACCGTCCACTGCCTTCCGTCCTGCGCCTGCTGCGCTACGCGGGGCCACGCGCTGTCGGCGGCTGAAGCGTCGGCAGGCGAAGTGGCTGGTGACATAGGGCGAATGAGGGGGAAAGTAGACAAAAAGCGGGGAAAGGGCGCATCGTAACCGCGTGCATCCGTGTGCCGTATGTCACAGACCCTTCGTTTGCGTAGGGCAGGACGCCGTTTGTTCAGGTTTTCTTCAGGTTCGGTACGCCGTTCGGCGCGTGTTCACGCCGAAAACCCTTCCGCCAATGCCGCCCGCAGCCACCCCACGAACGCCGTCACCGCCTGCGGCACATGCGTGGCGTACGGCCGTATCGCATACAGCCGCTCGCCGAAGGCCCCCACCGAGCGCCACTGCGGCAGCACCTCCACCAGCTTGCCCGCCTGCAGCGCCGACTGCGCGCTGAAGTCCGGCACCAGCGCAATGCCCAGCCCCGTCAGCGCCGCGTCGCGCAAGGCCTCGCTGTTGTTCGCGACCAGCGGCCCCGAGACCGGCACCGTGATGCGCGGCGCCGCGGCCTTGCCCTTGATCTGCTTTCGGGCCTCGAAATGCCAGGTCGGCGTGTCCTGCGCGCGCGGGTAGTGCAGGCAGTCGTGGCCGGCCAGCGCCTGTGGTTCGCGCGGCGTGCCGCGGCGGCGCAGGTAGGCGCGGCTGGCCACCAGCAGCGAGCGGGTGTCGCAAAGCGTCCAGGCCACGTGCGTGTCGGGCGGCGCGGCCGTGTGGCGAATGGCCAGGTCGAAGCCCTCCATCGCCAGCGAACTGAGCCGGTCCGACAGGTCCAGCTCGATGCGCACCTCCGGCTGCGCGCGCAGGAACTCGGCCAGCCGCGGCACCAGCTGCTGGCGCGCAAAGGCCACCGGCGCCGTCACGCGCACCAGCCCGCGCGGCACGCCGGCCAGGTCGCGCACGCCCGCGAAGCTGTGCGCGATCTGCTCGAAAGGCCCGCGCATGTCCTCCACCAGCCGCTGGCCCGCCTCCGTGAGCCGCACGCTGCGCGTGGTGCGCTGCACCAGGGGGGCGCCGGCCGCGCGCTCCAGCTCCGCGATGCGCTGGCTCATGGCCGCCTTGCTCACGCCCAGGCGCAGTGCCGCGGCCGTGAAGCTGCCCTGTTGCGCCAGCACCGTGAGCCAGTGCAGGTGCGTCCAGAGCGCCTCGATATTTTGGGGTTTCATGCTTGCATTGTTCAGCAGAGTGAACAATAAGTTCAAGCCTCATGGCTAGGCGCGGAACACGACGCTGCCTAAACTGCCCGCATCCTCCCCGACAGCAAAGCCTTTTCCATGACCACCTCCCTCGACCACTACATCGCCGGCAAGCCCGCCGCCAACACCTCCGGCCGCACGCAGGACGTGACCAACCCCGCCACCGGCGCCGTCACCGGCAAGGTCGGCCTGGCCGACACGGCCCAGGTCGCGGCGGCCGTGGCCGCCGCGCAGGCCGCCTTTCCGGCCTGGGCCGACACCCCGCCCATTCGCCGCGCGCGCGTCATGTTCAAGTTCCTGCAGCTGCTCAACGAGCACAAGGACGAGCTGGCCCATCTCATCACCGCCGAGCACGGCAAGGTCTTCACCGACGCGCAGGGCGAAGTCAGCCGCGGCATCGACATCGTCGAGTTCGCCTGCGGCATTCCGCAACTGCTCAAGGGCGACTTCACCGACCAGGTGAGCACCGGCATCGACAACTGGACCCTGCGCCAGCCCCTGGGCGTGGTCGCGGGCATCACGCCCTTCAACTTCCCGGTGATGGTGCCGATGTGGATGTTCCCGGTGGCCATCGCCGCGGGCAACACCTTCGTGCTCAAGCCCAGCCCGACCGACCCGAGCGCCTCGCTGCGCATGGCCGAGCTGCTGAAGGAAGCCGGCCTGCCCGACGGCGTGTTCAACGTGGTGCAGGGCGACAAGGTCGCCGTCGACGCGCTGCTCGAGCACCCCGACGTCAAGGCCATCAGCTTCGTGGGCTCCACGCCCATCGCCAACTACATCTACGAAACCGGCGCGCACCACGGCAAGCGCGTGCAAGCGCTGGGCGGCGCCAAGAACCACATGGTGGTCATGCCCGATGCCGACATCGACCAGACGGTGGATGCGCTGATCGGCGCGGGCTACGGCTCGGCCGGCGAACGCTGCATGGCCATCAGCGTGGCGGTGCTGGTGGGCGACGTGGCCGACAAGATCATTCCCAAGCTCATCGAGCGCACCAAGACCCTGCAGGTGCTCAACGGCACCAACCTCGCCGCCGAAATGGGCCCGATCGTCACGCGTGCTGCGCACGAGCGCATCACCGGCTACATCGACCTGGGCGAGAAGGAAGGCGCCAAGCTGCTGGTCGACGGCCGCGGCTTCGACGGCAGCAAGGCCGGCGAGGGTTGCGGCGACGGTTTCTGGATGGGCGGCACGCTGTTCGACCACGTCACGCCCGAGATGCGCATCTACAAGGAAGAGATCTTCGGCCCGGTGCTCAGCTGCGTGCGCGTGGCCAGCTTCAAGGACGCGGTCGACCTCGTCAACGCGCACGAATTCGGCAACGGCGTGAGCTGCTTCACCCGCGACGGCAACGTGGCGCGCGAATTCAGCCGCCGCATCCAGGTGGGCATGGTCGGCATCAACGTGCCCATTCCCGTGCCCATGGCCTGGCACGGCTTCGGCGGCTGGAAGCGCTCGCTGTTCGGCGACATGCATGCCTACGGCGAAGAGGGCGTGCGCTTCTACACCAAGCAGAAGTCGGTCATGCAGCGCTGGCCGGAAAGCATCGGCAAGGGCGCCGAGTTCGTGATGCCCACGGCCAAGTAAGCCGCGCCGGGCCGGCCGCGAGAGGGAGCGCGGCCGGGCACCGAGGGCATCGAAGGCAAAGCTCGCGTTAAATGCGTCCAGCGGCGCGCGCGAACGCAGGGGCCGCAACCCTGCGCTCGCAGCACGCCACCCGGCAAGAAGACGGAACAAAAAGACCATGAGAGACAACGACCACACCTTCGACTACATCATCATCGGCGCGGGCACCGCGGGCTCGCTCATGGCCAACCGGCTGAGCGCCGACAAGCGCAAGCGCGTGCTGCTCATCGAGGCCGGCCGCAAGGACGACTACCACTGGATCCACATTCCGGTGGGCTACCTGTACTGCATCGGCAACCCGCGCACCGACTGGCTCTACAGCACCGAGCCCGACGCCGGCCTCAACGGCCGCGTCCTGCGCTACCCGCGCGGCAAGACGCTGGGCGGCAGCTCCAGCATCAACGGCATGATCTACATGCGCGGCCAGTCGCGCGACTACGAGCACTGGGCCGACCTCACCGGCGACGACGGCTGGCGCTGGCAGAACGTGCTGCCGGCCTTCAAGAAGCACGAAGACCACTACCTGGGCGCCGACGAAATGCACGGCGCGGGCGGCGAATGGCGCGTGGAAAAGCAGCGCCTGCGCTGGGACATCCTGGACGCCTTCGCGGCCGCCGCCGAGCAGGCCGGCGTGCCGCACTCCACCGACTTCAACCGCGGCAGCAACGAAGGCGTGGGCTACTTCCAGGTCAACCAGAAGAACGGCTGGCGCTGGAACACCGCCAAGGCCTTCCTGCGCCCCACCTGCTACGGCCGGCCCAACTTCGAGCTGTGGACCGGCGCGCAGGTCTCGCGCCTGCTGTTCGAGACGCAGCCCGACGGCACGCGCCGCTGCACCGGCGCCGAGGTGTGGAACGGCACCGAGATGACCACCGCGTACGCCGAGCGCGAGGTGGTGCTGAGCGCGGGCGCCATCGGCTCGCCGCAGATCCTGCAGCTCTCGGGCATCGGCCCGGCCGACCTGCTGCGCCAGCACGGCATCGACGTGGTGCTCGACGCGCCCGGCGTCGGCGCCAACCTGCAGGACCACCTGCAGATTCGCGCGGTCTACAAGATCGACGGTGCGCCCACGCTCAACGTGATGGCATCCTCGATGGTCGGCAAGGCCAGGATCGGCCTCGAATACCTGATGAAGCGCAGCGGCCCGATGAGCATGGCGCCCTCGCAGCTCGGCGCCTTCACGCGCAGTTCGCCCGAGCGCGAATGGCCCAACCTGCAGTACCACGTGCAGCCGCTGTCGCTGGACGCCTTCGGCGATCCGCTGCACAGCTTTCCGGCCTTCACCGCGAGCGTGTGCAACCTCAACCCGACGAGCCGGGGCTCGGTGCGCATCAAGAGCAAGCGCTTCGAGGACGCGCCGGCCATTGCGCCCAACTACCTGAGCACCGACGAAGACCGCCAGGTGGCGGCCGAGTCGCTGCGCGTGACGCGCCGCATCGCCCAGCAGCCCGCGCTGGCCAAGTACAAGCCGCAGGAGTGGAAGCCCGGCGTGCAGTACCAAACCGACGAAGACCTGGCGCGGCTGGCCGGCGACATCGCCACCACCATCTTCCACCCGGTGGGCACCACGAAGATGGGCGCCGACGGCGACCCGATGGCCGTGCTCGATGCGCGCCTGCGCGTGCGCGGCGTGCAGGGCCTGCGCGTGGTCGACGCGGGCGCGATGCCCACCATCACCAGCGGCAACACCAACAGCCCCACGTTGATGATGGCCGAGAAGGCGGCGGGCTGGATCCTGGAAGACGCCGCGCGCTGAGGCGGCTTCAGCCGCGCCCGGCGGGGGCGCGGCGCACGGGTTTGGCTTTGGGTTTGGCTTTGGGTCTAGGTTTGGGCGCAGGGACCTTCACAACTTCCGCACGGGCGCTGTCGGCCAGGCGTGCCTTCGCGCCTTCGAGCATCAGGTCCACGCCGATCTCGAACAGCGCGTCCGGCCCGGCCTTTCTGTAGCTCGCGAAGGCCTCGGCCAGCAGCGGGCGCGAAGCCGCGGCGGCGTCCAGCGCCTGCTGCTGCGCTGCCGCGTCGGGCGGCGCCGCCTGTTGCTCCAGCACGCAACCCACGGTGTAGCGGCCCAGCGCGATCAGCAGCGTCATCGCCTGCACCACCGGCACGCCCAGGCCGACGACCGCGGCGATCTGGGCCTCGACCATGTCGAGGTCGCCCGGGTCGGGCTCCGAGCCCGCATGCAACCGGGCACCGTCGCGCCGTACCAGCAGCGCGCGCCGGAAGCTGTGCGCGTTCTCGCGCAGGAACGCGTCCCAGGTCTCCCCAGGCAGCGGCAGCTTGCGCTCGTGCGTGCCGTGCAGGATCTGGCCGTTCATTGCGTCCAGCAGCGCGCGCTTGTTCTTGAAATGCCAATACAGCGCGGGCTGCTGCACGCCCAGCCGCTCGGCCAGCAGCCGGGTGCTGAGCTTGTCCATGCCGACCTCGTCCAGCAGCGCGAGCGCTGCCTCGAGGATCGCTTCGCGGTCCAGTTTCATGCCGATGTGTACCGATGTAGATGTTGATGCGCAGGCCGGCGCGCGCCGCCGCTTCACGGCCAGGAATTTATCGCTGATAATTCCTTATCAATGATAAATTTCCACCGTTCCCCTGACACCCTGGCGGGCGCCGGCCGCGCGCATGCCGTGATCCTGGCCATTGTCACGCTCGACGCCGTGGGCATCAGCCTGGTCATGCCCATCGTGCCGGGCCTGCTGCGCGAGGTCGGCCACACCGGCGACCTCGGCTGGCGCTTCGGCGCCTTTCTCTCGCTCTACGCGCTGATGCAGTTCCTCTGCGCACCCGTGCTCGGCGCGCTCAGCGACCGCTTCGGCCGCCGGCCTGTGCTGCTCATCTCGGTGGCGGGCGCTGCCATCGACGCGCTCTTCATGGCCTTCGCGCCCTCGCTGTGGATGCTCTTCGTGGGCCGTGCGATCGCGGGCATGACGGGCGCGAGCACCGCCGTGGCCTCCGCCGCCATTGCCGACCTCACGCCCGAGCACCAGCGCGCGCGATGGTTCGGCCGCATGGGCGCCTGCTTCGGCCTGGGCTTCATTGCCGGGCCGGCCATCGGCGGCGTGCTCGGCGACCACGGCGTGCGGCTGCCGTTCGTCGCGGCTGCGGTGCTCAACGGCGTGACCTTCCTCGTCGGTGTGCTGGTGTTGCGCGAGTCGCGCCCGCCGGCACTCGCCACGAAACCCTTCGATCGCGGCGTGGTGCATCCGCTCGCGCCGCTGCGCTGGGCCAGCAGCTTTCCGGCGCTGCTGCCCTTGCTCGGCGTCTTCCTGCTGCTGGTGCTGGTGGGCGAGGTCGCCGGAACGACCTGGGTGATCTACGGGCAGGACCGCTACGCCTGGAACGGCACCATGGTCGGCCTCTCGCTCGCGGTCTTTGGCCTGCTGCACGCGCTGGTGCAGGGCTTCGTCGCCGGCCCGGTGGTCGAGCGCTGGGGCGAGCGCGCGGCCATCGCCATCGGCACCATCGCCGACGGCACGGGCTATGCGCTGATTGCCTTCGCCACGCAGGGCTGGATGGCCATCGCGATGCTGCCGCTCCTGTGCATGGGCGGCGTCTGCGCCCCGGCGCTGCAGGCGACGCTCTCGGCGCGCGTGGGCGAGGCGCAGCAGGGGCGGCTGCAGGGCGTGCTCGCGAGCATCACCAGCCTGGCGGCGGTGTTCGGCCCGCTGCTCATCAGCCCGCTCTACTTCGCGTTCCGCACGCGCTTTCCGGGCATCGTGTGGCTGGCGGGGGCGTCGCTCTATCTGCTGTGCCTGCCGGTGCTGCTGCGCAAAACCGGAAGAACCGGCGCGCAGGGTTGACGGATCACTTCTCTATCGTCTTGTTCCAGCGCGCGTTCCATGCGGGCCGGTTCGCGTTGATGCTTTCCCAGTCGATGGTGACGGCCGTCTTCATCCACTTGTTGATGTCCGCCACCTGCGCCGCGCCTTCGCCCTCGGCCGGCGCCTTGGGGTTGGTCGGAATCTGCGCGCCGTACTGCAGCACGTTGGCCTGCGCCACCGGGCTCAGCAGGAACTCGGCGAGCTTTTGCGACAGCTCGGGTTCGCTGTTGTTGGCGATGACGCACTGGCCCACCATGAGCACCACCGCGCCTTCCTTGGGCGGCGCGTACTCCACCGGGATGCCCTTGGTCTTGAGCGCGGCCACGGCCGTGGGCGTCAGCGGGAAGATGGCCGCTTCATTGGTCTGCACCATCTCCGACAGCTTTGCCGAACTCGGGATGTACTCCAGCACGTTCGGGCCGACGGTGGTGGGCCAGGCCTTGAAGCCGGGCTCCACGTTCTTGTCGTTGCCCCCCTGGATGCGGTTGAACATCAGGAAGCCGTGCAGCCCGAAGGACGAGGACGACATCGACTGGAACACCACCTTGCCCTTGAACTTGGGGTCGGCCAGGTCCATCCACGAGGTGGGCGGCGCCCAGCCCTTTTCCTTGAACATCTTCGCGTTGTAGGCCAGGCCCGTCATGCCCAGGCTCACGCCGCTGGCCATGTCGTCCTTGAAGCGCGCGGCCGGATAGATCTCGCTGAGCGAGGGGTTGGGCTTCTGCTTCTGGCACAGCCCCATGCCGATGGCGCGCACCATGATGCCGTCATCGAGGAACATCACGTGCATCTGCGGCTTGTCCTTGTTGGCCTGGGCCTTGGCCAGGATGTCGGACGAAGTGCCCGGCACCACCACCACCTTGGCGCCGTAGGCCTTCTCGAAGGCCGGGAACACGTACTGCGTGTACGCCTTCTCCATGGTGCCGCCGTTCATGCCGATGTAGATCGTCTTGTTCTGCGCGCTGGCGGTGCCGGCGGCGGCAAGCAGCGCCGCGAAAGCGACGGCGCAGAGCAGGGAGGGGGACTTGGCGGTGCGGGACATGGTGTGCTCTCCAATCAAGTTCAGGGTGGGAGTTCGGGCAGGGGTCAGGCGTGGGAAACGGAAACTGAAACGGGTTCTTCGTCGAAGCGCCCGATGGCGAAGGCGTCGATGGGTGTGTCGGTGCGCCCGTCGCGCGCCAGTTCGGCCAGCACCTCGCCGGCGGCCGGGCCGATCTGGAAGCCCGCGCCCGCGAAGCCGAAGCCGTGGAACAGGCCCGGCGTGGTGCGGCTCGGGCCGAGCACCGGTTCACGGTCGGGCAGGTAGCCCTCGGTGCCGCCCCAGGTGCGGATGAAATGCGCGTGGCGCAGCGTGGGCAGCAACTCGACCGCCTGCATCGCGAGCATGGCGATGGCGTCGTGGTCGGCGCGCGCGCGGTCGGCGCTGAGCGTGATGCCGGTGCCGCCGCCCATCACGAGGTTGCCGCGCGCGACCTGCCGGCAGTAGATGCCGCCGCCCTCCACGCCCAGGCTCCATGCCATGAAGTGCGGCACCGGCTCGGTCACCGCCATCACGGGGCTGCGTGCGCGCATGGGCGGCGTCTCGCCGAACTGGGCGGCGATGGCGCCGGCCCAGGCGCCGGCGCAGTTCAGCAGCACCGGGGCCTGCACTTCGAGCGTGCCTTCGGCATGCGTCGCGCGCACCATGAAGAGGGCGCCGTCGTGCGCCACCTCGTCGACCTTGTGGCGCTCCAGCACCTGCGCGCCCGCGCGCCGCGCCGCCAGCGCGAAGGCCGGCGACACCAGGCGCGGGTTGGCCTGCCCGTCTTCCGGGCACAGCGAGCCGCCCATGGCGCGCGTGCCGAGCCAGGGGCATTGCGTGCGCAGGCGCGCGGCGGAGATCAGCTCCAGGCCCAGGTCGAAGTCGCTGCTCATGGCGCGGTAGCGCTCCAGCGAGGCCATGTCGGCCTCGCTGCGCGCGATCTTGAAATGGCCCGAGCGGATGTATTCGCCGTCGGTGCCCAGCAGCGCGGGCAGCTGGCCCCAGATGCGGTGCGCGCGCTGCGTCAGCGGCAGCTGGCTCAGCGGGCGGCCCTGGCGGCGCACGCCGCCGAAGTTCACGCCGCTCGAACGCGAGCCGCACAGGTCGCGCTCCAGCAGCACCACGCCCAGGCCCATGCGGCGCAAGGCGAGCGCGGCCGACGCACCGACGATGCCGCCGCCGACGATGGCGACGTCGGTCTTCAGGGGGGTGATGCCGCTCATTCGCCGGTTCCTTCGTCGGTCGCCTTGCCGGCCATTTCGCTCGTTTCGGCGGTCGCTTCGGCGGGCGCGAGCCGCAGCGGAATCGGCTTGATCGGCGCCTGGCCACGCAGCCGCCCGACCTGCTGCAGCGGTTGCTGCGTCGCGTGCGCCAGGATTTCTGCCGCGGCCACGCCGCACATGCGGCCCTGGCAGCGGCCCATGCCGACGCGCGACAGGGCCTTCAGGCGGTTCATTTCGTCGGCGCCGTTGATCGCGACGGCCTGGCGCAAGGTGCCGGCCGTGATGTTTTCGCAGCGGCAGACCACCAGGTCGTCGCTGGCGTGCGCGGCCCAGTCCTGCGGCACGGGGAAGGCGCGCTCCAGCCCCCGGCGAAAGCCGACGAGCTTGCCCAGCTTGCGTTCCAGCGCCGATGCACGGGCCGTGTCGACGGGCATGCCGTTGTCCGCCAGCAGCGCCAGCGCCGCGCGCTCGCCGGCCCACTCGGCCGCATCCGCACCCATGATGCCGGCGCCGTCGCCCGCGAGGTACACGCCCTGCACGCTGGAGCGGCCCGCCGCGTCGCACACCGGCAGGTGCGCGCGGTGCATGGGCGCGTAGTCGAAGCGGCAGCCCAGCAGGTCGGGCAGCTGCGTCTCGGAGCGCAGCGCGTAGCCGAAGCCCACCGCGTCGCAGGCCAGCGTGCGTTCCTCGTGGCCGTCTTGCCAGGCCACGCCGGTCACGCGGCCTTGCGCGTCGTCGCCGAGCACGCGCAGCGGGCGCACGCCGCTGTGCAGCGCCACGCCGTGCGCGCGCAGCCAGCCGACGTAGTACACGCCCTTGGCGAACACCGCGGGCTGGGTGAGCATGGCGGGCGTGGCGGCCAGCTGGTCGGACAGGCGCGCGGTGTCCAGCACCGCGGCCACCTTCACGCCGGCCTTCGCATATTGGTACGCCACCAGGTACAGCAGCGGTCCGGTGCCCATGAACACCACGCGCTGCCCGATGGCGCAGCCCTGGAACTTGAGCGCCACCTGGGCGCCGCCCAGCGTGTACACGCCCGGCAGCGTCCAGCCCGGCACCGGCAGCACGCGGTCGGTGGCGCCCGTGGCCACGATCAGGTGGCTGTAGGGCACGCGGTGGTTGGTGTGCGTGGGGCCGTGCATCACGTCGAGCAGCCGGTCCTGCGCGTTCCACACCAGGCTGTCGCGCCGGTGCTCGATGCGGCCCTGCAGCGCGTCGAAGGAGGCGTGCACGCCTTCGGCGCGCTTCGACTCCAGGCCGTAGAGCGTTTGCGTGCTGCGCTGCGCCAGGCTGGCGGGCGGGCGGCGGTAGATCTGGCCGCCGGCGCGCGAGGCCTCGTCGATCACCACGGGCCGCAGGCCGTAGGCCACCAGCGTCTGCGCCGCGCGCACGCCGGCCGGGCCGGCACCGACGATCACGGGGCGGATGTCGCCTGAGCCCGTCATGCGCCGATCTTTCCCGTGACCAGCGCCATGCCCGGCGCGATGAAGGTCGAGCACGCGCGCAGCCGGTCACCGTCGCCGGTGGCGATCCAGCAGTCCTGGCAGGCGCCCATCATGCAGAAGCCCGCGCGCGGCAGGCCGCTGAATTCGTTGCGCCGCAGCTGGGCGCCTTGGGTGAGCACGGCGGTCAGCACGGTGTCGCCGGCGAGTGCGCTGGCGGGCACGCCGTCGAGCGTGAAGGCCACGGCCTCGCGGCCGGTGGTCTCGGCCACGCGGTGCAGCAAGGCATGAGAAGTGATCGTCATTTGCTGCGTCCCACCAGCACGCGGTCCAGCCCGTAGATGCGGTCGAGCAGCACCATCGCGAAGGCCGTGACCGCCACCATCAGCGCCGACACCGCCGCCATCAGCGGGTCGATCGACTCGGTGGCGTACATGTACATGCGCACCGGCAGCGTCACCGTGCTGGGCGAGGTGACGAAGATCGACATGGTCACCTCGTCGAAGCTGTTGATGAACGACAGCATCCAGCCGCCCGTGACGCCCGGCAGGATCATCGGCAGCGTGATGCGGCGGAACACCGTGGCCTGGCTCGCGCCCAGCGACAGCGCGGCCTGCTCGGCGCTGCGGTCGAAGCCCACCAGCGCCGCCACCACCAGGCGCAGCGTGTAGGGCGTGACGATGAGCGCATGCGCCATCACCAGCCAGGCGAAGCTGCCCGTGCCGCCGACCAGCGAGAACAGCCGCAGCAGCGCCACGCCCAGCACCAGGTGCGGCACGATCAGCGGCGACAGGAACAGGCCGTTGAGGAAGTTGCGCCCCGGAAACGCGTAGCGCGTGATCGCCATGCCGGCCGGCACCGCCAGCAGCGTGGCGATGGTGGCCGAACTCAGCGCGAGCCACAGGCTGTTCCAGAACGACTGCATGAAGTCGGGGTGCGCGAACACCGCGCGGAACCAGCGCAGCGAGAAGTGCGTGGTCGGAATGGTCAGCGTGTTCTCGGGCGTGAACGCCACGATGCACACCACCACCAGCGGCGCGAGCATGAAGGTGATGACGAGCGCGTTGAACGCGAGGGCGATGGGGCCGTTCTTGTTCATGGCTCAGCCCAGCGCTTTCTTGTAGCGGCCTTCGACCAAACGGTTGTAGCTGAGCATGACGACCAGATTCGCGACAAGCAGAACCAGGGCCACAGCGGCACCGAGCGGCCAGTTGAGTTCGCTCAGGTACTCGTCGTAGACGATGGTCGCGACCATCTTCAGGCGCCGCCCGCCCAGCAGACCCGGAATGGCGAACGAACTCGCGGCCAGGCCGAACACGATCAGGCTGCCTGACAGAATGCCCGGCATCACCTGCGGCAGCACGATGCGCCGCAGCGTGGTGAAGGGCGTGGCGTTGAGCGACAGGGCCGCGTTCTCCACGCCCGGGTCCAGCTTCTGCAGCGAGGTCCACACCGGGATCACCATGAACGGCAGCATCACGTGCACCAGCGCAATGACCACGGCGGTGCTGGTGTACAGGATCTTCACCGGGCCGATGCCCAGCAGCCCCAGCAGGCCGTTGACCGCGCCCTCGGGCCCGAGCAGCATGCTCCAGCCGAAGGCGCGCACCACCACCGACACCAGCAGCGGCGCCAGCACCACCAGCAAAAGGATCGAGCGCCACGGGTTGCGCATGCGGCTGAGCACATAGGCCTCGGGCGCGCCGATGACCACGCAGATCAGCGTGACCAGGCCCGACACCCAGAAGGTGCGCCAGAAGATGCCCAGGTAGTACGAGTCGGAGAACACCAGCGCGTAGTGCGCGAGCGTGAACTCGCCCGCCTTCGCTCCCGTGGCCGGGTCGTACACGTTGAACGACAGCACGGCCGTGAGCGCCAGCGGCACCAGCAGCAGCGCGGTGAACAGCAGCAGCGCGGGGGCGCTGAGCCACCACGGGGTGGCCTTGTGCTTCAGCGCGGTGCTCATGCGGCGACCGCTTTCTCCGCCGGCAGCAGCCGCATGCAGTGCGCCGGCCAGTCGAGGCCGGTACGGGCGCCTTCCTCGAGCGCCTCGCGCCCGTCGTTGGGGCTGAGCACCGTGAGGTCGCCCACGGCCGTGGCCACGCGGTAGAGCCACTGGCTGCCGAGGAAGAAGCGCTCCTGCACTTCGCCGTCGAGCCGGCCCTGCCCCGGCGGCACCAGCTGCAGCTTTTCGGGCCGCACGCTCAGCAGCGCCGCGGCGTCGATGCTGAAGCCCGTGTCGTCCACGTCGAGCGAGAGCGCGCCGACTTCCACGCAGGTGCGCGTGGCGCCGCTGCTGGAGACGCGGCAGTCCAGCAGGTTGGCCTTGCCCACGAAGGTGGAGATGAAGCGCGTGCTCGGATGCTCGTACACGCGCTGCGGGTGGTCGATCTGCGTGGCGCAGCCGGCTTCCATCACCACCACGCGGTCGCTGATGGACATGGCCTCGCTCTGGTCGTGCGTGACCATCACCGTGGTGGTGCCCACCTTGCGCTGGATCTGGCGCAGCTCGAACTGCATCTCCTCGCGCAGCTTGGCGTCCAGGTTGGAGAGCGGCTCGTCCAGCAGCAGCACCGGCGGCTCGATGACCAGCGCGCGCGCCAGCGCCACGCGCTGCCGCTGGCCGCCCGAGAGCTCGCGCGGATAGCGCGTGGCGTGCGCTTCGAGGTGCACCAGCGCCAGCGCCTGCTTCACGCGCTCGCTGCGCTCGGCCTTGGGCATCTTGCGCATCTCGAGGCCGAAGCTCACGTTGTCGGCCACCGTCATGTGCGGGAACAGCGCATAGGTCTGGAACACGATGCCCAGCCCGCGCGTGTTGGCCTTGGCGTGCGTGATGTCCTTGCCCGCGAGCTCGATGCGCCCGCTGCTCACGGCCTCGAAGCCCGCAATCATCTGCAGCGTGGTGGTCTTGCCGCAGCCCGAGGGGCCGAGCAGCGAGACGAACTCGCCTTTTTCCACCGTGAGGTTCATGGCCGACACCGCGCGGGTGGCGCCATAGAACTTGGTGACGTCGGTGAGCCGGAGGAATGACATGGAGGCTTGCCTTTCTGCGGGAGCGAAAAGATGGCTCCGGGCACCTGGATTCATCTTGGTGCGGGCCATGGACAGCTTGCTGCGTTCGATTCACTCTATTGCAACGATTGCGCCAGATCGCCTCGGGTATTCCACTAATCAGAATCTTTCTTCAATTTATTCCGTTCAATGGAATATAATTGCCCAAAGCAATTGGCACGATTCCACAGGAGCAAGGTATGGAAAGCACTTCGGACGCCGCACCGGCCACCGCCCCGTCCAGCGGCGGCGTGCCGCGCGTGTTTTCGGTGATCCGGGCGCTCGGCGCGGTGCAGGCCGAGGGCGGGCGCGTGACGCAGATCGCACGTTCCGTGGGCCTTACGCAGGCCACCACGCACCGTTTGCTGCAGTCGCTCATGGCCGAAGGCATGGTCGAGCAGGACGAGCGCACCAAGCTCTACCGCCTGGGCATCGATTTCTTTGCGCTCGCGGCCAGTGCGGGCAACCCCGGCGACCTGCGCTCCATCTGCCGGCCGGTGCTGCTGCGGCTGTGCGCGAGCCTGGGGGACAGCATCTTCCTGCTGGCGCGCAGCGGCTTCGACGCCGTCTGCCTGGACCGCAGCGAAGGGCCGTTTCCCATCCGTTCGTTCACCGGCGACATCGGCGGGCGCATTGCGCTGGGCGTGGGGCAAGGGGCGCTGGCCATCCTGGCGTTTTTGCCGGAGGCGGAGCGTGAAGAGGTGATCCGCTTCAACCTGTCGCGCGTGCGCGAGTACGGCGTGTACGACGAGGTGTACCTGCGCACCGAGATCGAGCGCGTGCGCCAGCAGGGCTACGCGGGGCGCAACACTGGGTTGCTCGAAGGCATGGCGGGCGTGGCGGTGCCCATCCTGGACCGCGAAGGGCGCGCGGTGGCCGCGCTGAGCGTGGGCACCATCGCCGACCGGCTCAATGCCGACCGCATGCCGACGGTGGTGGAACTGCTCAAGCGCGAGGCCGCGGCCATCGGGCCGAAGATCAACCCGTTCGACGCGACGCTGCGGCGGCCGGCGCAGAGCCTGGCAAGTTCGCCGGCGGGGCAGAAGATCGAGCTGCCGGAGCCGCCCGGGCCGGGGAAGGCCTGAGCCTTCAACGCCGGGGCATCGACAACGCCGGCACCGCCAGCTTCAACGCCGGCGCATCGGCATCCTGTCGATCTCCGCGAACACCGCCTGCAGGTCGACGTCGGGCCCTTCGGTCATCTTCACGCCGCCGTCCTTGCCGACCAGCACGAAGATGGGCGGGCCCGCCGCATCGAGTTTCAGCGCGGCCAGCAGCGCGCGGGTCTGCGCCACGTCGAGCGGCTGCGCGTTGCGGCGGCCCTGGCCCGCGACCACCGTGTAGAGCACCATCTCGCGGTCGATGAAGGCCTCGCGCGTGGCCGTCTGGCGCAGGGCGGACTCGACCTTGCGCAGCAGCGCGTCACCCTCCGCCGGCACCACCACGACCACCGGGCGCGTCTTCCAGCGCTCGGCCACGAGCGGGTTGCGGTCCGCGGCGGCGGCCGCGAGCGGCAGGGCCACGCCCAGCGCGGCCAGGGTGGGCTTGAGAAGGCTCGAAAAAGGCATGCTCACTCCTTCAGCTTGATGTCTTCGCTCTTGGCTTCCTGCATCGCTTCGGGCTCCAGCTCTTCGGCGTAGCGGTTGAGGCGGATGAACACGCCCCAGCCCGCCATCAGCAGGCCCACCGCGCTCAGCAGGGCGGCGCCGTACAGCATGAGCTCGGGCGCCTCGCGGGCCTTGAAGATCGCGACCAGGCCCTCGACCGCCACCGCCACCACGATCACCACCATGAACCGCGACAGGAACCGGCGCACCCGCGTCGGCGCGCCGATGTGGGCGTCGCGCACCACTTCTTCTTCGAGCACGGTCTGGGAGATCTGCAGCGCCACGACCGCGGCCGCCAGCAGGCCGACCGCCTCGATCACCGCTTCGGCCGCCGAGATGTCGATGCCCTGCATGACGGCGACAAAGCCCGCGTGCCCCGCGACCACGATCAGCACCACGGCCGCTGCGGCGAACGCGAACGCCGTCAGCGCGTGGAGGGCGGCGTAGAGGGAGAGGATCGTCTTCATGGCGGTCGGGCAAGTGGGGGTGGCGCATCTTGGATGCGGCCTTGCGCCCTGTGCGTAGGCGCGCAGCCCGTCGGATGCGCGGCGCACGCCATCATCCTTCCTGAAACGCATCAGGTCCTTCCATTTTTTCACTAGCCAATCGCGCGCAGTTCGCTGATATTGGCCGGGTTCCACCCCCCCCCGTACCGCCTTCCTGCCTTCCTTCTTTCTCCTCCCTCCCGGAGCGCGTCCATGTCCGAAGCCCACCCCCCTCTTTCCCAGGCGTCCGTCGCCGCCGAAGTCGAACAACTGCTGCAGCGCCTGGGCGTGCCCCGCGAGGCCCACACCGGCGGCGAACTGACGGTGCGCTCGCCGGTGTCCGGCGAGGTGGTCGCGCAGGTGCGGCAGACCACGCCGGCGGAGGCCACCGCCGCCATCGGCCGCGCGCACGACGCCTTCAAGGCCTGGCGCAACGTGCCGGCCCCGCGCCGCGGCGAACTGGTGCGCCTGCTGGGCGAAGAGCTGCGCGTCGCCAAGCGCGACCTGGGCCGCCTGGTCACCCTGGAGGCCGGCAAGATCCCATCCGAAGGCGCGGGCGAGGTGCAGGAAATGATCGACATCTGCGACTTCGCGGTGGGCCTGTCGCGCCAGCTCTACGGCCTGACGCTGGCCACCGAGCGCGCCGAGCACCGCATGATGGAAACCTGGCATCCGCTGGGCGTGTGCGGCGTGATTTCGGCCTTCAACTTTCCGGTGGCCGTGTGGTCGTGGAACGCGGCGCTGGCGCTGGTGTGCGGGGACTCGGTGGTGTGGAAGCCGTCCGAGAAAACACCGCTGACCGCGCTGGCCGTGCATGCCATCGCGCAGCGCGCCGTCGAGCGCTTCGGCGACGCGCCCGAAGGCCTGCTGGGCCTGCTGCTGGGCCTGCGCGACATCGGCGAGGTGCTGGTGGACGACCACCGCGTGCCCATTCTGTCGGCCACCGGTTCCACCGCCATGGGCCGCCAGGTCGGGCCGAAGCTGGCTGCCCGCTTTGCCCGCGCCATCCTGGAGCTGGGCGGCAACAACGCCGCCATCGTCACGCCGTCGGCCGACCTGGACCTCACGCTGCGCGGCATCGCCTTCGCGGCCATGGGCACGGCGGGCCAGCGCTGCACCACGCTGCGCCGCCTGTTCGTGCACGACAGCGTGTACGACGCGCTGGTGCCCAAGCTGGCCAAGGTCTACGGCAACGTGCAGGTGGGCGATCCGCGCGAGGCCGGCACGCTGGTCGGTCCGCTGATCGACCGCGCCGCTTTCGACGGCATGCAGAAGGCCCTGAACGAAAGCCGCGAGATCGGTGCCACCGTGCATGGCGGCAGCCGCGTCGATGGCATCGGCACGCAGGACGCCTACTACGTGCGCCCCGCGCTGGTCGAACTCAAGTCGCACGCCGGCCCGGTGCTGCGCGAGACCTTCGCGCCCATCCTGTATGTGGTGCGCTACGGCACGCTCGACGAGGCCATCGAATGGCACAACGAAGTGGGCGCGGGCCTGTCGTCGTCGATCTTCACGCTGAACGTGCGCGAGGCGGAGCGCTTCATGTCGAGCGCGGGCTCTGACTGCGGCATTGCCAACGTCAACATCGGCCCGAGCGGTGCCGAGATCGGCGGTGCCTTCGGCGGCGAGAAGGAAACCGGCGGCGGGCGCGAGGCGGGCTCGGACAGCTGGAAGGCGTACATGCGCCGCGCGACCAACACCACCAACTATTCGACCGCGTTGCCGCTCGCACAGGGCGTGACTTTCGACATCGGCGACTGATCGCCCCCCCGGTTCGTTCGAACCTGCCGCGCAGCAGCCCTGCTGCGGTGGCAGGACGGCGGCCGCATGCATTCACCACAACCATAAGCAGGAGACAGAGACCATGAACATTCCCTTCAAGACCGCCACAACCACCGCCATCGCAGCCGCGATGCTCGCGCTCGCGTTCGGCGCCGCCGCGCAGACCACCCCCGGCACCCTCGACAAGATCAAGAGCAGCGGCAAGGTCGTGCTCGGCGTGCGCGAAGCCTCGCCGCCCATGGCCTACATGCTGGGCGCGGGCGAGAAGTACGTGGGCTACCACGTGGAGCTGTGCGAGCGCGTGCTGAAGGACATCGCGCCGCAGGCCAGGCTGGAGTACATGGCCGTGACGGCGCAGAACACCATTCCGCTGGTGCAGAACGGCACGCTGGACATCGGCTGCGGCCCCACCACCAACAACACCGCGCGCCAGCAGCAGGTGGCCTTCGCGCTCACCACGTACGTGAGCGAAGTGCGCATGGCGACCAAGGTCGACTCGGGCATCGCCACGCTCGACCAGCTGGCGGGACGCAACGTGTCGGCCTCCACCGGCACCACCGCCGTGCAGCTGCTGCGCAAGCGCGAGCGCGCGCAGAACGTGTCTTACAACACCATGCTGGGCAAGGACCACCTCGAGAGCTTTCTGCTGCTGGAGTCGGGCCGCGCCGATGCCTTCGTGCTCGACGACAACCTGCTGGCCGGCATCATCGCGAACTCGAAGAGCCCCGCGTCGTACCGCATCGTCGGCGAGGCGCTGGGCTCCGAGCCGATCGCGCTGCTGTTCCGCAAGGACGACCCCGCCTTCAAGGCGGCGGTGGACGACTCGCTGCGCCGCATGATGAAGAGCGGCGACCTCGAGAAGATCTACACCAAGTGGTTCGTGGCCGCCATTCCGCCGAAGAACACCAGCCTGAACCTGCCGATGAGCCCGGCGCTCAAGCAGCTGATGGCCGAGCCCAACGACAAGCCGCTGGAGGCCTACGCCAAGTGAGCCTGGGCACGGTTGCTTTCCTGCCGGCGCAGCGCGTGCGCGCCATCGGCGTCTCGGAAATCCTGCGCATCACGGACCACGCCAACGCGCTCAAGCGCGCGGGCCGTCCGGTGATCGTGCTGGGCGCGGGCGAGCCCGATTTCGACACGCCGTCGAGCGTGCGCGACGCCGCGGTGCGCGCCATCGAACGCGGCGAGACGCGCTACACGGTGCTCGACGGCAGCCCGGCGATGAAGGCGGCGGTGCAGCTGAAGTTCAGGCGCGACAATGCGCTGGACTTCGCGCCCGACGAGATCAGCGTGAGCGCGGGCGCCAAGCAGGTCATCTTCAACGCGCTGATGGCCAGCCTGGACCCGGGCGACGAGGTGATCCTGCCGGCGCCGTACTGGACCTCGTACGCGGACATCGTGCGGATCTGCGGCGGCGTGCCGGTGGTGGTGGCCTGCACCGAAGCCAACGGCTTCCGGCTCGATGCGGCGCAGCTCGACGCGGCCATCACGCCGCGCACGCGCTGGCTGTTCCTCAACTCGCCGTCGAACCCGAGCGGCGCGGCCTATAGCGCGGCGCAACTCAAGCCGCTGTGCGAGGTGCTGCTGCGGCATCCGCAGGTGTGGGTGCTGGCGGACGACATCTACGAACACATCCTCTACGACGAGCTCGCCTTTGCGACGCCGGTGGCGGTCGAGCCGCGGCTGCGCGAACGCACGCTGACCGTCAACGGCGTGTCGAAGGCCTACGCCATGACCGGCTGGCGCGTGGGCTACGGCGCAGGGCCGCGCGCGCTCATCGCGGCCATGGCCGTGGTGCAGAGCCAGACGACCTCCTGCCCGTCGTCCATCAGCCAGGCCGCGGCCATCGAGGCGCTGACCGGGCCGCAGGGCATCGTGGCCGAGCGCTGCGCCGACTTCCAGGCGCGCCGCGACTTCGTGGTCGCCGCGCTGAACCGCGCGCCCGGCCTGCACTGCCGCGTGCCCGAAGGCGCGTTCTATACCTTCGCGGGTTGCGCGGGCGTGCTCGGCAAGCGCACACCCGGCGGCACCTTGCTGCAGAGCGACAGCGACTTCTGCGGCTACCTGCTGCAGGACTTCGAGGTGGCGGTGGTGCCAGGCAGCGTGTTCGGGCTGGCGCCGTATTTCCGGATTTCGTATGCGACGGCGATGTCGCAACTGGAAGAGGCGTGCAGTCGCATCATCGCCGCGTGCAACGCCCTCGAATGACTTTGACTTTCTCTCTCCCCCGCTGGGGGAGGGAAGGGGTGGGGGCTTGCGGCATGTCAGTTGCTGTCGGCCTGACCAACGCCGCTTGCCCCCATCCCAGCCTTCCCCCAAAGGGGAAGGAGCAATACCGCCTACCTTCAGCCCTTTGGAACAAGCATGACCTCACCCCGCACCGGCGGCCAGATCCTGGTCGACCAGCTCATCACCCATGGCGTGCAGCAACTCTTCTGCGTGCCCGGCGAAAGCTTTCTTGCCGTGCTCGACGCGCTGCATGACGCATCGATCGACGTGACCGTGTGCCGCCAGGAAGGCGGCGCGGCCATGATGGCCGAGGCGCAGGGCAAGCTCACGGGCAAGCCCGGCATCTGCTTCGTCACGCGCGGCCCGGGCGCCACCAACGCGGCGGCCGGCGTGCACATCGCGCACCAGGACTCGACGCCGCTGCTGCTCTTCGTGGGCCAGGTCGCGCGCGAGGCGCTGGGCCGTGAGGCCTTCCAGGAACTCGACTACAGCGCCGTGTTCGGCACCATGGCCAAGTGGGTCGTGCAGATCGACGACCCGGCGCGCGTGCCGGAGCTGGTGTCGCGCGCCTTCCACGTCGCCACCTCGGGCCGGCCCGGCCCGGTGGTGATCGCGCTGCCGGAAGACATGCTGACCGAGGCCGCGACGGTGGCGAACGCGCTGCCTTACGCGGTGACCGAAACCCATCCCGGTGCGTCGCAGGTCGCCGAACTGCAGCAGCGCCTGGCGCAGGCGCTGCGCCCGGTCGTCATCCTGGGCGGCAGCCGCTGGTCCGAAAAGGCCGCACAGCAGTTCGCGGAATTCGCGGCGGCGTTCTCGCTGCCCGTGTACTGCTCGTTCCGCCGCCAGATGCTGATGTCCGCCGAGCACCCTTGCTATGCGGGCGACCTGGGCCTGGGCGCCAACCCGCGCATGCTGGAGCGCATCCGCCATGCCGACCTGGTGCTGCTGGTCGGTGGCCGCCTGTCGGAAGTGCCGTCGCAGGGCTACGAGCTGCTGGCGATTCCGCAGCCGAAGCAGGCATTGGTGCACGTGCACGCCGATGCGGACGAACTCGGCAAGCTCTACCGCCCGGCGCAGGGCATCCACGCCACGCCGCAGGCTTTTGCCGAAGCGGTGACCGCGCTGCGCCCCGCATCCACGCCCGCGTGGCAGGCCGAGACCAAGACCGCGCGCGAAGACTTCCTGCGCTGGAGCGACCCGGCGCCCATCCGCATTCCGGGTCCGCTGCAGATGGGCGAGGTCATGCAGCACCTGCGCGAGGTGCTGCCGGCCGACACCATCTTCTGCAACGGCGCGGGCAACTTCGCCACCTGGGTGCACCGCTTCTGGCCGTTCCGCGCGTTCGCCAGCCAGCTGGCGCCCACCAGCGGCTCGATGGGCTACGGCCTGCCGGCCGGTGTCGGCGCCAAGCGGTTGTGGCCGCAGCGCGAGGTGGTGGTGTTTGCCGGTGACGGCGACTTCATGATGCACGGCCAGGAGTTCGCGACGGCGGTGCAGTACGGCCTGCCGATCCTCGTGGTGCTGCTCGACAACGCCATGTACGGCACCATCCGCATGCACCAGGAAAAGCATTACCCCGGCCGCATCAGCGCCACGCAGTTGAAGAACCCCGACTTCCGCGGCTATGCCGAGGTGTTCGGCGGCCACGGCGAGCGGGTCACCACCACGGAAGAGTTCGGCCCCGCACTGGCCCGCGCGCGAGCGAGCGGCAAGCCGGCGATCCTGCATTGCCTGCTGGACCCGGAGGCCATCACCCCGGGGAGCACGCTGCAGTCGATTCGCAAGGCGGCGTTGGCTGCGGGCTGAGTTCGGGAATCGGCATCGGGGGGCGGGGTTCGTTCAGCGCAACCCGCCCACGTACCGCGGCGGCGGCGTCGGCGGCTGCCCGTCGGGTTGCCGCGCCGCCAGCCGGGCAGCGCGCGCCAGCGGCTCCATCGCCTGCTCCAGCCGCGTGGCCAGCTGGTCGAGCTCCTCGTCCTTGGTTTCGGCGGCGTGCGCGCGCGTCATGCGCACGATCTCGGCGGCGTATTCCGCGTTGGTTGCCATCCACTCGGTGTCGGTCACGCGGCCGTGCTTTCGCCGCAGCGCCACATGAAGGCGGGCGGCGAGGGCGATGCGTTCGCTTTCGGACATGGATGGCATGGTTCCTCCGACGGTGGATCAACTCCCCAGGTGTTCCTTGTGCTGTGCAAGATCGAGGCCCAGCAGCTCGCTGTTTGCGTCGACGCGCAAGCCCACCAGCACATGCACCAGCCAAAGCACCACCGCCGTCCCCGTCGCGCTGTAGATGGCCACGCTTCCCACCGCGACGGCCTGCGTCAGCACGTCGCCCGTGACGCCCGAGATGCGCGCATCGGCGAACACCCCCGTGAGCAGCGCACCCACGATGCCACCGATGCCGTGCACGCCGAACACGTCCAGCGAGTCGTCCGCCCCCAGCATGTGCTTCAGCCCGGTGGCGCCCCAGTAGCACGCCAGCCCCGCGATGGTGCCGATGGCCAGCGCCGCCAGCGGCGTGACGAAACCGGCCGCCGGCGTGATCGCCACCAGCCCGGCCACCAGGCCCGAGCACAGGCCCAGCAAAGAGGGGCTGCGCCGCACGATCCACTCGCCGATCATCCAGCTCATGGCGCCGGCCGCCGCCGCGATGTGCGTCACCAGCATCGCCAGGCCCGCGCGCCCGTCGGCTGCCACGGCCGAGCCTGCATTGAAGCCGAACCAGCCGACCCACAGCAGGCCGGCGCCCATCATCGTCATCGCCAGGCTGTAGGGCTCGAAGGCCTCGCGCCCGTAGCCTTTGCGCGGACCCAGCGCATAGGCGCAGACCAGCCCCGCGATGCCCGCGTTGACGTGAACCACCGAGCCGCCGGCGAAGTCGAGCGCGCCCATCTGCGCGAGCCAGCCGCCCGGCTCCCACACCCAGTGCGCCACCGGCGCATACACCAGCACGCTCCACAGCAGCGCGAACCACAGGATGGCCGAGAAGCGCATGCGTTCGACGAAGGCGCCCAGCACCAGGGCGGTGGTGATGATCGCGAAGGTCAGCTGGAACATCGCGTAGACCGACTCGGGCACGTTGGGCGCGACATGGCTCACCGCCACCTGGCCCGCTTCCTTCAGGTACTCGAAACCCGAGAAGCCCCAGCGCCCGAGCCCGCCCAGCCAGGGCCAGCCGGGCGTGAAGGCCAGCGAGTAGCCCAGCGCGAACCAGGTCAGCGAGACCACCGCGGCAATCGCCACCACGGCCGCCATGGTGGCCAGCACGTTCTTGCGGCGCACCATGCCTGCGTAGAAGAGCGCGATGCCGGGCAGCGTCATCAGCAGCACCAGCGCGGTCGAAGTCATCATCCACGCGGTGTCTGCCGCGCTGATGGAGGCGTGCGTTGCCAAGGCCATGGCCGTTGTCTTCTTCGAGTTGTGGACTGTTGCCTTACGTGCACAAGTCGTGCCACCTTGTTAACTCATCGACACACTTTCGTTCGCAAATCGTGTGTCGGACCTGAGTCAAAGCGGGTAATTCCCAATGCACTGACGCGGTGCACGCTCTAAAGTCTGCCCACTCGCGAACGGGCCCTGCTCGTACTGCCGAGGGTCCGAGGAGACAACTTCCCGATCAACAAGAAAAATCTTCAAAGGCTCCGTACGAGATGCCTGTTTCGAACTTGAAAGACGCCGCTGGTCGGCGTCTTTTTTTTGCCTGTTCGAAGGGCGTGGCCCGGCCTTTTTTCTCAAGCCGAATGCACCCCATACGCTTGCCGCACCTGCGCGTGACGCTACTTTTTTAGTAGCGTTGCGGGTGAGACAATCGCCGCCATGGAAATGCTGGTGGTCACAGGTGCCTCGCTGCTCGCGGGTTTTGTCGATTCGATCGTGGGTGGGGGCGGGCTGATCCTGGTGCCGGCGCTGTTCGCCGTGTTTCCGGGCGCACCACCGGCGACCCTGCTGGGCACCAACAAGAGCGCGTCCATTTGGGGCACGGCCGCCGCGGCGGCCCAGTTCAGCCAGCGGGTGCAGATGCGCTGGGGGGCCCTCTGGCCGGCCGCATTGGCCGGCTTTGCCGGCGCGATGCTGGGCGCCTGGGGTGTCACGATGTTTCCCGGCGACTTCCTGCGCCGGGCGCTGCCTGTCATCTTGCTGGGCGTGCTTCTGTACACGCTGGCGCGCAAGGACATGGGCCGGCTGCACGCGCCGCGTTTCACCGGCCGCGCCGAAACGCTGGCGGCCTGCACCATCGGCCTGTCGATCGGGCTGTACGACGGTTTCTTCGGGCCGGGCGCGGGCAGCTTCCTGGTGTTCCTGTTCGTGCGCTGGATGGGCTACGACTTCCTCAACGCCTCGGCCTCCGCCAAGATCATCAACACCCTGACCAACGGCGCCGCGCTGATCCTGCTGGCGGCCAAGGGCCACGTGTGGTGGCAGTACGGGCTGGTGATGGCGGTGGCCAACGTGGCCGGCAGCCTGCTGGGCACGCGCGTGGCGCTCAAGCACGGCGCGGGGTTCGTGCGGGGCGTGTTCATCGTGGTGGTGAGCGCGCTGATCCTGAAGACGGCGTACGACGCGTTCCTGAAATGAAAAAAGCCCCAGGCGCCAAGCCGGGGGCTTCTTCCAGAAACACCGAGGAACCGGCTTTGCCGGGCCTCGGGTGTTGCCCCCGGTGGCGGGCCTATTCTTCGACGAAGGCTTCCTCGCGCTTGGCCTTGATGGCCGGCAGCAGCACGATGCCCAGCAGCATCACCGCGGCCACCAGCAGCCCCGCCGACAGCGGCCGCGTGACGAACACGCTCCATGCACCGCGCGACAGCAGCAGGGCGCGCCGCAGGTTCTCTTCCATCATCGGCCCGAGGATGAAGCCCAGCAGCAGCGGCGCGGGCTCCGTCCTGAGCTTGATGAACAGGTAGCCGATGAAGCCGAAGGCCGCCACCATCCACACGTCGAAGGTGTTGTTGTTGGTCGAGTACACGCCGATGGCGCAGAACAGCACGATCGCCGGGAACAGGAACTTGTAGGGCACCGTCAGCAGCTTGATCCACATGCCGATGAGCGGCAGGTTCAGGATGATCAGCATCGCGTTGCCGATCCACATCGAGGCGATCAGGCCCCAGAACAGCTCCGGGTTGCTGGTCATCACCTGCGGGCCGGGCTGGATGTTGTGGATCGTCATGGCGCCCACCATCAGCGCCATCACCGCGTTGGGCGGAATGCCCAGCGTCAGCAGCGGAATGAAGGAGGTCTGCGCGCCGGCGTTGTTGGCCGACTCGGGCGACGCCACGCCGCGGATGTTGCCCTTGCCGAAAGGCACTTCGCCCGGGCGCATCTTGATCTTCTTCTCCAGCGCATACGAGGCGAACGAGGCCAGCAGCGCGCCGCCGCCCGGCAGGATGCCCAGGGCCGAACCCAGCGCCGTGCCGCGCAGCACCGCGGGCGTCATGCGCTTGAAGTCTTCCTTGGTGGGCCACAGGCCCTTCACCTTGTGCGTGAACACCTCGCGCTCGTCGTCGGGCTGCGAGAGGTTGCCGATGATTTCGCCGTAGCCGAACACGCCCATGGCGATCACCACGAAGCCGATGCCGTCGGTCAGTTCAGGAATGTCGAAGCTGTAGCGCGCCACGCCCGAGTTGACGTCGGTGCCCACGATGCCCAGCAGCAGGCCCAGCACGATCATGGCCACCGCCTTGATCAGCGAACCCGACGCCAGCACCACCGCGCCGATCAGGCCCAGCGTCATCAGCGAGAAGTACTCGGCCGGGCCGAACTTGAAGGCCAGCTCGGTCAGCGGCGGTGCGAAGGCCGCCAGGATCAGCGTGCCCACGCAGCCCGCGAAGAACGAGCCCAGGCCGGCCGCGGCCAGCGCGGGGCCCGCGCGGCCCTGCCTTGCCATCTGGTAGCCGTCGATGCAGGTGACCACCGAGGACGACTCCCCGGGCAGGTTCACCAGGATGGCCGTCGTGGAGCCGCCGTACTGCGCGCCGTAATAGATGCCTGCCAGCATGATGAGCGCCGACACGGGCGGCAGCGCGTACGTGGCAGGCAGCAGCATCGCGATGGTCGCGACCGGGCCGATGCCGGGCAGCACGCCGATCAGCGTGCCCAGAATGCAGCCCAGCAGGCAATACAGCAGGTTGGTGAAGGTGAAGGCAACGCCGAAACCGATGGAAAGGTTGTGGATCAGGTCCATGGTGCGTGCTCCTCAGCCCGAAATGAAAGTGGGCCAGACCTGGATCTGGAGCTTGAGCGCCCAGATGAAGGCCACGTAGCTGCCGGCGGCCAGGATGGTCGAGAGGATCAGCACGTCGCGCAGCTTGAAGTGCTCGCCCGCCATGCTCGAGATGATCGTGAGGGCGTAGATCGCGATGATCATTCCCATGGCCGGCAGCCCGATGCTGGGCAGCCCGCCCAGCAGCACGCCGAAGGCGAGGTTGGCGCCGAGCACGAAGGCCAGGGGCTTCCAGGCCCACTTGCCGATCGGGTCGCCGTCGGTGGTCTCGACCACCAGCGCCTGGAACATGATGATGGCGCCCAGAAAGGCCAGCAGGATGCCCAGCATCAGCGGGAAGTACCCCGGCCCCATGCGGGCGCCGTCGCCGATGGTGTAGGTCGTGGCGCCTATCGCGAAGGCCCCTCCCACGCTGGTGAACATGACTCCTGAAAAGAAGTCCGCCTGACTCTTGATGCGCATGTCTCGCCCCTCTTGTTTTGAAGGAGTGAGCGTCGTTCTGCGCGGCTGACCGTTGGCTGACCGCGAGGGTACGGACAAATGCTTACCGGGTTTCCATGAGGGCGACCTGACTGCGGGCACGGAAGGGCGCGGTAGAAACGAAAAAAGCTCCCGAAGGAGCTTTTTTCATTCAGAGAGCCGGAGCTCTCGGACGTGCAGGGAGGGCTTAGTAGCCGCCGCGGCCACCGCCGCCGCCGCCGTAACCGCCGCCACCACCGCTGCGGCCACCGCCGCCGCCGCCGTAACCGCCGCCACCACCACCACCGCCGTAGCCGCCACCGCCACCACCGCCGTAGCCGCCGCCACCACCGGTGCGGGGGGGACGAGCTTCCATCGGACGGGCTTCGTTCACCGTCAGGGCACGGCCCTGGAGTGAATGGCCGTTCATGGCTTCGACAGCTGCGAGTGCTTCAGCATCCGTGCCCATTTCGACAAAGCCGAAGCCCTTCGAACGACCGGTGTCGCGTTCCATCATGACCTTGGCGCTGACGATCGAGCCGAACTCGCCGAAAGCCTGTTCCAGGTCGTTGTCACGCACGGAGTAGGCGAGGTTGCCTACGTAGAGTTTCTTGCCCATTGAGGGACTCCTAATTCAAACCAACAAAACAAAGCGATGGAGTCCCAGAATCACAACAAACAAGTGCGCTGTGGCGCGAAACTGACCGATCACCGAATTACGTGCACGGGAGACAAGTCTCACAGACACGTAAGCCGGATTATCCAGCGTGAATTGCAAAAAGAGTGGGAAATTCGTGTGTTATTGCGAAACAGTCCGACCCGGCGGGCGATTTCGCAACGGTTTCAGGAGGTCCGAAAGCCCGTTGTGGTCTATCTCATGCATCAGGGCGAGCAGCCGGCCAATGTCGCCTGAGGGAAAACCCTCACGTGCAAACCAATTCAGGTAATTTCCGGGCAAATCGGCGATCAGCGTGCCCTTGTGCTTGCCAAAAGGCATCGGGAGGCTCACCAGGCGCTGCAGGTCTTCGGGCTTCATCGGGTGCTCAGCCTCCCGCGCGCTTGACGGTGTGGCCCTGCTTCACGAGGGCGGCGATCACCGTTTCGCGGTGGTCGCCCTGGATTTCGATCACGCCGTCCTTCACCGTGCCGCCCGAGCCGCAGGCCGTCTTGAGCTGCTTGCCGAGCGCTGCGAGGCCTTCGGCGTCCAGCGCCACGCCCTTGACGACGGTCACGCCCTTGCCTTTGCGCCCCTTGGTCTCGTGCGATACACGCACAATGCCGTCGGTGGCCGGCGCGCGCGCGTTGAGTTCCTTGCAGCGGCACCGGGCCACGGGCTCGCCGCAGTCGGGGCACATGCGCCCGCCCGCCTCGGTGGAGTACACCAGGGCGCTGCCGGTCTGATTGCGCTGTTTCATCGTCGACATTCGCTACGTCTTTCTTCTCTCTCGGGTTTCTCTCTCTGTCTGCTCACATGCCATTCGTTTCACTGGGCCTGGCCCCCGCGCTCGTTCAGGCTGCCGCCGAAAGCGGTTATGCCGCGCCGACCGCCATCCAGGCCGCGGCCATCCCCGCGATTCTGCAGGGCCGCGACGTGCGGGGCTCGGCGCAGACCGGCTCCGGCAAGACCGCCGCATTTTCCCTTCCCGTGCTGCAGCGCCTGAGTGCCCAGCGCGTGGACGGCCCGCGCCGCGTGCGCGCCCTGGTCCTCGTGCCCACGCGCGAACTCGCGGCCCAGGTCGGCGAGACCATGCGCAGCCTGGCGCAGCACCTGCCCGAACGGCTGAAGATCGTCATCGCCTTCGGCGGCGTGTCGATCAACCCGCAGATGATGGGCCTGCGCGGCGGCGCCGACATCGTCATCGCCACGCCGGGCCGGCTGCTCGACCTGATCGAGCACAACGCGCTCAAGCTGAATGCCGTGTCGACGCTGGTGCTCGACGAGGCCGACCGCCTGTTCGACCTCGGCTTTGCCGAGGAGCTCGGCCGCATCCTCGCGCTGCTGCCCGCGCAGCGCCAGAACCTGCTGTTCTCCGCCACCTTCCCGGCCGCCATCCAGGCGCTGGCCGACGGCATGCTGCGCGAGCCCGCCGTCATCGACGTGCAGGGCGAACCGGGCACCGAGCCCAATATCGTGCAGCGCGTGATCGAGGTCGACGCCATCCGACGCACGCAGTTGCTGCGCCACCTGCTCAAGCAGCACGAAGGCGAATGGGACCGCGTGCTGGTCTTCGTCGCCACGCAGCACGCGGCGCAGATCGTGGCCGAGAAGCTCTACAAGAACGGCATCTACGCGGTGCCCTTCCACGGCGACATCGCGCAAGGCACGCGCACCGACATCCTGTCGCAGTTCAAGGAGAGCCGCTGGGACGTGGTGATCGCCACCGACCTCGCGGCGCGCGGCATCGACATCGCGCAGCTGCCCGTGGTCATCAACTACGACCTGCCGCGTTCGCCCACCGACTACATCCACCGCATCGGCCGCACCGGGCGCGCGGGGGCGAGCGGGCTGGCGATCAGCTTCGTGAGTGCATCGACCGAGGCCCACTTCCGCCTGATCGAGAAGCGCCAGGGCCTGAGCCTGCCGCGCGAGCGCGTCGAAGGCTTCGAGCCTACCGAAGCGGCCGTGCCGGTGACCGATGCGTCGGGCACGGGCGGCGTGAAGGGGGCGCGGCCGAGCAAGAAGGACAAGCTGCGCGCGGCGGCGAAGGCCGCGCAGGGTGGTAACGACAACGACGGCGGAAACGACGCCGGGCACTGAGCCTGACGCGCGTCAGTCCTGCGCTGCGTGGAACGACGCCGGCGCATGCTTCGCCAGCTCCGCCAGCAGCAGCGTCCACCCGCGCGTGCCTTCGCCGATGGACTTCAACCTGAAGAACTCGTTCGGCGCGTGCACGTCTTCGTCTGGCAGGTTGAAGCCGAACATCAACGTGTCGATGCCCAGCATCTCTTTGAAGATCGCCGTCACCGGTACGCTCGCGCCCAGGCGCACGTGAATGGGCCGGCGTCCGGTCTCGCATTCGAGCACCGCCTCGGCCGCGCGCACCAGCGGATGGCCCGCGGCGAGCGTCGATGCGGGCGATCCATCGTTCATCGCCACCACGTCGAGTGTGCAGCCCGCGGGGCAATGCCGTTGCAGGTGGTGCAGCACCGCGCGGATCATGCCGGCCGGGTCCTGCCCCACGACCACGCGCGTCGTCAGCTTGGCCTGCGCCTCGCAGGGCACGATGGTCTTGCCGCCGCCGCCGGTGTAACCGCCCCACAGGCCGTTGATGTCCAGCGCAGGCCGCAGCGTGACGCGTTCACGCGCCGTGTAGCCCGGCTCGCCATGCGAGTTGCCGCCGACGTCCGAGAAGAACGCCGCCTCGTCGTACGGAAACGCCGCGGTGTCGGCGCGCTGGCGCTCGGTCGGCGGCAAGGCGCCGTCGTGGAAGCCGTCGACCGCCACGCTGCCGTCCGCATGGTGCAGCGAGGCGACCAGCCGCGCCATCTCATGCAGCGCGTTGCGCACGCTGCCGCCGTAGCGGCCCGAGTGCAGGTCCTTGTGCGCGGTGCGCAGCCGCACCTCGAGTTGCGCATTGCCGCGCGCGCCTGTGTTGATGGTGGGCACCTCGGCGCTCGCGCGCCCGCCGTCCGCCGACAGCACCGCGTCAGCTTGCAGCAACTGCCGATGCCGCTCGATGAGGGGCCGAAGCGACGGGCTGCCTGTCTCTTCCTCGCCCTCCAGGAACACCTTGATGTTCACCGGGCATGCGCCCTGCACCGCGAGGAACGCGGCGATCACTTCCAGCGCGATGGTGGTCGAGCCCTTCACGTCGGACGTGCCGCGCCCGTAGAGCCGGCCGTCCACCTCCGTCGGCTCGAAGGGCGACGTGCGCCACTGTTCGATGGGGTCCACGGGCTGCACGTCGTAGTGGCCGTAGACCATCAGCGTGGGCTTGCCCGGCGCGCCGTTCCATTCGCCATACACGGCGGGTTCGCCGCCGCCGTCGAGCAGCCGCACGTTGGCCAGGCCGATGTTTTCCAGCCGCTCGACGAGAAAGCGCCGCGCGTCGTGCATGCCCTGCGCGAAGGCCGGGTCGGCGCTCACGCTCGGAATGCGCAGGAAGGCTTTGAGCCAGTCCACGATCTTGGGTTGCCGGGCGTGGAGGTAGTCGATGACGTGCTGCTCGTTCATGAAGAAATCTGTTCGGGTTCGTGGGTCAGTACAGCGGCGGGAACACGGCGGGTCCCCACAGCGTGTCGCACTTGTGCGTGTGCTCGAAGGCGTTGCTCGAGGTCTTGACGGCGGGGTAGCTGAAGTCGATCAGCGCGCGGTCCGACGGCCCCGTGAAGCGCGGCCAGCGCGAGGCGACGTTGCGCCCGTCGCCGTTGGGGTCGCCGTTCTTCGCGAAGTTGAGCAGGTACGCAACCATCTGCGCCGACAACGCCTTGCGCTGCGCCGTGGTGGCCGCGTCGGGCGTGGCGCTGCCGGGGTCGAAGTACGGGTAGCTGGGCAGCGCATCGACCGTGCCGGTGAAGTAGTAGCTGTCCATGCCGTGCGCGGTGCCGTAGTAGAAGCGCTTGGGGCTTGGCGGAAACGAGAGCTGCGGGTCGTTCAGTTCCCAGCCGTACACCGGCACCCAGGCCGACAGCGCATCGCGCCGGGCGCTGTTGCCGCACGCGTACAGCGCGTCGCCCATGGCCCGCGCGAAGCCCTGCGCGGGCACCGCGTAGTTGCCAACCGGATACGCGGCCTCGATGGCCGTGGTGTCGTAGCCTGCCGGTGCAAGGCCGCGCAGGTACAGCGGGTAGTTGTCGGTGCTCAGCTGCGTGTCGACGAACAGCGTGCCCTCGTCGTACACGCCGCCGATCATCACGGGCACCTGGTTGAAGTTGCCGCTCTGGAAGGCGCGCGCGGGCACCTGCGTGATGATTTGTGCGTCCACCGTGGGCCGCCACTTGAGCCCGCCCTGGCCTAGCAGCGCCGACACGGGCAGCGCGCGCAGGCAAGCGACCACGTCGGTTGCGGTGCTGCAGCCGAGGTTCTTCACCGCCGTGTCGCCGACGGCCAGCGAGGTGTCCATGCTCGGGTTCGAGTACTCGGCCGAGCCGCCGCTCTGCATCACCGCGCGCTGGAACAGCCCCCTGGCCTTGGGCGACTGCAGCAGCGAGAAGCTCTGCGTCGCGCCCGCCGAGGTGCCCCACAGCGTGACGTTGCCCGCGTCGCCGCCGAAGGCCGCGATGTTCTTCTGCACCCAGCCGAGCGCGGCCAGTTGGTCCATCACCGCGAAGTTGCCGAGACTGCCGTCCTTGTTGGCCGCGCGCAGTGCCTGGTTGGCGAGGTAGCCGAGCGCGCCCAGTCGGTAGTTCAGGCTGACAACGATCACGCCGCGGCTGGCCAGCGGGCTCGGGCCCATCTCGCCCGAGCCCAGCGTGAAGGCGCCACCGTGGATGTAGAAGAGCACCGGCAGCTTGTCGTTGGGCTTGGTGCCCGCGGGCTTCCACACGTTCAGGTAGAGGCAGTCTTCGGCAATCGGCGACGACACCGCGCCTGACGCCTGCGGGCAGGCGTTGCCGAAGGTCTTGGCGAGCAGCGTGTCGGCATGCGCGGCCGGCGGCCGCGGTGGCGCCCAGCGCAACGCGCCCACCGGTGCCTGCGCGTAGGGAATGCCGAGGAAGGACACCGCATCGGCGCCGGCCGTGCCCGCGACCTGGCCTTCGGTGGTCATGGCGAGCGTGAGGTCCTGCGCGGGTGGTGGCGCCGCTGCCGGGGCGGGCGCCGGTGCCGCGGGTGGCGGCAGCGCAAGGCCGCCGAACCCCGTGGTGCCCCCGCCTCCACCGCCGCAAGCGGAGAGCGACAGCGCGAGCGCGAGCGCGAGCGCCATGCCATGGATGTGTCCAGTCTTCATGAATGCGTCTCCTCGAACGGAATCGAATGGAAATGGAAGGAAGCGAACCGGCGTCAGGGCGACTCGTAGCCGATGGTCTTGACCAGCTCGCGGTAGCGCGCGGCCTCGTTCGCGTAGAACTTTTCGCCCACCTCCAGGCTCATCGGCTCGAAGACCGTCTTGGCCTGCGACTCCAGCTGCGCGCGCGCATGCGGGTTCTTCAGCGCTGCTGCAATCGCGGCGTTCAGCCGCTCGGCCACTGGCTGTGGCGTGCCCTTGCGCACCATGTACGAGGTCCAGATGCCGAAGTCGAACTCCTTCATCTCCTTGCTCTGCGCGCTGGTCTGCAGCGTGTCGAAGGGCGCGGGCAGGCGCTTGCCCGGCGAGAGCGAGCCGACGAGGCGCAGGCGGCCCTGGTTCACGTAGTCCACATAGAAGGCTTGGTAGGGCATGAACGCGAAGTCGATCTGCCCGCCGAGCAGGTCCTGGATGATCGGCGCGCCGCCTTTGTAGGGCACGTGCGTGAGTGCCGCGCCAGTGCGCTTGGTGAAGAGCTCGCCCAGCAGGTGGTACAGCGTGCCCGCGCCCGGCGTGCCGTAGCTCAAGGGGGCGTCTTTGCGGGTGCGCGCCAGCGCCACGAACTCGTCGAGCGTGTGCACCGGCAGCTTGCTGTTGACCACCAGCACCAGCGGCGAGGTCGCCACCGGCGCGATCCACTGGAAGTCTTCGGGCTTGTAGCGCGTGCTCCTGTTCACCAGCCCCGACAGGATCAGTTCGTTGGGCGAGCCCTGGAACAGGTAGTGGCCGTCGGCCGGCGCGGCGAGCACCTTGGCCGCGGCGATGGCGCCGGTCGCGCCGCCGATGTTCTCCACGATCACCGGGCCGCCGAGCGCCTTGGCGAGGGGCTCGCTCAGCGCCCGCGCTGTGAAGTCGCTGGCCGCGCCGGCCGGGTAGGGAACCAACAGCGTGACCACCTTCGAGGGGAAGGTGGCCGTCTGCGCCTGCGCCGTCCCTGCCGTTGCGCAGCCTAGAAAAGCGAGCGCGCAGAGCCATCGAGCGAACCGTTTCATGGGGAATTCCTGGGTCTTGAGTGGTATGCGCTGGATGCTAGGAATCGTTCTTTCATCCGTCCAATGCATTGTTTTTGTCATTACCATGCGCACTACTCATGCATACGACAACTCGCCGCCCGCCATGAACCTCCAGCAACTCGACCATCTGCTCGCGCTCGCGGAAACCGGCTCCTTCAGCCGTGCTTCAGAGAAGGTGCACCTCACGCAGCCGGCGCTCAGCCGAAGCATTCAGATGCTCGAGCAGGAACTGGGCATGCAGCTCGTTGACCGCATTGGCAAGCGCAACGAGCTCACACCCTTCGGCGCGATGGTGCTGGCGCGCGCCAAGCGCATCTCCACGGAAGCGCACGAACTCAAGCGCGCCGCCGCGCTGCTGGCCGACGGACAGGCGGGCTCGGTGAGGCTGGGGCTCGGCGCGGCGCCCGGCGCGTTGTTCTCGGGGCCCTTGCTGATCGAGATGCTGCGCAACCATCCACGCGTGGGCGTGCAGCTGCACGGCGGCAGCCCTGAGCTTCAGCTGGCGGCGCTGCGTGCGCGCACGCTCGACGCGCTGGTGCTCACCTACCGTGCGGTGCCGCCGCGCGAAGACCTGCACATCGAGGTGCTTCCGACCATGCGTTCGGGCTTCGTCTGCCGGCGCGACCATCCGCTGCTCGAGCAGGGTCGCCGCAAGCCCGTGCGCTTCGACGCGCTCACGCGCTACCCGGTGATCTCGACGATGGTCAGCGACGACGTGGCACGCACGCTGGTGGCGCGCTACGGCAGCGACGCCAGCCCGCAGCGCTGGCTGCACGTGTCATCGGAAGACATCGGCGCGCTGATCGGCGCTGTACGCAACACCGACGCCATCTTGCTGGGCGTACTGGCGGCCACGCGTGCGCTGCAGGACAGCGGCGAGCTGGCCGAGTTGAAGGTGCATCCCGCGGCGGGGCTGAGCGCGCAGTTCGCTTTCGTCACGCTCGAAGGCCGCACCGAGGCGCCAGCGCTGCAACTGGTGCGCAGCTTCTGCGTGGCGCAGGCGCGCTCCGGCGCCGGTCGACCCGCCTCGGATCAACCTGCCGCGTAGTCCACCTGGTGCCGCGCAATGCGCAGCTCGCCCAGCTCTTCGCGAATGCGCAGGTGCGCGGGGTGCGTGGCGTAGCCGTCCAGCGCGGCCTGGCTGTCGAACTCGCTGTAGAGCACCACGTCGCAGGCGTAGCCCACGCCGCTTGAATCGACGCCCACTTCCAGGTGCCGCAGGCCCGGCACCTGCCCGCGCAGCGACTCGAACTTGCGCTTGAGCAGCTGGCAGGCCTGCGCCTTTTCTTCGGGCGTGTCGCCGCGCAGGTTCCACATCACGATGTGCTTGACCATGGAGGCCGTGCGCTCGCTCATTCGGCCGGCGCGAAGCCGACCTTCTGCGGCCACAGGTTGGTGAAGGCCAGGACCGAACTCGAACTGCTGGCATAGAGCCCGGCGCGCGTGAAAGGCTCGTTCGCCTGCCATTGCTCGGCAGCCGCGCGGCTGTCGAATTCGATGGCCAGCAGGCTGCCCACCATCGTCTTTCCGTCGTCGGCCAGCAGCGGGCCGGCGAAGGCCATGCGGTCGGCCACCTGCGCCAGGTAGGCCTTGTGTTCCGGGCGCACCGCGGTGCGCAACGCGGCCGAACCGGGTTTGTCGAGAAGATGAAAGACGAAGATCACACGGGGCTCCTGCTGTGGGTGGCCGCTCGATGCTAAGCAGGCGCGGCGCAGAACGCCATGCACCGGCAGCCTCGCCGGTGAAGAACAGTTTTCCGCTGGCGTGAGATCGGCCTGCGGCGCGCCCGGTCTGGCCGCTCACCAGCCCATCTGCCTGGCCGCCAGCTCCTTCATGATTTCCTCCGCCCCGCCGCCGATCATCATGACCTTCACCTCGCGGTAGATGCGCTCGCTGACGGTGCCGCGCATGAAGCCCATGCCGCCCAGGATCTGCACCGCCTGGTCGGCGCAGAACTGCATGGTCTGCGTCGCGTGGTTCTTCAGCATGCAGATCTGCGCCACCCACTCGGGCGCGTTGAAGCGGCCGGCCGCCTCGAGCGCATCGCCCTCGGCCGACACGGCCTCGATCCATGCTTCGGTGGAGGCGATGCGCATCTGCATGTCCACCAGCTTGTGGCGCACGGCCTGGTGCTCGATGAGCGCGGTGCCGAAGGTCTTGCGCTCACGCGACCAGGCCAGTGCTTCGTCGAGGCAGGCCTGCGCGAAGCCGAGCGCCCCGGCGGCCAGCCCGATGCGCTCGCCGTTGAAGTTGCCCATGACCATGCGAAAGCCCGCGCCTTCGTCCCCCAGCAGGTAGCGCGCCGGCACGCGCACGTTGTCGAAGTGCAGCGTGGCGGTGTCGGAGCACAGCCAGCCCATCTTCGCCAGGCGCGTGCGCGAGAGGCCCGGCGTGTCGCCCGGCACCAGCAGCATCGAGATGCCGCCCGCGCCGCGGCCTTCGCCGGTGCGCACGGCCACGGTGATCCAGTCGGCGCGCATGCCTGAGGTGATGAAGGTCTTCTCGCCGTTTACGACGTAGTCGTTGCCCTCGCGCCGTGCGGTGGTGCGCAGCGCCGCCACGTCGGAGCCGCCGCCGGGCTCGGTGATGGCCAGGGCCGCGATCTTCTCGCCGCGCAGCACCGGCGGCACCACCTCCCGGCGCACCGCCTCGCTGCCGTGCAGCACCACGGGCGGCAGGCCGATGTTGTGCGAGAACAGGCTGGCGAGCACGCCGCCGCTGCGTCCATGGCGCGCGAGCGCGATCCATGCAGGCAGTTTCAGCGAATACGAGGCGGGCGTGCCGCCCAGTTCCTCGGGATAGCTCAGTCCCAGCAAGCCGAGTTCGGCGGCGCGTGTGTAGAGCGCGCGCGGAAACTCGCCCGCGTCGTCCCAAGCCTGCACGTGCGGCGCGATCTCGGTTTCGGCGAAACGCCGCACCGTGTCGGCGAGCGCGGCGCGGTCGGCTTGCAGTTCTGCATTCATGACCGCGTCTTCAAACGCGCGGCGCCCGCTTGGCGATGCCCATGGTCTTTGCGAGGATGCCCAGCATCACCTCGTCCGCGCCGCCGCCGATGGAGCCCAGCCGCCCGTCGCGGTACAGGCGCGACACGCGGTTTTCCAGGGTGAAGCCCATGCCGCCCCAGAACTGCAGGCAGGTGTCGGCCACCTGCCGCGTGAGGCGCCCGGCCTTGAGCTTGGCCATGGAGGCCAGCTCGAGCACGTCCTCGCCCTGCACATGCAGGTCGCAGGCGCGGTAGGCGAGGGCACGCAGGGCTTCGACTTCGGTCTTCAGCTCTGCCAGCTTGAACTGCACCCACTGCTGGTCGGCCAGCGTGCCGCCGAACATCTGGCGCTGCTGCGCCCATTCGATGGTCTGGGCGATGCAGTCTTCCATCGCTTCGAGCGAGCTCGCCGCGGCCCACAGCCGCTCTTCCTGGAACTGCTGCATCTGGTAGATGAAGCCCTGGCCCTCCTCGCCGACGCGGTAGCGCTGCGGCACGCGCACGTTGTCGAAGTAGATGAGCCCGGTGTCGCTCGAGTTCATGCCGATCTTGCGGATCTTCTTCGCCTTCTCGATGCCGGGGCTGTCCATCGGCACCATCACCAGCGACTTGTTGCGGTGCACCGGTCCGTCGCCGGTGTTGACCAGCATGCACATCCAGTCGGCCTGCAGGCTGTTGGTGATCCACATCTTCTGGCCGCTGATGAGGTAGTCGTCGCCGTCCTTGCGCGCATGGCTCTTCAGGCCCGCCACGTCGCTGCCCGCGCCGGGCTCGCTCACGCCGATGCAGCCCACCATGTCGCCCGCGATGGCGGGCGCCAGGAACTCGCGGCGCAGTTCGTCGCTGCCGAAGCGCGCGAGCGCGGGCGTGCACATGTCGGTCTGCACGCCGATGGCCATGGGCACGCCGCCGCAGCTGACGTGGCCGAGCGCCTCGGCCATGGCCATGGCGTACGAGTAGTCGAGCCCGCCGCCGCCGAAGGCCTCGGGCTTGTTCAGGCCCAGCAGGCCCAGGTTGCCGAGCTTCTTGAAGACCTCGTGCGCGGGGAATATTTCGGCGGCTTCCCATTCGTCCACGTGCGGATTGATCTCTTCGTCGATGAAGCGGCGCAGGGTCTTCTGGATCTCGAGGTGCTCGTGCGTGTACTGCATGGGGTTGTCTCCGTTCGTTCTTTCTTCACTTGCCCTGCGCGTCCTGGAACACACGCGGCGTCTGCGCCAGGTGGAAGCCGTCGAAGGGCTTCACCGCGCCGCGCTGCCGCGCCCGGGCATCGGGCAGTTCCATCGGCCAGCCCATGCGCACCTGCGGCCGCGCGCCGTCCACGCGCAGCACGGTGCCGCTGATGAAGCTGGCCGCGGGGCACAGCAGGAAGGCGATGGCGGCGGAGGTCTCGGCCTCGGTGCCGAAGCGGCCCGCGGGCAGGGTCTTGCGCATGGCGCGCAGCATGTCGCCGGCCTCGGGCGGGTAGTGGTCCATGCCGCTCGATGCGATGTAGCCCGGTGCCACCGCGTTCACGCGCACGCCGCTCACGGCCCATTCGGCGGCGGCCGTCTCGGTGAAGCTCACCATGCCGGCGCGCGCCGCGCCGCTGTGGCCCATGTTGGGCATGGAGCCCCAGATGTCGGCCACGATGTTGACGATGGCGCCGCCGTGCGCCTGCATGCTTTGCACGTAACACTCGCGGGCCACCAGGAAGCCGCCCGTGAGGTTGGTGTGGATCACCGCCTCCCAGCCCTTGGCCGAGATGGCGGCCAGCGGCGTGATGTACTGGCCGCCCGCGTTGTTGACCAGCCCGTCGATGCGGCCCTGCGCGGCAACGACGGCGCCGATGGCCTCGCGCACCGCGTCTTCCCGGCGGATGTCGAAGGCCTGCGTGCTGGCATGGCCGCCGGCGGCCTCGATCTCGGCTTTGACCGCGTCGAGTTTTTCCTGTTTGCGCCCGACCAGCACCACGTGTGCGCCGAGCGCCGCGAGTTCGTGCGCGGTGCAGCGGCCGATGCCGGAGCCGCCGCCGGTGACGACGATGACCTGCCCGTCGAACAGGCCGGGGGTGAAGACGGAGTGGTAGCGGGATGAAGAGGCGTTCATGCGAAGGACTTTCGGAAACTTGTCTTGCGGTGCGTCATGCGTCATGCGCCGACGACCTCGGCCACCTCGGCCACCACATGCCGCGCGGCCACCTGCGCGCCGACCGCGACATGCAGCGCGACGCGCCCGGCGCGCGGTGCGCAGTGCACGTGCTCCATCTTCATCGCCTCCAGCGTGACGAGCGGCTGGCCCGCGGCGACCGCATCGCCTTCGGCCACCAGCAGCGCGATGACGCGGCCGTTCATGGAAGCGCGCAGCAGGCCGTCGTGGCCGGCATCTGCGGCGCGTGCCACGGCCACGTGCGTGAGGTTGTCGAGCCGGAACGCGCGGCCACGGAAATGGAAGAAGACGCGGCCGGCCTCGCGCACCACCAGCGGCTGCTCGGCCAGTCCGCCGCACGAAAAGCGCAGCGTGCCGTCGTCCTGCAAGGCCACCAGCGCGATCTGCGCGACCTGCGCGGGCGCCTGGTCGTCCAGCACCACATCGAAGGCGCCCTTGCCGCGCGGCGTCACTCGGGCCGTGTGCACCGCGCCGTCGAGCGCAAAGCGCAAGGCATTGGGCAGCGTGTGCGCCAGCGGCGACGGCCAGCCGCGCTCGCCGAGTTGCAGCAGCAGGGCGGCGAGCAGCGCGGCCTGCGTGTCGGCCGGGGCATCGGGCGCGAGCAACGCACCCGAGTGATCCGCAATGAAGGCCGTCGTCGCCGCGCCGCTGGCGAACACTTCGTGCGACAGCGCGCGCTGCAGCAGTGGCTGGTTGGTCGCGATGCCGAGCGCCACCGTGTCCTGCAGGCCCGCAATGAGCCGGTGCCTGGCTTCCTCGCGCGTGCGGCCGTGCGCCACCAGCTTGGCGATCATCGAGTCGTAGAAGGGCGGCACCGCCGCGCCGTCGCGCAGCGCGTGTTCCGTGCGCAGCGCGGGCGAAGGCCGCCACGCCGCGAGCGTGCCGCTCTGCGGCATGAAGCCCTGGTTCGGGTCTTCGGCGCACAGGCGCACTTCGATCGCATGGCCGGTGATGCGCACGTCCTGCTGCGCCAGCGGCAGCGGTTCGCCGGCGGCCACGCGCAACTGCAACTCGACCAGGTCCAGCCCGGTCACGGCCTCGGTCACCGGGTGCTCCACCTGCAGCCGCGTGTTCATTTCCATGAACCAGTACCGGCCTTCGGCATCGAGCAAGAATTCAAGCGTGCCCGCGCCTTCATAGGCGATGGCCTTCGCCGCCGCCACGGCCGTGGCGCCCATGCGCTCGCGCAAGGCCTCGGACACCGCGGGCGAGGGCGCTTCCTCGATCACCTTCTGGTGCCTGCGCTGCACCGAGCAGTCGCGCTCGCCCAGGTGAATGGCGTGGCCGTGCCGGTCGGCGAACACCTGGATCTCGATGTGGCGCGGCGCGACGATGGCGCGCTCCAGGATGACGGTCGCGTCGCCGAAGGCGTTGAGCGCTTCCGACTGCGCGCTGCGCAGCAGTTCGTCGAACTGCGCGGCAGATGCCACGAGCCGCATGCCGCGCCCACCGCCGCCGGCCGTGGCCTTGATCATCACGGGCCAGCCGATGCGCGCGGCTTCGGCGGCCAGCCGCTCCGTGCCCTGGTCGTCGCCCTGGTAGCCCGGAATGCACGGCACGCCCGCGGCCTGCATCAGGCGCTTGGCGCCGGCCTTGTCGCCCATGGCGCGAATCGCCTCGGGCGACGGTCCGATGAAGACCAGGCCCGCGTCGCGGCAGGCCTGCGCGAACTCGGCGTTCTCCGCGAGGAAGCCGTAGCCCGGGTGCACCGCGTCCGCGCCGCTGGTGCGTGCGGCCTCGACGACCGCGGCGATGTTCAGGTAGCTCTGCGCGGGCAGCGGCTCGCCGATCCACACGGCCTGGTCGGCCTGGCGCACGTGCTCGGCGTCGGCGTCCGCGCTGGAATACACGGCCACGGTGCGGTAGCCCATCGCGCGCGCCGTGCGCATCACGCGCACCGCGATCTCGCCGCGGTTGGCGATGAGGATCTTGCTGAAGCCGTTCACTGAAAAACCTCCGCGCTGCGCACTGCGGCGCGCGCTTGCCTGGGGCGGCCCGGCGCTTCGCTCATGGCCGCGCCACCGAAAACTGCATGGCTTGCGGCACGCGCGCATCGGCATCGCGGCAGACCGACAGCACCTCGGCCAGCACGGCACGCGTGTCGCGCGGGTCGATGACGCCGTCGTCCAGCAGCAGCGCGCTGGTGGTGAACACGCTCATCTGCCGATCGAAGCGCTCGACGATCTGCTGCTGCATGGCGTCGATCTTCGCGTGGTCGACCGCTCCCTTGCGCGCCATCCCGGCCTCCATCACGATGGCCATGGTCTTCGCGGCCTGCTCGCCGCCCATCACCGCGGTGCGCGCATTGGGCCAGCTGAAGCAGAAGCGCGGCGCAAAGCCGCGCCCGCACATGCCGTAGTTGCCCGCCCCGTAGGAGGCGCCGCAGTGCAGCGTGATCTGCGGCACCGTGGCGCTGGTCACGGCCTGGATCATCTTGGCGCCGTGCTTGATGATCCCGGCCTCCTCGTGCGCGCGGCCCACCATGTAGCCGGTGATGTTCTGCAGGTAGACGATGGGCGTGCGCGACTGGCAGCAGGCCTGGATGAAGTGCGTGGCCTTGGTCGCGCCGTCGGAATCGATGGGGCCGTTGTTGGTGATGAGGCCCACCGCGTGCCCTTCGAGCCGGATGTGGCCGCAGACGGTGGCGCTGCCGTAGTGTTCGCTGAACTCGAGGAACTCCGAGCCGTCGGCGATGCGCGCGATGACCTCGCGCATGTCCACCGGCCGCCGGCCGTCGCTGGGCATGAGGCCCAGCAGGTCGTCGGCGTCGTGGCGCGGCGGCGCGAAAGTGCGCGGCGCTTCGTGGCGCGCCCAGTCGATGCCGCCGAGGATCGATCGCGCGATGCGCAGGGCGTCTCGGTCGTCCTCGGCCAGGTAGTCGCCCAGCCCGGAGACGTGCGTGTGCATGACCGCGCCGCCCAGTTCTTCTTCGGTCGCGATCTCGCCGGTGGCGGCCTTCAGCAGCGGCGGCCCGGCCAGAAAGGCCCGCGTGCGGTCGCGCACCATGACGATGTAGTCGGACAGGCCGGTCTGGTACGCGCCGCCCGCGGTCGAGGAGCCGTGCGTCACCGTCACCACCGGCAGCCCGGCGGCCGACAGGCGCGCCAGGTTGCGAAAGATGCCGCCGCCGCGCACGAAGTCCTGCACGCGGTATTGCATGAGGTTGGCGCCCGCGCTTTCCACCAGCTGCACATAGGGCAGCTTGTTTTCGAGCGCGATCTCCTGCACGCGCAGCTGCTTGTCCAGCCCCATGGGCTGCAGCGCGCCGGCGTCGATGCCCGAGTCGGACGCGCTCACCATGCAGCGCACGCCCGACACCCGGCCGATGCCGGCGATCACGCCGCCGCCGGGCACGCTCTTCGACAGGTCGGGGTTGTCCTGGCCCAGCCCGGCGAGCGAGGCCAGCGGGAGAAAGGGCGCGCCGGTGTCCAGCAGCAGCGCGATGCGCTCGCGCGGCAGCAACTGGCCGCGCTTGGCAAAGCGCTCGGCCGATGCGCCGGACGCCGCCTCGGCGCGGGCCTCGTGCGCGCGCACCTCGCCGAGCAGCGCGAGCATGCCGGTGCGGTTGGCCTGAAAGGTGTCGCTGGCCGCGTGCAGCCGGGATTCGATGACGGGCATGGGGTCTGTACGGATCGTTGTTGTCGCTCTGTACGGACTTTATGAGGGGCCCGCCGCCCCTGCTTGCGCCAACTAGCTGGTGGGCGCTCCCGGGCGTCGGTGCGTCAGTGGGCCGTCGGCCGCCGCACGCCGGCCGCCGGTGTCGTGTCGAGGCTGCTGCCGGTGACCACCCAGTAGATGAAGATCAGCACCGCGCCTGCCGTGCCGAACACGATGAGGCCCATCGAACTGCCGCCGATGGCCAGCGCGTCGACCGGCGCGGCGGCGGTGCAGACCATGCGCGCGGCGCTCATGCCCACGTAGTGCATGGTGCACACGGCCACGCCCATCACGGCGGCGGCCGCCACCTTGTGGGAGAACTTGCGCAGGTTGAACGCCAGCCACAGCGCGGCGGCGGCGGCGCTGACGGCAATGACCACCGACAGCGCGACCCACGCCACGTCGAAGTCCATCTCGGCGCGCATGTTCATCGCGAACATGCCCATGTAGTGCATCACGCACGCGCCGGCCCCGGCCAGCAGGCTGCCGCCCAGCCAGCCCGACTTGCTGAACCGGTGCCGGCCGCCGGCCATGTACAGCGCAATGCCGGAGATGAGCACGGCCGCCACCAGCGACACCGCCGTGAGCGGCACGTTGTACGAAATGGCCACCGGCAGCCGGTACGCCAGCATGCCGATGAAGTGCATCGACCAGATGCCGATGCCGCCCAGCGCCACCGCGGCGCAGGCGACGACGGCAAGGTTGGGCTTGCCGTCCGCGCCGACCATGCGCCCGGCGCATATGAGCGCCACCAGCGAGCCGGCGAACGAGATGAAGAAGGAGAGCGCCACCATGCCCAGGGAATATTCGGGCAACAGCAGCTGGCCTGCGACGAGCGGAGTCATGCGTGTTCCTTTCGATGAAAGAAAGGACGGCTCGCGAACCCCCGAAAACGGAATGCGACCGGGACGCCGCGAGACGTTCGGGTCAGTTTGTAATGGTTGTTTTAAAAAGTAAACAGGTAATTACACTTCTTGTTACGCTACCTTACGGCGCGAATTCGATAGATCGCATTGTTGCGGTCGGCCGCCATGTAGATGGTGCCGTCGCGCCCCACGGCCACGCCGGTCACCACGTACGGCGGCGGCAGCCCGGGGCCGGGCGCGAGGCCGATCGGCAGGTTCTCGGCCACGGTGCGGCGGCTGCCGTCGGCCGGGTCGATCTCCACCAGCCGGCGCGCCGCGCTCTCGGCCACGATGAAGCTGCCCCAGGGCGTTTGCGCCACGCCTTCGGGCAGCGCCAGCCCGTCGGCCACGGTGCGCAGCGGCGCGCTGGCGTCCAGCGGAATGCGCAGCAGCTTGCCGGCCGCCTCGGTCACGTACAGCGCGCCGTCTTGGCCGATGACCATCTGCACCGGCCCGTTCAGGCCGCTGGCAACGACCGACTTCTGGACGAACTTCGGCCCGCTGGCGCGCGTGATGCTGCCGGTGGCGATCTCGGCATAGATCACGCTGCCGTCGGGCATGGGAATGGCGTCGAACGGCGCCTTCAGGCCGTGGATGGTTTCCACGGTCTTCAGCGTCTGGCGGTCCACCAGCTGCACCGTGCCGGTGAACCACGAGGTCAGCGCGAACAGCCTGGGCGACAGGCCGACCGCGAACGGGTAGTCGAGCTCGGGCTCGCGCTGCATGCGGAACACGTCGCGCACCTCGCCCGTGCGCACGTCGACCTGGCGGAAGCCGAACACGTCGGCCACCCACAGGTCGTTGCCGTCGATCTTCATGCCGGCCGGCACCGCCACCTTGCCGCTGGTGAGCGTGCGCAGGTCCCCGGTGGCGGGGTTGAAGGCCAGCACCTCGTTGTTGGCCATGTTCGACACGTAGATCGTGCCGTCCGGTGCAATGGCGAGGTTGTCCAGCGAAGGCCGCAGTTGCCTGGCGACGGTCTTCTTGCCGTTTGCAAGATCGACCCGCACCAGCTCGCCGCTGCGCGCATCGACCACCCAGAGGTTGCCCTTGCCGTCCAGGTTGGCGGCGGCCGGGATCTTGAAGCCGTCGGCAATCACGGTCATGTCGCCGTTCGCCGGGTCTATCTTCACGACCTGCCCCTTGAACCACAGCGGCCCGTAGAGCAGGCCGTCGGGCCCGACCTCGAAGCCGTTGAAGCCGCCCATGTCCTTCTTGATGAGCCGCGGCGGCTTCTGGCCCGTGCGGTCGATTTCCCAGAGCGCGTCGCCCAGGAACACCTGCGAGGCATAGAGCTTGCCGCTGCGGCGGTCGAAGTCCAGCGAGTTCAGGCCGGGCAGGTCCTTGGCGAGCACCTGCAGCGGGGCGGTGTCGTTCTCGCGGTAGCGCAGCATGCCCATGAGGTAGTTGGTCCAGGCCAGCTCGCCCCGGGGGCCCACCGCGATGTCGTCGGCCTGGCCTTCGGGCGCGTCGACCAGCACCTTGGCCGCGCCGGTGGTGCGGTCGACCTCCCACAGCGTGTTGCCCAGCACCGAGCCCGCCAGCAGGCGGCCCTTGGCGTCGATGGCCAGGCCGTGCACGCCGGCGAAGGCGGAAGGCGCCACCAGCGCTTCGGGTGCGGCCCACGACACGGGCCGTGCAGGCCGGGTGCTGAGCGGCTCGGCGGACGGGGTGAAGGAAGGCGGGGCCAGCGTGCTGCAGGCGCCCAGCAGGGCCAAGGTGGCGGCCAGCGCGGCGGCGCGGAAAACGCCGGACGAACGACGGGGCATGGGTTTGTCTCCTCTTGTGATGGCGCGAGCAGTCTAGGAGGCCGCCGGGGCGGCGGAGTCTCTCCGGGGACACGGTGCGGACTTTCGTCCGCTGGGGCTTACCCGCCCGGCGGAATCGCGCTCAGCCGCGCAGCAGCTGCGTGACCGTGTGGATCAGCAGCCCCACCAGCCCGCCCACCAGCGTGCCGTTGATGCGGATGAACTGCAGGTCGCGCCCGATGTGGCGCTCGAGCTCGACGGTCATTTCCTGCGCGTTCCACTCGCCCACGCGCTCCTCGATGTAGCGGCGGATGTCTTCGCGGTAGCGCTCGATGGCCAGCGGCGCGGCGGCCTCGATCTGCTCGTTGATCCAGCGGCGGATGGCCTCGTCGCCCTGCAGCCGCGTGCCCAGCGCGCCGGCCATCGACGCGATGCGCTGGCGGATGGTCGAGTCGTGGCGGCCCAGGTCGTCGTGCAGCCACGCCAGCAGCTCGCCCCAGAGGCCGTGCAGGTAGTCGCCCAGGGCAGGGTGCGCGATGAGCTCGGCGCGAATCTGCTCGCCGCGCCGCTGGAACTCGGGGTCCAGCTTCAGGCGCACCACGAAGTCGTCGACGAAGTGGTCGAAGCGCTTGCGCATCGGGTGGTCGGGCTCGGCCGCCAGCTCGCCGAGGGTGTGCGCCACGGCCGCCACGATCTTGCGCGTGGCCAGCTTGGCCGCCACCTGGTCCAGGCCCACGTAGCGCAGCGTCTTGATCTCGCGCGCGATGGCCTCGGTGATGTGCGCCTGCAGTTCGTCGCCCTCGAGCAGGCCGGCCACCTGCTGCAGCACGTCGTCGAGAAGCGCCTGGTGGCGCCCGCCGGCCGTGAGCGCGTCCAGCGCCTGGCCGGTCAGGCGAGACAGGTCGATCTTCTCCAGGCCCGCCGCCGCGGCGCGGCCCATGAAGGCGCGCACCCGTTCGTCGTCGAAGGCCGTCAGGCCGTAGCGCGCGGCCGCCACGCCCCATTCGCCCAGCTTCTCTCCGCTGGCCGGGCGGGCCAGCCAGTCGGCGATGCGCCCGGCCGCGTCGAACTGGCGCACCTTGCCCAGCACCTGCGCGGTGCTCAGGAAGTTGTCGCAGATGAAGCCCGCGAGCTTGGCGCCGATGCGGTCCTTGTTGCTCGGGATGATGGCCGTGTGCGGAATCTTCAGGCCCAGCGGATGGCGAAACAGCGCCACCACCGCGAACCAGTCCGCAATGGCGCCGACCATCGCGGCCTCAGCGAAGGCCGCCACATAGCCCGGGGACACCCAGGCCGGGTGCCGCGCATGCAGCACGCTGGCCACCGCATAGAGCAGCGCGGCGCCGCACAGCAGGCCGAGCGCGACGCGCTTCATGCGCCGCAGCGCGTCGCCTGCGCCGCTGTCGCCGGTGTCAGCCAATATCAGCCGATGGTGGGCGAGGTGGCCAGCCGTTCCATGAACAGCTCGCAGCGCGCCAGCTGCTCCAGGCTCACGAACTCGTCGGGCTGGTGCGCCTGCTCGATGCTGCCGGGGCCGCACACCACGGTGGGGATGCCGGCGTTCTTGAACAGGCCCGCTTCGGTGCCGAAAGCCACCAGCGTGGTGCGGTCCTCGCCCGCCAGGCGCTGGGCCAGCAGGGTGATGGGGTCGCTGGCCGAGCCCAGGAAGCTCGGAATTTCGCAGATGGTCTCGAACTGGAAGCCGGCGTCCTTGGCCACCTTCTTCATCGAAGGCTCCAGGCCGCCGGCGTAGGCCACCACGTCGGCCTGCATGCGCCTGGCGTCGGCGGTGGGCAGGTCGCGGAATTCATAGCGGAATTCGGCGTCGCGCGGCACCACGTTGTCGGCGATGCCGCCGTGGAACTGGCCCACGCTCGCGGTGCTGAAGGGCACGTCGAAGCCCTCGTAGCGCGGCTCGCTGCGCTCGAAGTCCTCGGCCATGTCGCGCACCTTGCCGATCACGCGGGCGGCCATCTCGATGGCATTCACCGACTTGGGCGTGAGCGACGAATGCGCCTCCTTGCCGCGCACGCAGCACTTGTAGCGGTACACGCCCTTGTGGGCGATGGCCGGCACCATGCTGGTGGGCTCGCCCACGATGCAGGCCAGCGGCTTGATGCCCGCGTCGCGCATGTCGGCAATGAGTTCCTTCACGCCGAAGCAGCCGATCTCTTCCTCGTAGCTGAACGCGAAATGCACCGCGAAGGGCGAGTCGCTTTCCAGGAAGCGGTGGGCATTGGCCAGCGCAATGGCGATGAAGCTCTTCATGTCGGCCGAGCCGCGGCCGTACAGGCGCTCGTTCTGCACCACGGCGGAGAGCGGGTCGACGCTCCAGTCCTGGCCGTCCCAGGGCACCGTGTCGGTGTGGCCGGAGACGATCACGCCGGCCGGCTTGCCTTCGCCCAGCGTGGCGAACAGGTTGGCCTTGGTGCGTTCGGCGTTGTAGGTGATGCGGCTCTTCACGCCCAGGGCGGCCAGACGGCTCTGGGCGAAGTCGATCAATTGGAGGTTGCTGTTGGCGCTGACGGTGTTCATGCGAACCAGCGTCTGGGCCAGCAGAAGGCTTTGGGGGGAAAGCGTATGGAGCATGCAACACATTCTCCCGGAAGTCGGCGCGCCGCGCCGGGCGGGGTCGATGCTGTCACGCGAAGCGGGTACGCTGCGCCTCTTTTGGACGGAGAAAAATTCCATGCGCACCCTTCAGCTCGCCCTGACCGCGACCGCCGCCCTGTGCGTTGCCGCCTGCGGCACCACCGGCAATTCCGGTTCCGCCAACAAGCTGCTGACGCTCGACGGCAACCCGCCGCTGGTCATTGCACACCGCGGCGCCTCGGGCTACCTGCCTGAAGAAACGCTGGAAGCCTATTCGCGCGCCATCGAGCTGGGCGCCGACGTGATCGAGATGGACCTGGTCTCCACCAAGGACGGCGTGCTCATCGCCCGCCACGACCCCAACCTGGCCATCAGCACCGACGTGGCCAAGCACCCGCGCTTCGCCTCGCGCAAGAAGACCATCAAGGTCGACGGCGAAACCCAGACCGGCTGGTTCAGCAACGACTTCACGCTCGCCGAGATCAAGAACCTGGGTGGCATCTCCACCGACGCCGAGCGGCCGCAGGAGTTCAACGGCAAGTTCAAGGTCGTGACCTTCCAGGAAATCATCGATTTCGCCAAGGCCAAGACCAGGGAAACCGGCCGCACCATCGCCATCTACCCCGAATCGAAGAACCCGACCTACTTCCGCGAACTCGGCCTGCCGCTGGAAGACAAGATGATCGCCGCCATCACGGCCGCCGGCTGGAACAGCAAGACCGCGCCCATCTACGTGCAGTCCTTCGAGCCGGGCAGCCTGAAGTACATGAAGAGCAAGGGCCTGAACACGAAGATCATCCAGCTGATCGACGGCGACAGCGTCGACCTGCGCACCGGCACCGTGACCTTCGCCGTGCCCAGCGACCGCCCCTACGACTGGACCAAGGCGGGCGACAAGCGCAACTTCGACGCCATGGTCACGCCCGCGGGCCTGGCCGAAATCAAGACCTACGCCGACGGCATCGGCCCGTGGAAGCGCTACATCGTGAGCATCAAGGGCACCATCGGCGCCGACGGCAAGCCGGTGGACGTGAACAAGGACGGCAAGATCAACGACGCCGACGCCACTTCCATGGCGCCCACCACGCTGATCGCCGACGCCCACAAGGCCGGCCTGTTCGTGCACCCCTTCACCTTCCGCAACGAGTCGCGCCGCCTGCCGTCGGACTACAACAAGGACGGAAAGAACGAATACGGCGTGTACTACAAGCTGGGCGTGGACGGCGTGTTCACCGACTTCACCGACACCGCCCTGGCCGCGCGCGCGGACTACCTGAAGAGCATCGGGCGCTGACCCTTTTCGCGGAACACCGCGGAACCGGCTTTGCCGGGCCGCAGGTGTTGCCCCCCGGCGAGGGGGTTGGCGAAGCGACACGAAGTGCGCGCAGCCTGGGGGAGTGCGTGATTACCCGGCACGGTCTTTGCGGGTGTTCCTGCAAAGCCTAGACTGTGAAACATGAAACTCATCGATTCGCTCGTCACGCAGGCGGCCGGCATCGCCGCCGTCCGACGTGACCTCCACGCCCATCCCGAACTCTGCTTCGAAGAAGTCCGCACCGCCGACGTGGTGGCAGGCAAGCTCACCGAATGGGGCATTCCCATTCACCGCGGGCTGGGCACCACCGGCGTGGTGGGCATCATCAAGAACGGCACGGGCAACCGCGCCATCGGCCTGCGCGCCGACATGGACGCGCTGCCCGTCACCGAACTCAACACCTTCGCCCACGCCAGCCAGCACCACGGCAAGATGCACGCCTGCGGGCACGACGGCCACACCGCCATGCTGCTGGCGGCCGCGCAGCACCTGGCGAAGAACCGCAACTTCGACGGCACCGTGTACCTGATCTTCCAGCCCGCGGAAGAGGGCGGCGGCGGCGCGCGCGAAATGATCAAGGAAGGGCTCTTCGAGCAGTTCCCCATGGACGCCGTGTTCGGCATGCACAACTGGCCCGGCATGAAGGCCGGCCAGTTCGCCGTGAGCCCCGGCCCGGTGATGGCGTCGGGCAACAAGTTCCACGTGAACGTGATCGGCAAGGGCGGCCACGCCGCGCTGCCGCAGACCGGCATCGACCCGGTGCCGATCGCCTGCGAGATCGTGCAGGCCTTCCAGACCATCCTCACGCGCAAGATGAAGCCGACCGATTCGGCCGTGATCTCGGTCACCACCATCCACGCGGGCGAAACCAACAACGTGATTCCCGACAACTGCGAGCTGTCGGGCACGGTGCGCACCTTCTCGCTGGAAGTGCTCGACATGATCGAGGCCAAGATGGAGCAGATCGCCAAGCACATCTGCGCGGCGCACGACGCCACCTGCGACTTCCGCTTCGAGCGCTACTACCCGCCCACCATCAACACCGAGGCCGAAGCCGACTTCGCCCGCCGCGTGATGGGCGAGATCGTCGGCCCCGACAACGTGCTGCGCCAGGAGGCGGCCATGACGTCGGAAGACTTCGCCTTCATGCTGCAGGCCAAGCCCGGTGCCTATGCCTTCATCGGCAACGGCGACGGCGCGCACCGCGACGTGCACCACGGCGAAGGCCCGTGCACGCTGCACAACGCGAGCTACGACTTCAACGACGACCTGATTCCGCTGGGCGCGACCTGCTGGGTGCAGCTCGCCGAGCAGTTCCTGAAGCCCGGCGCCGCCGCCGCATGATCGGCATTGCCGAAGCTTTTTCGCCGCGCTACGCCCAGGCGCGCCAGAAGTTCCTGCAGGCCTGCGTGAGCGCGGGCCTGACGGTCGAGCCGCACGCACACCCGCTGAAGGGCCGCGACGGCGAGGAGCTGTCGATGGACGTGGCGCTGGACGGCAACGCCGACGCCGAGCACATGCTCATCGTCACCAGCGCCTGCCACGGCGTCGAAGGCCATTGTGGCAGCGGCGTGCAGGTGTTCGCGCTGCACGACGCCGAGTGGCGCGAGAAGGCCAGGGCGCAGGGCGTGGCGGTGCTGTACGTGCACGCGCTCAACCCGCACGGCTTTTCGCACGGCCGGCGCGTGACGCACGAGAACGTCGACCTGAACCGCAACTTCATCGACTTCTCGAAGCCGGTGCCGGTGAACGAGCCCTACGCCAGGCTGCACGAGCTGCTGCTGCCCGCCACCTGGCCGCCCACGCCCGAGAACCAGGCGGCGGTGGCCAAGTGGATCGACAAGCACGGCACCACGGCCTACCAGGCCGCCGTGACCAGCGGGCAGTACCAGTTCGACGACGGCCTGTTCTTCGGCGGCAAGGCGCCGACCTGGAGCAACCAGACGGTTCGCAAGGTGCTGAGGCGCCACGCGGGCCGCGCGAAGCGCCTGGCGTGGATCGACCTGCACACGGGCCTGGGCCCCAGCGGCCTGGGCGAACGCATCTACGCCGGCAAGGACGACAAGGCCGCCTACGCACGCGCCAACGCCTGGTGGGGCACGCCGGCCGCGCCTGTCACTTCGATCTACGACGGTTCTTCCACTTCGGCGCTGTTGCGCGGGCTCATGTGGGACTCGGTGTACGAAGAGTGCCCGCAGGCCGAGTACACCGGCATCGCGCTGGAATACGGCACGCTGCCGATCCTCGAAGTGACCGGCGCCTTGCGCGCCGACCATTGGCTGCACAAGCATCCGGAAGCGCCGGCCGACCTGGCCGACGGCATCCGGGCGCGGATGGTGGAGGCGTTCTACACGGACACCGACGCCTGGCGCGGGCAGATCGTCAGCCAGGCCCGCCAGGCCATGTTCCAGGCCGTGGACGGGCTCAGGTCCTGACCCGCCCGTCGCCCGTCAGCATCGAAAGCTCGACGAACTTCGAGCCCACGTGGTTCTTCGCGGAGAACGACACCTCGAACCCGCCGAACTGCTGGCGGTCGATGCTTTCCAGCCCGGCCACGAGGCTGTCGCGCGTCGGCTTGCCCGGCGCCCTGCGCAGCCCCTCGGTCAGCACCTTCGCGGCCAGGTAGCCTTCCATGCTCGAGAAGTTGGCGCTGGCACCGTTGCCGGCCTTGCGCACCGCGTCCGCGAACTCGCGCGCCAGGGTGTTGGCCTGGTTGTAGGGCGAGGGCACCACCTGCGTGACCATCACGCCCGCGGCCTCCTTGCCCAGTTCGTCGGCCAGCGCCTGCGTGCCGACGAAGGACATGTTGAAGAACGTGCCGCCGTAACCCGCCTTGCGCGCCTCGCGGATGAACGCCGCGCAGGCCTTGTAGGCGCCGACTTGCACCACCGCGTCCGGCCGTGCGGCCACGATGGTCTTCACCGCCGCAGCCACGTCGTTCGAGTTGCGCTGCACCGTGGCCAGCGCCACAGGCTTGAGTTGCTGCTGCTCGAGCGCCAGCGTCACGCCGTCGAGCCCGGCCTTGCCGTAGGCGTCGTTTTGATGGAACACCGCGATCTTCTTCTGGCCCAGGTGCGTCAGCTGCTTCACCATCAGCGCCGTCTCGTCGTTGTACGAGGCGCGCAGGTGGAACACGTTCTTTTGCAACGGCTCGCGCAGCGACATGGCGCCGGTGAGTGGCGCGATGAACGGTACCTTGTCCTTGACCGCCAGCGGCATCGCCGCCAGGCTGGTCGGCGTGCCGATGTAGCCGAACAGCGCGAACACGTCCTCGTCGATCAGTTTCTGCGTGTTGGCCGCGCAACGGTCGGGCTCGTAGCCGTCGTCCAGGTTCTTGATCACCACGTTGCGCCGGCCCGGCTGGGCGTTGTAGGTGTCCAGGAACAGCTTGGCGCCCTGGTGGAACTGGATGCCCAGTTGCGCCGCCGGGCCTGTGAACGGCGCCGATTGCCCCAGCACCAGCGGTGCCTCGCCCTGCGCCCGGGCGATGCCGAAGCTGCCCAGCGTGGCGGCCGCGCCCGCGGCCAAAGAAAAACGTCGTCGATTCATCACCATGTTCAAAACCCCCTCCCGCGCTTTGACTCGCGCACAAATTAGACTTGCCCGATGCCCCACGCACCGGATTCCCTGCTCGAAGAAGCACCCCCGCCCACCGCTGTGTCCACCGTCCTGGGGGCCTGCCCCCATGACTGTCCGGACACCTGCGCGCTCGTCACCACCGTCAAGGACGGCGTGGCCGTGAAGCTGCAGGGCAATGCCGCGCATTCGCACACCGGCGGCGTGCTGTGCACCAAGGTGTCGCGCTACATCGAGCGCAACGACCATGCCGAACGGCTGGTTCAGCCGCTCAAGCGAGTCGGTCCCAAGGGCAGCGGCCAGTTCGAGCCGGTGAGCTGGGACGAAGCGCTCGACGACATCGCCGCGCATCTTGAAGTATTACAGGGAAAACCCGAAGACATTCTCCCCTACAGCTATGCGGGCACCATGGGCCTGGTGCAGGGCGAGTCGATGGACCGGCGCTTTTTCCACAAGCTGGGTGCCAGCCTGCTGGACCGCACCATCTGCTCCATGGCGGGCGGCGAGGCCATGGTCTACACCCTGGGCGCCAAGGTCGGCATGCGCATCGAGTTCTTCGCCGAGGCGAAGCTCATCCTGATCTGGGGCAGCAACTCCATCGCCAGCAACCTGCATTTCTGGCGCCACGTGCAGGTGGCCAAGCGCGCCGGCGCGCGGGTGGTGTGCATCGACCCGCGCAAGACCGAAACTGCCGACAAGTGCGACGAGCACGTCGCGCTGCTGCCCGGCACCGACGCCGCCCTGGCGCTGGCGCTGATGCACGAACTCATCGTGCACGACTGGCTCGACCACGGCTACATCGCCGACCACACGCTGGGCTGGGAGCAATTGCGCGAGCGCGCGCTGCAATGGCCGCCGTCGCGGGCGGCCGAGGTCTGCGGCATTCCCGAAGCGCAGATCGTGTCGCTGGCCAGGGCCTACGGCACCACGAAGCCGGCCGCCATCCGCCTGAACTACGGCATGCAGCGCGTGCGCGGCGGCGGCAACGCGGCCCGCGCCATCGCCTGCCTGCCGGCGCTGGTGGGCGCCTGGCGCGACCGCGCGGGCGGCCTGCTGCTGAGCAGCTCGGGCCACTACCCGGTCGACCGCGCCGCGCTGCAGCGCCCCGACCTGCTGGCCGGCCGCCGGCCGCGCACCATCAACATGAGCACCATCGGCGACGCGCTGCTGGACACCGCCCGCCCCGTGAAGGCCATCGTGGTCTACAACAGCAACCCGGTGGCGGTGGCGCCCGAGTCGGCCAAGGTGGCGGCGGGCTTTGCGCGCGAAGACCTGTTCACCGTGGTGCTGGAGCAGTTCCGCACCGACACCGCCGACTACGCCGACTACCTGCTGCCCGCCACCACGCAGCTGGAGCACTGGGACATCCACTGCAGCTACGGCCACACCGACGTGCTGCTGAACCGCCCGGCCGTGGCGCCGCGCGGCGAGGCGCGCAGCAACGCCTGGGTGTTCCGCGAGCTGGCGCGCCGCATGGGCTTCACCGAGCCCTGCTTCTCCGACTCCGACGAGACGCTGTGCCGCACCGCCTTCGCCGAGAACGCCATCGACTTTCCCCAGCTGCTGGAACAGGGCTTCACCAGCGTGAAGCTGCCCGAGGCGCCGTTCGCCGAAGGCAAGTTCCCCACGCCCTCGGGCCGCTGCGAGTTCTTCAGCGCCCGGCTGGAGGCCATGGGCATGAACGCCGTGCCCGACCACGTGCCCAACTGGGAGCCGGCCGGCAGCTCGAAGGAGTTCCCGCTGGCCATGATCTCGCCGCCGGCGCGCAACTTCCTCAATTCGACCTTCGTCAACGTGACCAGCCTGCGCGCCATCGAGGTCGAGCCGCTGCTGGAGATCCACGCGGACGACGCCGCCGCGCGCGGCATTGAAAACGGGGCCACGGTGCGCGTGTTCAACCAGCGCGGCGAGCACCGCTGCCGTGCCGAGGTGTCGCGCCGCGCGCGGCAGGGCGTGGTGCACGGCATGGGCATCTGGTGGCGCAAGCTGGGCATGGACGGCACCAACGTGAACGAGCTGACCAGCCAGCGCCTGACCGACATCGGCCGCGGCCCCACGTTCTACGACTGCCTGGTCGAGGTCGAGCGGGCGTGAGGCCACTCCCCGCGCTCGCGCTGGCCGGCTCGCTGTTGTTGCTGACCGGCTGCGCCGACCTCGGTTACTACTGGCAATCGGCCAGCGGCCACATCGGCATCATGCGGGCGGCCAAGCCCGTGCCCGAGTGGCTGGCCGACCCGGCCGTGTCCGCGCCGCTGAAGGCCAAGCTCGAACTCACGCAGCGCATCCGCCGCTTCGCGTCCCGCGAGCTCGGGCTGCCCGACAACCCCAGCTACAAGTCTTATGCCGACCTGCACCGCGCCGCCGCCGTATGGAACGTGGTGGCCGCGCCGCCGTATGCGCTCACGCTCAAGAGCTGGTGCTTTCCGGTGGCGGGCTGCGTGGGCTACCGCGGCTACTACAGCGAGGACGCGGCCAAGGCCGAAGCCGAGGCGCAGAAGAAGCTCGACCTGGAAGTCGCCGTGTACCCCGTGCCCGCGTACTCCACGCTCGGCTGGATGAACTGGGCCGGCGGCGATCCGCTGTTGTCCACCTTCATCGGCTACCCCGAGGGCGAGCTGGCGCGCATCGTGTTCCACGAACTCGCGCATCAGGTGCTGTATGTGCCGGGCGACACGGTGTTCAACGAGTCGTACGCCACGTCGGTCGAGCGCATCGGCGGCGCGATGTGGCTGCAGCGCGAAGCCGGCGAGGCAGCGCGCGGGGAATACACGCAGTTCGACGCGCAGCGCCAGGGTTTTCGCGCGCTGGCGCTCGACACCCGCCGCGCACTGACCCAGGTCTACGAATCGCCCGAAGCCAAGGCCAAGGATTGGGCCCGGGTCGAAGCGATGAAGCAGGCCGCCATGGCCGAGTTTCGCGCGCGCTACGCCCAACTGAAAGCGGGTTGGGCCGGCCCGCGCCAGAATGCCTACGACGGCTGGGTCGCGCGCGCCAACAACGCGGCCTTCGGGGCGCAGGGCGCGTACGACGACCTGGTGCCCAGCTTCGAGAAACTCTTCGATCGCGAAGGCCGCGACTGGCCGCGCTTCTACACTGAGGTCAAGCGCATCGCCGCGCTGCCGACCGCCGAGGAACGCCGCGGCGCGCTGCAAGCGGCCACCGGCATCCTGCAAGCCCGCTCCAGCCCCCACAAAGCCAACAAGGAAGATCACGGTGCCTGACATCCATATCGAACGCAACCACACGCTGGGCATCGCCGGCGCCCGCGCCGTCGCACACCGGTGGATCGAGCAGGCCGAGCAGGAGTTCGGCCTCGAATGCGTCTACACCCAGGGCGACGACCGCGACGTGGCGACGTTCACCCGCGCCGGCATCGACGGCACCGTCGAGGTCACGGCCAGCACCTTCGTGCTGGACGCAACGCTGGGCTTCCTGTTCAGCAGCTTCAGCGAAATGATCGAGCAGAAGATCACGCGCAACCTCGACGCGATGCTTGGCGCGCCCGGCGGCGGTACCCGCCTCGCCTGAGGCGTCGACCGGCGCCAGGCTTCAGCTCAGCCGGTGCATCGCATCGCGCAACGCCGGGTAGAGCGACTTGTAGATATCGAAGCGTTCGCGGTACACCGCCTGCGCCTCGGGCTGGGGCCTTGCGCGTTCCACCAGCGTGACCCAGCCGCGCTCGGCCGTCGCCGCATCGACCAGCCCCGCACCCAGCGCCGCGAGCATCGCCGCGCCCAATGCAGCCTCGACTTCTTCCTCGATGGTGAACACCGGGTAGCCCGTGACGTCCGCCACGATCTGCATCCACAGGTCGGAGTGCGCCGCCCCGCCGACCACGATCAGGCGGTCGTCCAGCGGCTGGCCGCTGCGTCGCCCCGCCTCGATGTTGTGCTGCAGCGCGAAGCTCACGCCTTCGAGCACCGCGCGGTACAGGTGCGCGCGGCTGTGCGCGAGCGACAGGCCGATGAACGCGCCCTTGGCCTGTGCGTCCCAGATGGGGCTGCGCTCGCCCATCAGGTACGGGAGGAAGACGAGGCCTTCGGCGCCGGGCGGCACGTCGACGGCCTTGCGCTCGATCAGCGCGTGCGCGTCCGCTCCGGTGCGCGCGGCCTCGGCCACCTCGGCCTGGCAGAACGCTTCGCGGAACCAGGTGACGGCCGCACCCGCCGTGATCGCGCCGCCGAACACATAGCTGCGGTCCGCGCCGCGGTACACGTGCGGCATGGTGATGAGCTGGTGCCGCGCATCGACCGTGGGGCTCACGAAGCCCCAGCACATGCTGGTGCCGATCATCGCGACATGGTCGCCGCTGCCCGTCACGCCCGCGCAGAAGGTGGCCACGGCCGCATCGACGCCGCCCGCCATCAGCGGCATGCCTTCGGCCAGGCCCAGCTTCGCCGCCCACCCGACGCTCAGCCCGCCGACCACGTCGCTCGATTCCACGAGGCGCGGCGGCATCAGATGCGCTGGAATGCCGAGCATGCGCATCGCCTCTTCGGACCACTGCCGGCGCTCGGCGTCGTACACGCCGCCGATGTTGCCGGCCGAGCTGTGGTCCACCGCAAGTTCGCCCGTCAGCCGCCAGTTGATGTAGCTGTTGGGCGGCAGGAAGTAGCGCGTGGCCTCCCACACCTGCGGCAGGTGCTCGCGCACCCACAGGATCTTGGTGAAGCCGTGGTAGCTGTCCACGCCGTTGCCGGTGATGGCCTCGAGCCGCGGCACGTCCACGTTTGCGTTCACCCACGCGACTTCGGCGGTGGCGCGGCGGTCCATCCAGATCAGGCAGGGGTGCAGCGGCTGCATCGCCGCATCGACCGGAATGCCCGCGCCGCCGTACAGGCTGCTCACGCACATCGCTGCAATGTCCGCGGGCGCCAAGCCGCTGGCCGCCACGCAGGCGCGCACGCTTTCGCACACCGCGTCGAACCACACCGCGCAGTCCTGCTGCGCCCACAGCGGCTTGGGCGTCTCGGGCTGGTAGGCCACGCTGCGTTGCGAATGCACCTTGCCGTCGATGCCGACCAGCAGGCATTTGGTGCTCTGCGTGCCGATGTCGACGCCGATCACGTATTTCATGGTGTGTTGTCTCTGGGAATCGGGGCTGCGGCCGCTGCAGCTCCGGGTTGGAATCCGGCCAGTTTGCCAGCGACGCGGCACACTCTGGCGCCATGACGACGACAACCTCTTCTCCACCCGTGGCCGGCCCGCTGGCCGGCCTCAAGGTCATCGAGCTCGGGCAGCTCATCGCCGGGCCTTTCGCGGCGCGCACGCTGGCCGACTTCGGCGCCGAGGTCATCAAGATCGAGCCGCCCGGCGCGGGCGACCCGCTGCGCACCTGGCGGCTGCTGAAGGACGGCACCTCGGTGTGGTGGCAGGTGCAGTCGCGCAACAAGCGTTCGCTGGCGCTCGACCTGCGCGAGGCCGAGGCCCAAGCGATCGTGCGGCAACTGGCGGCCGAGGCCGACGTGCTGATCGAGAACTTCCGCCCCGGCGCCATGGAAGGCTGGGGCCTGGGCCCCGACCAGCTGCTGGCGGCCAACCCCGCGCTCGTGATGCTGCGCATCAGCGGCTACGGCCAGAGCGGCCCCTACCGCGACCGGCCCGGCTTCGGCGTGGTGGCCGAGGCCATGGGTGGGCTGCGCCACCTCACGGGCGAGCCGGGCCGCGTGCCGGTGCGCGTGGGCGTGTCGATCGGCGACACGCTCGCGTCGCTGCATGGCGTGATCGGCGTGCTGCTGGCCATGCAGCACCGGCATGCCACGGTGAGCGCCGCCCACCCGAAGGGCATCGGCCAGGTGATCGACGTGGCGTTGTACGAGGCGGTCTTCAACTGCATGGAAAGCCTGCTGCCCGAGTACGGCGCCTTCGGTGCGGTGCGCGAGGCGGCCGGCAGCGCGTTGCCGGGCATCGCACCGACCAACGCCTACCGCTGCAAGGACGGCGGCTACGCCATCGTCGCGGGCAATGGCGACAGCATCTTTCGCCGCCTGATGGCATGCATCGGCCGGCCCGATCTCGCGGCCGACGCGGCGCTCGCGGGCAACGCGGGGCGGGTGGCGCAGGTGCAGATGCTGGACGCCGCCATCGGCGACTGGGCCGCGCAGCGCACGGTCGACGAGGTGCTGGCCGCGCTCGACGCGGCGCACGTGCCGGCGGGTCGCATCTACACCATCGCCGACATCGCGGCCGACCCGCACTACGCCGCGCGCGGCATGCTGCAGCAGGTGCGCATGCCCGACGGCAGCGCGCTCGCCGTGCCCGGCTTCGTGCCCAAGCTGTCGCTCACGCCGGCCAGCCACCGGCACAACGCGCCGGCGCTGGGCGCGGACACCGATGCGGTGCTGAAGGAAATCGGGTTGAGCGCCGAGCAGATCGCCGCGCTGCATGAACGCGGGATCGTGGGTTGAAGCGGGTGCCGATCAGCCCCGCAGGGATTCGATCAGGTCGATGTATTTCTGCTTGGCCTCGTCCGCGCTCGCACCCTTCTGCGCGGTCCACGCATCCCACTTGGCGCGGGCCACGATGTCGCTGAAGCTGGGTTTCTTGGCGGTGTTGTCGCCTTCGGTGGCCTGCTTGAAGAGGCCGTAGATCTTCAGCAGCGTGGGGTTGTCGGGGCGCTCGGCGAGCAGTTTGGAGTTGGCCTGTGCGGCTTCGAACTGGGCATGGAGATCGGACATGTCGGTCGGTTTGAAAAGCTGGAAACGCACATCTTAAATTGCGCGGTACCCATGGGTACCGGCTCAGTCTTTCAAGCCCGCACGCGCCAGTTCCACATCGAACCGTTCGCGCGCGTCGGCCGGCTTCAGCGCCGCGGCCTGCTCGTACAGGTCGGTGGCTTCGCCCATGCGCGAATCGCCGTGCAGCATCAGCAGCGCGCGCGCGTACTCCATCTTCCCGGCGGCGGAATGCGGGTGCAGCTCGAGCCCGCGTTCGAACAGCGCCATCGACGTTTCCGCCCGCACGCCATAGGTCATGCGCCCGACCAGCGCACCCACCTTGTCGATCACCTCGGCGTGGAACGACGCCAGCGCCAGGTGCGCATCGGCATGCCGGGGCTGCAGCTCGATCACGCGCTCCAGCGTGCCCTTGAGCCTGCTGCCCAGCCCCTGGGCCAGCGCGCGCGCCACGCTGATGCCCTGGCTGTAGCGGCCCAGCGCATAGGCCTGCCAGTACAGCGCCTGGCAGTTGTCGGGCTCGGCCGCGGCCTGCGCGCCGGCGCGCTCGATCACCTGGCGGAACATGGCGAGCCGCACGGCCTCGCGCGGCTCCAGGTAGTTGGCGTAGATGGCGGTGGCCTGGTTGGCCAGCGCCATCCCTTCGGCCCCGTGAAGCAGGCCCAGCATGGCGGCACGCTCGAACTCGCCGCTGTGGTACAGGGCCCAGCCCTCGGCCAGCGGCGAGCGCTCGTCCGGCACGGGCAGCTCATGGCCGGCATGCAGGCGCGGCCAGTGCGAGGCCACGCTGCGCGCGTCGTAGCGCGGCACGTCGGCCCAGGGCAGCGGCTTCCACGGGTCGGCGTTCGCGGCAGCCGGATGGGCGGACATCAGCGAGAGGGGTTGGAAGTCGGGGTGGGGCATGTGTCTAGACCGCCATGTCGACAGAAGGTGTCGCGTTGCTGCCGCGCTGTGGAGCATCGTCGCCGTTGTAGGCATGGCTGAGTGTCAGCAGATGCCGCCGCTGCTCCCGCTCGAGGTACGGCGCGAGCTGGTGCAGCGTGTGGTGGGCGCCGCGCATCAGCGCGCCATGCGCGTGCGAGGGCTCCAGCGCCTCGCGCGGGTTGCGCACGTACTCGTAGCTCAGCCAGTAGGTCAGCACGACGACCATGCTCTGCGCGAGCGTGTCGACCTCGTGCGCGTCGATCTCCAGGTGGCCGGCGCGGCTCAGCCCGGCAATCAGCTGGCGAATGGCACGCGCCTTGTGCTTCAGCACCAGCTGGAACTGCGTTTCCAGGTGCCGGTTCTTGCTGAGCAGGTCGTTCAGGTCGCGGTACAGGAAGCGGTAGCGCCAGATCAGCTCGAACAGCGTGTGCATGAAGAACCATGCATCCTCCACGTCGTGCACGCCTTCGCTGGCGTGCAGCAGCTCGTTGAGCTCGGCCTCGTAGCCGTCGTAGAGCTTGTTGATCAGCTCTTCCTTGGCCGGGTAGTGGTAGTACAGGTTGCCCGGGCTGATGTTGAGTTCGCCCGCCACCAGGGTGGTCGAGACGTTCGGCTCCCCGAAGCGGTTGAACAGGTCCAATGCGGCTTCGAGGATGCGTTGCGCCGTGCGTCGTGGCGCCTTCTTTGCCATGTCGGTGCCCCCGTTTGTCTCGTGGTCTGTTGGGGACACTCTAGCGTATGTGCACCGCGCCATGGATGGCGCAGGACATGTTTCGCGGGACTGATTTTTGGTGCAGTGCCGCAATCCGGGCAGGCCGCGTTCGGCCTGCGCGGGGTCAGCCGGCCTTGCTGCGGCGCAAGGTGGTCTTCTTGGCGGCGGGGGCCGCCGTCTTGCGCGCGGCGCTGCGACTGGCGCGCGCCGGGGCCGCTTCCTTGGGCGCGCCGCCGTGCTGCTTCTTCAGTTGCGCCTCGAGCGCGTCGACGCGCGCCTGCAGCGCGGCCATGTCGGCGGCCGTGGGCGTGCCGAGCTTTTCCAGCGCGCGCGCCACGCGCTCTTCGAAGATGTTCTCCAGCTTGCCCCACTGGCCGGCGGCCTTGGTGCCGAACTCGCTGGCGAAGCCGGCCATGCGGGTCTGCGCCTGGCTCAGGGTTTCCTCGGCGGCCTGCTGGGTCTTCTTCTGCATGCCGGCGCCGTCCTTGACCAGCGCCTCGAAAGCCTTGCTGCCCTCCTGCTGCATCTTGGCGAAGGCGCCGAGCCCGGCCAGCCAGATCTGCTGGGCGGAGTCCTTGATGCGGTCGGAGGATTTGCTGTTGTCGCTGCTGTCGTCGTGGTTGCCGGAGGTGGCCATGCGAGAAATTCCTTGAAAGGGGTCGGGTCGCAGGACTCTAGCCGCCCGCGCCCCTCGCCGTTAGAGCTTTCCGCCTAGCCGGGCACCCTCAGGGCGTGGCGCCTGCCGCGCGGCTGGCGTCCAGGTGGGCCTTGGCGCGCTCGGCCAGCGCCATTTCGCCGGGCGTTACCGGCGCGAAGGCCTCGACCGGCAGCGGCCGGCCGTGCGAGTCGACCGACACGAACACGATCAGGCATTCGGTGGTCTTTTCCATCACGCCGCCCTTCATGTCGCCGCTGCGCACCTCGACCGAGATGTTCATGCTGGTGGTGCCGGTGTAGGCCAGGCGGGCTTCCACCTCGACGAGGTCGCCGATCATGATCGGGCGGTGAAATCGGATGCTGCCGATGAAGGCGGTGACGCAGTAGCGCTTGGCCCAGCTGGTCGCGCAGGCGTAGCCGGCCTCGTCAATCCACTTCATGACCGTGCCGCCGTGGACCTTGCCGCCGAAGTTGACGGTGCTGGGTTCTGCGAGGAACCGCAGGGTGATCGAGGACATGGGGGCCGCCTTTTTCGTAGGGCTGTGGGTTCGGGAGCCGCGATTATGCGAGCGCCCGAATACCCGAGGACGCCGCCTGTCGCTCCGGCATGCGCGCTCAGCTGCCGCTGAACAGCTGGGCCAGCGTGCGCCGCAGCCAGGCGTTGCCCGGGTCGGCGTGAAAGCGCTCGTGCCAGTGCTGCTTGACGGCGTAGGCGGGCAGGGCGAAGGGCGGCTCCAGCAGCTTCACCGGTTCCTGCGTGACCAGCACCTGGCCCAGGATGCGCGGCACCACCACGATCAGCTCGGTGTGCGCCACGATGCGCGCCACGCTCAGGAAGCTCGACAGCCGCACCACCACGTTGCGCTGGAGCCCCAGCCGGGCGATGGTCGTGTCCACGATGGCATGTCCGGTGCCCGACGTGGACACCACCGCGTGCGCCTCGGCCTCGAAGCGCTTGCGCGTGAGCTTCGCGCCGATGCGCGGGTGGTTGCGCGCCGCCAGGCACACGAAGTTCTGCATGAACAGCGTCTGCTGGTAGAAGCCCGCGTCCAGCTGCGGCATGAAGCCCACGGCCAGGTCGACCTCGCCGTCCTGCAGGCGGCGCCCGCTGATCGTGGAGATGATCTCGGTCTCGATGTGCACGCCCGGCGCCGCGCGGCGCAGGTGGTCGAGCAGGCCGGGCAGCAGCACCACCTCGCTGATGTCGGTCATGCAGATGCGAAAGCGCCGCTGCGCCTGGGCGGGGTCGAAGCTGCTGCGGTTGCCCTGGGCCTGCGCCAGCTGGGCCAGCGCCTCGCGCAGGTTCGGGTAGATGCGCTCGGCATGCGGCGTGGGCTGCATGCCCTGCGCGGTGCGGGTGAACAGGCGGTCGTCGAAGTGGGCGCGCAGCTTGTTCAGCGCGGTGCTCGCCGCCGCCTGCGCCATGCCCAGCCGCTCGGCCGCCTTGGACACGTTGCCGGTCTTGTAGACCTCGTCGAACACGGCGAGCCATTCGAGATCGAGCTTGGACATGGACAGGTTTCCTCGGGTGCCGCAGGACTGCGAAAGGCACCATTATCGAAATTTCGAATTCCGTGTATTGGCCACCGGTCTTGAGGAAATAGTGGTGCCGCTCAACAATGCCCGCAACGGAGACACCCACGCCCATGAAAACCGCGCCATCCAATGCGGCCGAGCGCAGCGACTACTACGCCCGCATTCGCCCCCTGAACCTCACGCCGCTGTGGGAATCGCTGCACGCCCTGGTGCCGCGCGAGCCTCAGACGCCCTGCGTGCCCGCCCTGTGGCGCTACGACGAGATCCGCCCGCTGCTGATGGAATCGGCCGACCTCATCACCGCCGAAGAAGCCGTGCGCCGCGTGCTGGTGCTGGAGAACCCGGCGCTGCCCGGCAACTCGTCGATCACGCAGTCGATCTATGCGGGCCTGCAGCTCATCATGCCGGGCGAGGTGGCGCCTTCGCACCGCCATGTGCAGTCCGCGCTGCGCTTCATCGTCGACGGCAAGGGCGCGTACACCACGGTGGGCGGCGAGCGCACCACCATGTACCCGGGCGACTTCATCATCACGCCCTCGTGGGCCTGGCACGACCATGGCAACGAAGGCATCGAAGGCGTGACCGAGCCGGTGGTGTGGCTCGACGGGCTGGACATTCCGATGCTGCGCTTCTTCGACGCCGGCTTCGCCGAGAACGACGACGCCAAGGTGCAGCATGTGTCGCGCCCCGAAGGCCACAGCCTGGCGCGCTTCGGCCACAACATGGTGCCGGTGCGCCACGACCATGCGTCGGCCACCTCGCCGATCTTCAACTACCCCTATGCGCGCAGCCGCGAGGCGCTGGCCCAGTTGCAGGTGCAGGAAGCGCCCGACGCCTGGCTGGGCCACAAGCTGCGCTACATCAACCCGCTGACGGGCGGCTCGCCGATGCCGACCATCTCGACCAACCTGCAGCTGCTGCCCCAAGGCTTCGCGGGCAAGACGCACCGCGCGACCGACGGCGCCGTGTACAGCGTGGTCGAAGGCCACGGCACGGCCGAGATCGGCGGCCGGCGCTTCGACTTCGGTCCGCGCGACACCTTCGTGGTGCCGTCCTGGGCACCGCTGCGGCTGTTGTCTCCGAACGAAGACACCGTGCTTTTCAGTTTCTCCGACCGCCCCGTGCAGCAGGCCATGGGCATCCTGCGCGAAGCCTTCCTCGAAGACGCCTGAAGCCCGGCGACTCTTTTTCCTTCCACTTGTTTTGACCGTGTGCCGCCGCGTGCGGCAGGAGCCTTCATGTCCTTTGTCTTCACACCCCCCTCCATCGTCGGCCTGCCCATCGTGGATTCCGACAAGCTGTTCCCCGTGCGCCGTGTCTACTGCGTCGGCCGCAACTACGCGGCGCACGCCCGCGAGATGGGCTTCGACCCGGACCGCGAACCGCCGTTCTTCTTCTGCAAGCCCAACGACGACGCGTCGGTGGTGCCCGTGGCCGAAGGCGCGACCGGCCGCATTCCGTACCCGCCGCAGACCAGCAACTACCACTACGAAGCCGAGCTGGTGGTGGCCATCGGCAAGGGCGGCAAGGACATTGCCATCGACCAGGCCGCCAGCCACATCCACAGCTATGCGGTGGGCCTGGACATGACGCGCCGCGACCTGCAGATGAAGATGCGCGAGCAGGGCCGCCCGTGGGAAATCGGCAAGGCCTTCGACTTCTCCGCGCCCATCGCGCCGCTGCGCACGCTGGCCGACGTGGGCGAGATCAACGCCGGCAGCATCACGCTGGAAGTCGACGGCCAGGTGCGCCAGAACAGCGACATCACGCACCTGATCTGGTCGGTGAACGAAGTCATCGCCAACCTGTCGACGCTGTTCACGCTGCAGCCCGGCGACCTGATCTTCACCGGCACGCCCGAAGGCGTGGGCGCGGTCAAGCCCGGCCAGACGATCAAGGTGAGCATCGAGCGCCTGCCGTCGCTGACGGTTCGCATCGACTGAGTCCCGCACGAGAAAGCACAGGCCGCCCCATGACCGCATCCGCCCCCAAGAACCCTCCCACCGTGCTGCTGGTCGGCGGCGGCATCGGCGGCATGGCCGCCGCGCTGGCGCTCGCGCGCATCGGCGTGGCCGTCGACCTGCTGGAGCAGAGCGCCGCCATCGGCGAGATCGGCGCCGGCCTGCAGCTGGGCCCCAACGCCTTCGCCGCGCTCGACGCGCTGGGCGTGGGCGAGGCGGTGCGCCGGGGCTCGGTGTTCACCGACCGGCTCGTGATGATGGACGCGGTCGATTGCGGCGAGGTGGCCTCGGTGCCGGTCGGCGAAGCCTTCCGCGCGCGCTTTCGCAACCCGTACGCGGTGAGCCACCGCGCCGACCTGCACGGCGCCATTCACGAGGCGGTGAAGCAGCATCCGCTGATCCGCTTCCACACCTCGGCGCAGGTCGAGGCCGTCGACATCGGCGGCCAGGGCGTGACCGCCGTCACCCGTGACGGCCGCCGCTTCAGGGCGGACGCCATCGTCGGCTGCGACGGCGTGAAGTCGGTGGTGCGCCACGCGCTCATCGGCGACGCGCCGCGCGTGTCGGGCCACGTGGTCTACCGCGCCGTGGTGCCCGCGGCCGACATGCCCGCCGACCTGCGTTGGAACGCGCCCGTGGTCTGGGCCGGCCCCGACTGCCACCTGGTGCACTACCCGCTGCGCCACGGCGAGCAATACAACCTGGTCGTCACCTTCCACAGCCGCGAGAAGGAAGTGTGGGGCGTGAGCGACGGCAGCAAGGAAGAAGTGCTCTCGTACTTCGAGGGCGTGCATGCGCGCCCGCGCCAGCTGCTCGACCGCCCGACCTCGTGGCGCCGCTGGAGCACCGCCGACCGCGACCCGGTCGCGCGCTGGAGCGAGGGTGCGGCCACGCTGCTGGGCGACGCGGCGCATCCCATGATGCAGTACCTCGCGCAGGGCGCCTGCATGGCGCTCGAAGACGCGGTGACGCTCGGCGAGGCCGTGAAGGCCTGCGGTTTCGACATGCCCGCCGCGTTCAGGCTGTACGAGGCGGCGCGTGTCGCCCGCACCGCGCGCGTGGTGCTGTCGGTGCGCGAGATGGGGCGCCTTTACCACGCCAAGGGCGTGGAGCGGCTGGTGCGCAACAGCCTGTGGGTCGGCCGCTCGCCGGAACGCTTCTACGATGCGGTCGAGTGGCTCTACGCCTGGCGGCCCGAGCAGTGCCTGGACGATGCACCCGAGGCACTGCACGCGCCGGCTTCGGCAAGGACCGAGGCGGCCGCCGCGCTTTCGCCGCACTGACACCTGTTTCTTTCATCATCCACAACCATCGAGGCGGCCACCAAGGTCACGCCCAGGAGACAAAGACATGAATTTCTCGCGCGCACTGCTGGCAGGCGTTCTTGCCTTGACGGCGGCCACCGGGGCGCTGGCCCAGGCCGGCGACTATCCCAACAAGCCCGTGACCCTGGTCACCCCGTTCGCGGCAGGCAGCGGCCCCGACGCGGTGCTGCGCCTGGTCTCCGACAAGCTCTCGCGCCTGTGGAACCAGCGCGTGCTGATCGACAACAAGCCCGGCGGCGGCGGCTTCATCGCCATCGACCAGGCCCGGCGCGCCGCGCCCGACGGCTACACGCTGCTGCAGCTCGACAGCGAGCACATCGCCGCGCTGCCGCACCTGTACAAGTCGAAGAACTTCGTGACGCTGCAGCACTTCGACCCGGTGGCCTCGCTGTTTCGCACGCCCTTCTTCGTGGCCGTGGGCAGCGACTCGAAGTGGAAGACCATGGGCGACCTGATCGCCGCGGCCAAGGCCGACCCCGACGCCGTGGTCTACGGCTCGTGGGGTGTCGGCAGCCCGGGCCACCTGGGCGCCCAGCAGCTCGAGGCGCTCACCGGCATCCGCATGCGCCACGCGCCCTACCGCGAGGTGTCGCAGCTGTATGCCAACGTGGGCGCCGGCGAGGTGCCATGGGCCTTCGCCAGCATTCCGTCGAGCCAGGGCATCTACAAGGCCGGCAAGCTGCGTTACATCGCGGTGGCCGCGGCCAGGCGCATTCCGCAGATGCCCGACGTGCCCACCATGGCCGAGGCCGGTGGCCCGGCCTCGCTGGAGGTGAATTCGTTCGTGTCGCTGCTCGCGCCCAAGGGCGTGCCGGCGGCCGTCAAGGCGAAGATCAACGCCGACGTGGCCAAGGTCATCGCCGACCCCGAAATTCGCGCCCGCTTCGACACCTTCGCCTTCGAGCCGCTGGCGTGGTCGCCCGAGGAGATCGAGCGCAATGCCGAGGCCAAGTCGAAGGTGTACGGCGAGCTGGTGCGCAGGGGCAACATCAGCCTCGAATAGCGCGGGCCGCGCCTTGCCCAGCCTTCCGCTCGGCAGTTAAGCTGGCCCTCTTTGTTTTTTTTGACAATTCTTCACATTTCCATGCACGCCACCAAGAGAGCCCTCCTGATTGCCTGCGGCCTGGCCGCCGCCGCCGCGTTGCCGCTGACAGCCAGCGCGCAGAACGCCGCCTGGCCGTCCAAGCCGATCCGCCTGCTGGTGGGCTTCCCGGGCGGCTCCACGCCCGACATCGCGGCGCGCACCATCGCCGAGCCGCTGTCCAAGGCGCTGGGCCAGCCGATCGTGGTGGACAACAAGGCCGGCGCCTCGGGCAACATCGCGGCCGACCAGGTGGCCAAGGCCACCGACGACCACACGCTGGGCATCGTCATCAACGGCAACCTCACGTCGTCGAAGATGCTGTACGCCAAGCTGCCGTACGACCCGGTCAAGGACTTCACCTACCTGTCGCTGATCGCGACCGCGCCGCTGGTGCTGGTGGCGCAGAACAACCTGCCCTCGGGCACCGCCTTCTTCGACGCGGGCCGCAAGGCCGGCGACAAGTGGAACTACGGCTCGGTGGGCATCGGCTCGGTGGGCCACCTGGGCATGGAACTGCTCAAGACGCGCGTGCCCGGCTTCAAGCCCGAGCACGTGCCCTACCAGGGCAACCCGCAGGTCATCACCGCCATGCTGGGCGACCAGGTGCAGATGGGCCTGATTCCCCCGGGCGTGGCCATGCCGCAGATCCGGGCCGGCAAGCTCAAGGCCATCGGCCTGACCGGCGGGCGCAGCGCGCTGGTGCCGGAGATTGCGCCGCTGGCCGACGCCGGCGTGAAGGACTTCAACCTCGAGGTGTGGGTGGCGCTGCTGGGCCCGGCCAACCTGTCGAAGGCCGCACAGGCGCGCATCAGCCGCGAACTCGAAGTCGTCATGAAGGACCCGGACGTGCGCCGCAAGCTCTTCGAGCAAGGCTGGCAGGCGGTGGGCACCTCGCCGGACGGCATGCGCACGCGCGTGACCGAAGAGGCGGCCATCATGAGCAAGATCATCTCGGCCCGCGGCATCAAGTTGCAGTGATGAGCACCCAGACATTGCACGAACCGGCGCGCGAACTGCCGGTGTTCGGCGAGTACGACGTGGTCGTGGTCGGCGGCGGCCCCGCCGGCATCGCCGCTGCCGTGAGCGCGGCGCGCCACGGCGCCAGCACGCTGCTGGTGGAGCGCTACGGCTTCCTCGGCGGCATGGGCACCGCGGGCGGTGTCACCAATTTCGCGGGCCTGTACGGCAAGCGCAGGGGCGAGATGACGCAGCTGGTGCACGGCGTGGTCGACCAGCTGATCGAGCGCATCGCCGCGCTCAACGGCATGAACGATCCGCAGAACGGCATGGGCGGGCGCATCTGCGTGCGCTCGTACGACACCTCGGCGTACAAGCTCGCGGCCGACCAGTTGCTCGAAGCGGCGGGCGTGAAGCTGCTGTTCCATGCGTATGCGGCCGCGGTGATCCGCGACGGCAGCCGCATCGCGGCGCTGGTGGTGGAGACCAAGTCGGGCCGCCAGGCCCTCCGCGCCAACGCCTTCATCGACGCCAGCGGCGACGCCGACGTGGCCGCCTTCGCGGGCGTGCCCTTCGAGGTGGGCGACGGCCACGGCAGCGGGCTGTTCCCGACCACCATGTTCCGCATCGGCCAGGTCGACGCGCCGGCCGCGCTCGAGGCGGTGGGCGAGTTCAAGGCCATCAACGACTTCATGGCGCGCGCCGAGGCGCAAAAGCCGGGCGTCTACAAGTTTCCGCGCGAAGGCGCCATCCTGCGGCCCAACAAGGACCCGCGCGAGTGGCGCGCCAACGTCACGCAGATCCGCAACGCCCAGGGCCGCGCGATGAACGGCGTGGACGCGCAGGAGCTCACCGACGGCGAGCTTGAGGGCCGCCGCCAGATCACCGAGTACTTCAGGTTCCTGAAGGCCGAGGTGCCGGGCTTCGCGCAGTCGGCCATCGTGGAGATCGCGCCGCAGGTGGGCATTCGCGAGACGCGGCGCATCCAGGGGCTGTATGCGCTGCAGCGCGAGGACATCCTGGGTTCGGTGAAGTTCGACGACAACATCGGCCTGAACGCCTGGCCGATGGAGATGCATGCCGACGGCCGCATCGAATGGGCCTTCCCGCGCGACGAAGACAACGCCTACAACCACCTGCCGTGGCGCATGCTGGTGCCGCAGGCGCTCGACAACCTGCTGGTGGCCGGGCGCTGCGCGTCGATGACGCACGAAGGCCAGTCGGCCGCGCGTGCGAGCGGCGGCTGCTTCGTCATGGGGCAGGCCGCGGGCACGGCGGCGGCGTCGCTGGGCAGCGCGGCCTTTGCCGCGGTCGACGTGGCGGCGCTGCAGAAGAAGCTGCTCGCCGACGGCGCCGACCTCGACCGCTGAGCGCGGCGAACACGGCGGGATGACGCTAGAGTCCGGGGCTTGATGAACTCGAACCCCGGACGAAAAGTGCACTTCCTGTCGTTGCCGACCACCGCGCGTCGCATTCTCCTGGCGCTGTCCTGCGCCACCCTCGGCCTGTTGCAGATGGGCTGCGCCAGCACCCCCGAAGGCGACCCGGTCCATGGCAAGGACCGCATCCTGAGCTTCGTGGCGGCCAAGGACGGCCGCAAGGTCGCCATCGCCGGCGAGAAGTACCACTACGTGTTCGACGGCGACCCGTCCGTGGCGGCGCTGCTGCGCTGGGACGGGCGCGCGAAGGTCGTGCCCGCCGTGATCGGCGAGTTCAAGGTGGCGCGCAACCAGAGCTTCGAAGGCCAGTACGTGCTGATGGCGTTCGACGCCGACCTGACGCCCGAAGACCGCAGCTTCCTGGTCCAGACCGGTTTTGCGAAGGCGGACGTGAAATACGGCGACCGCACCGGGCCGGCGCTGCGCTACTTCGGCACCGTCTACGGCAAGCGCTACGAAGCGGCGCCGCTGAAGTCGGCCGACAAGGTCGACTTTTCCAGGCGCCAGTACCTCGCCTACGTCGAGCAGGAAACGCTCAGCGGCGCCTTCACCAAGGCCGCGCCCACGCCGCTGGTGTACGCCGACGACGGCTCGATGCTGCTGGGCGGCGTGCCCGTGCGCGTGGTTCAGGGCGGCACCGATTTCACCTGCAGCGCCCGCGTCATGGGCTTTTGCCTGTACCGGTAGCCGCGCCGGCAATGCGTGCTGACCGGGCCGCGACAGCTTGCGGGCCCGGCCTTTGCTATGGTCGGAGCTTGCCTTTTTGCCAGCCCCTGACTGCTCCTTCCCGATGATCATCGACCCCGCCACCGCCGCCCGCCTCGTCAACGAACTCGTCTCGCTCATGCAGCTCGAGCCCCTGGGCGGCGACCGCTTCCTGGCGCAGAGCGAGGACATCGGCACCCCCGCCGTGTTCGGCGGCCAGGTGCTCGGCCAGTCGCTGATGGCCGCCAGCCTCACGGTCGGCGCCGACCGCCCGGTGCACTCGATGCACGCCTACTTCCTGCTGCCGGGCGAGCATGCGCCCATCGAATACAGCGTCGACCGCGTGCGCGACGGCCGCAGCTTCACCACCCGCCACGTGGTGGCGCGCCAGCAGGAGCGCATCATCTTCGAGATGTCGGCTTCGTTCCAGACCGTGGACGACGGCGTCGACCACCAGTTCGACATGCCCGAAGTGGCCGGCCCCGAAGGCCTGGTCAGCGAGCTCGACCAGCGCATCGCCCTGGGCGACCGGCTGCCCGAGCCCTGGCGCGCCAAGGCGACGCAGCCGCACGGCATCGAGTACCGCCGCGTCGACCCCGAAGACCTGATCGCACCCGAGGTGCGCCCGACCTCGGCCCAAAGCGCCATCTGGATGCGCGCGGTCGCGCCGCTGCCCGACGACCCGATGGTGCACCGCGCGCTGCTGGCCTATGCGTCCGACCACGGCCTGCTGCGCGCCGCCATGCTGCCGCACGGCCTGAGCTTCATGAGCGGCCAGGTGCGCCCCGCCAGCCTCGACCATGCCATGTGGTTCCACCGCGATTTCCGCATGGACGACTGGCTGCTGTACGTGCTCGACTCGCCCAGCGCGGGCGGCGCGCGCGGCCTGTGCCGCGGCAGCCTCTATGCGCGCGACGGCCGGCTGGTGGCCTCGGCCGCGCAAGAGGGCATGCTGCGCATCAGGAAGCCGGCGGCTCGGCAGGTTCGGTCATGAGCGTGGGCGGCAGCCCTTCACGGCTGCGTTCGTCCAGCAGCCGCTGGTAGTTGTCCCGCAGCAGGATGCCCGCGTAGTACACGTGCTCGCGCATCAGCTGCTCGGCACGTGCGGCATCGCCTGAAATCACGGCCTGCACGATGCGGTGGTGGTCGTCGTGCGAACGCAGGATCACGCCGTGGTCGTTCCACAGCATGATCCGGTCCGACGCGAACGGCACCGCCTGCGCCTGCGCGCCGAAGCGCATCACCCACGGGTTGCGCGCGCCGTGCATCAGCGTGTTGTGCAGTTTCACGTTCATCTGCTGGTAGGGCGCCAGGTCGTCCAGCAGCAACCGGCCCTTCGCCAGGATCTCGTCGCCCTCGCGCAGGCACTCGCGCAGCAGCGCGGCGGTGGCGTCGTCCACCCCCAGTGCGGCGAAGCGCCGGCAGGCCAGCCCCTCCAGCACCGAGCGCACCTCGTAGGCCGCCAGGATGTCCTCCAGCGCGAACGAGCGCACCAGGTAGCCCTTCTTCGGCTGGTGGTCGATCAGCCCTTCCATCGCCAGCGCGGCCAGCGCGGCGCGCACCGGCGTGCGCGACACCTTGAGGCTTTCCGCGATCGGCACTTCTTCCACGCGCATGCCCGGCGCGAGCCGTCCGTGAAGGATCCAGGTGCGCAATGTCTCGGTGACTTGTTGGGAGAGTGTGTCCATGTCAGGTATACATGATGCCCGTAAATTGGGACGATAGTTGGCGTTATTAGGGAAAACGAGGGCGCATGGATGTGTTCATGTATACACAATGCGACCCTCGATCAACTTTCAAGCCGCCCCGCAGGCGGCCCGGAGACCTTGAAGCCCATGGCGGACCATCATGCACAACCCCACGGCCGGCTGGCCCTCGTGACCGGCGGCGGCCGCGGCATCGGCGAGGCCGTGTGCCGCCGGCTCGCGGCCAGCGGCTACCGCATCGTCGTGGCCGACATCGACGGCGACAACGCGCGCGCCGTGGCGCAGTCGCTGGGCGAGGGCCACCACTTCCGCCAGTTCGACGTGAGCGAAGAGGCCGCGGTCGAAGCCGCGTTCGACGACATCGAGGCCAGGCTCGGCCCGGTCGCCGCGCTCATCTGCGTGGCCGGCGTGCTGCTGCAGCCCGGCGGCGAGCGCTCGCCCATCAAGGACACCACGCTGGAGAACTGGGAGCGCACCTTCGCCGTCAACGCGCGCAGCGTGTTCCTGTGCGGGCGCGCCTACCTGCGCCGCCGCGAGGCGGCGCCCGTGGCGCACGGGCGCATCGTCACCTTCGGCTCGGTGGCGGCGCAGCTCGGCGGCTACCGCGCGAGCGCGACCTACATCGGCGCCAAGTCGGCGGTGCTCGGCCTCACCAAGGCCATGGCGCGCGAATCGGCGCACCTGGGCGTCACCTGCAATTCGGTGGCCCCCGGCCTGATCGACACCGACATGCTGCGCGGCACCGTGCAGAGCAGCGGCGCGCTCACGGCCGCGGCCGCCAACATTCCGCTCGGCCGCATCGGCACGGTGGACGACGTGGCGGGCGCGGTCGACTACCTGGCCTCGGAGCAGGCGGCGTACATCACCGGCAACGTGATCGACGTCAACGGCGGCTACCGCATGCAGTAGGCGCGCGGGTTTTCTTTCACACACTCATTCCAACGGAGACAGCCCATGAAAAAGAACTTCCTGATTTCGGCCCTGGCGCCCCTCGCGCTGTGCGCCTTCGCGGGCGGCGCCGCCGCGCAGGCCGAACCCGGCCTCACCGACAAGACCATCAAGATCGGCATGTTCTCGCCGATGTCGGGCGCGTCGATGAACTACGGCTTCGACGTGATCAACGCCGCGAAGATGTACTACGACAAGATCAACAAGGAAGGCGGCGTGAACGGCCGCAAGATCGAGCTGGTGGTGGAAGACGACCGCTGCAACGCCAACGACCTGCTGGCCGCGGTGAAGAAGCTCACCGAGCAGGACCAGGTGTTCCTGCTCAACGGCGGTTCCTGCTCGGCCGCCGTGGTGGGCGCGCGCGAGTACGTGGAGCGCGCGAAGATTCCGCTCGTGATGCTCAACGCCTCGGGCGACGGCGCGCTGTATCCGCCCTCCAAGTACATCTACGGCGCGTTCTCCATCTCGCAGCACGCCGTGGGCGGCTCGATGGTGCAGTTCGCGAGCGAGCAGCTCAAGGCGAAGAAGATCGGCTACATCAACCACGACGACGCCTACGGCGGCTGGAACCTCGAGTCGGCCCAGGCACAGGCCAAGGCGCTCGGCGGCGTCGACCTGCAGGTGCAGTCGGTCAACCCGAACATCACCGACGTCACCGCGCCCATGCTGAAGATCAAGGCCGCCAACCCCGACGTGCTGCTGCTCACCACCTATGCGCGGCCCGTGAGCCTGATCGTCAAGCGCGCCTTCGAGCTCGGCTTCAACAAGCCCATCGTGCTGGCCGTGAACTCCACCGCCGACCTGAAGCAGCTGGTGGAGAACGTGGGCAACAAGGACGCGTTCAAGAACGTCTACATCCAGGAAGTGCTGGCCGACGTGCCCGGCGGTCCCAAGCTGAAGTGGGTGTACGACATGTACAAGGCCGCCTACCCCGACCTGGCGTCCAAGCCCGGCCATCCGCAGGCCTACATGCCTTACGGCATCCCGCCCGCGATGGCGGTGGTCAACGCCCTGAAGGCGGCCGGCCCGAACCCCACGCGCGAGAAGGTGCTCACCGCGCTGTCGACCATGAAGTTCGACTCCGGCGTGATGGCCGGTCCGATCGAGTTCGGCCCCGACGACCGTGCCGCGCAGGAGGCGGCCATCTACATCAAGTTCGACGGCAGCAACATGGCGCTGGTGCCCGGCAGCTACAAGAGCGTGTGGAAGTACAAGCCCTGAGGGCGGCGGCGAACCCATGAGCCTCTCCGACATCTGGCTTTTCCTGCAGCAGGGCGTGCTGTCCGGCATCGTGACCGGCAGCGTCTACGCGCTGCTCGCGGTGGCGATCGTCATGGTCTTCAAGACCACCGACGTGCCAAACTTCTCGCAGGGCGAAATCTTCATGGCCGGCGGCTACGCCGCGCTGTTCCCGCTGGTGGTGTGGGGCTGGCCCTACTGGGCCGCGGTGCTCGCGAGCATCGTGGTCACCGCCTTGCTCGCCGCGGCGTTCCAGCGCGTGGTGATGCAGCGCGTGACCGCCTCGCGCGGCGTGGGCGTGCAGCTCGTCATTGCCACCCTCGGCTTCGCGTACCTGCTCAAGGGCCTGGTGCGCAAGACCGGCCTGGGCGACACGCCGCGCTCGCTGCCCTCGCTGGTGCCGCAGGACCCGGTCATGATCGGGCAGGCCTCGCTCACGCTGCTCGACCTGGCCATCTTCGGCTCGGCCGTGGTGGTGATGGTGCTGCTGTACCTGATGTTCACGCGCACCCGCACCGGCCAGGCCATGCGCGCGGTGGGCATGAACCCGCGCGGCGCGCAGATCGTGGGCGTGAAGCTGGGCAGCATCCGCATGAAGATCTGGGCGCTCACGGGCGTCATCTCGGCCATCTCGGCGCTGCTGATCACGCCGAAGATCCTCATCACGCCCGACATCGGCCACATCGCCATCCTGGCCTATGCGGCGGCCATCGTCGGCGGCTTCACCAGCCTGCCGGGCGCGGTGGTCGGCGGTTTCATCATCGGCATCGTCGAGAACCTGGTGGGGCTTTTCATTTCGTCCAATGCCATCGTGGTGGCGCCCTTCGTGGCGATCATGGTGGTGCTGCTGGTGCGTCCGCAAGGGCTGCTGGGCGGCAAGCCGCAGGTGAAGAAGGTATGAGCGCGTCCACAGTTTCGTCCTCGTGGTGGGACCGCGGCGTGCTGCTCTGCATGGCCGTGGTGCTCGCGGTGCTGCCCTTCACCACCAGCGGCTACGTGCTGTACGTGGTCAACCTGCTGATGGTGTTCTCGGTGCTGGCGCTGGGCATGCACCTGGTCATCGGCGAGACGGGCCAGTTCGCGCTGTCGCACGCGGCCTTCTTCGGCATCGGCATCTACACGGCCGGGCTCATCAACAACCAGTGGCAGCCGCCTTTCTTCGTGTCGATCCTCGCGGGTGCGGTGCTGTCGGCGGCGCTGGGCTGGGTCATCGGGCTGCTGGCGCTGCGCATGCGCGACATCTACCTGGCGCTGGCCACCTTCGCCTTCGGCGAGGCGATGCAATGGGTGTTCCTGAACTGGGAGTCCGTGACCAACGGCTCCAACGGCTTGCAGATGAAGCCGGCCTCGCTCGGCGGCTACCAGCTCATGAACGACCTGCAGGCCTACCCCTTCGTGGTGGCCATCGCGGCGCTGATGCTGTGGCTCACCGTCGCGCTGGCGCGCTCGCGGCTGGGCTCGTCGTTCCGCGCGGTGCGCGAGAGCGACGTGGCGGCCGTGGCCATGGGCGTGAACACCCGCGCGGTGAAGGTCACGGCCTTCGTGCTGTCGGCGGCCTTCGCGGGCGTGGCGGGCGGCATGTACACGCTGTTCACCTCGTTCATCCACCCCGAGAGCCTGGGCTTCCAGACCACCATCCTGATCCTCACGATGGTGGTGGTGGGCGGCCTGGGCTCGGTGCGCGGCGCGGTGGCGGGCGCCATCGTGTTCGGCCTGGCGTCGGAGCTGCTGCGCCAGGCCCCGTCGTACCAGGAAATCATCTACGGCGGCATCCTCATGCTCTTCATGATGTTCCTGCCCAAGGGCATGGCCTCGCTGTTCGTGGCGCGCCGCAAGTCGCAGCGCGCGACCTCCGTGAATGCAACGGAGAAGCACGCATGAGCGCCGCGCTGGGCCGCCCCGAGCAAGCTCGCACCGTAGCGCGCAGCGCGGAGGTTATTCAATGAACACGACAGCATTTCTCGACGTGCGCGACATCAGCGTGGTGTTCGGCGGCCTGAAGGCGGTGAACGGCCTCTCGTTCCAGGTGGAACAGGGCCGCATCCACGCGCTCATCGGGCCGAACGGCGCGGGCAAGTCGACCACCTTCAACTGCATCTCGCGCTTCTACACGCCGAGCAGCGGCAGCGTCACTTTCGAGGGCCGCGAGCTCACGCGCGTGTCGCCGCACCGCATGGCCTCGCTGGGCATCGCGCGCACCTTCCAGAACCTGGAGCTGTTCGCCGAACTCTCGGTGCTGGAGAACGTGCTGCTCGGCACGCACGCCCGCGGCGCGAACACGCTCGGCCGGCTGCTGCGCCGCCCCGACCGCGAGACCGAAGACTTCGCCATGCACCTGCTGGAGCGCGTGGGCCTGGCCGGCGAGCGCCACCAGCCGGCGCGCGACCTCGACTTCGGCCGCCAGAAGCTGCTGGAGTTGGCGCGCGCGCTGGCCATCAAGCCGAAGCTGCTGCTGCTCGACGAGCCGGCCGCAGGCCTGCGCAACCGCGAGATCGAAAGCCTCGACCGGCTGCTCAAGGAGCTGGTGGCACGCGACGGCATCACCGTGCTGCTGGTGGAGCACGTGATGCAGCTGGTGATGTCCATCTCGGACCGCATCACCGTGATGGCCTTCGGCGAGAAGATCGCCGAGGGCACGCCCGCGGAAATCGGCAGCAATGCGCGCGTCATCGAGGCCTACCTCGGCAAGGGAAAAGCAAAGGAGGCCGCGCATGGCTGAAGCCCTGTTGTCCCTGCGCGCCATCTCGGCCGCGTACGGCCGCATCCAGGCGCTGTGCAACGTGTCGGTGGACGTGCCCGAGGGCGAGATCGTCGCGCTGCTCGGCAGCAACGGCGCGGGCAAGACCACCACGCTGAACTGCATCTCCAACCTGGTGGACTGCACCGAGGGCGAGGTGCGGCTGGACGGCGAGCGCATCGACCGGCTCGGCTCCGATGCGCTCGTCGCGCGCGGCATCGTGCAGGTGCCCGAAGGCCGCCAGGTGTTTCGCGACATGAGCGTGCGCGAGAACCTCGACCTGGGCGCCTACCTGCGGCGCGACCGCGCCGGCATCCGCAACGACCTCGAGGCGGTGTACGCCATGTTCCCGCGCCTGAAGGAGCGCCAGCACCAGATGGCCGCCACGCTCTCGGGCGGCGAGCAGCAGATGCTGGCCATCGGCCGCGCGGTGATGGCGCGCCCGCGCGTGATGCTGTTCGACGAACCGTCGATGGGCCTGTCGCCGCTGCTGGTGGAGCAGATGTTCGAGATCATCGAGCGGCTGCACCGCGAGCAGAGGCTCACCATCCTGCTGGTCGAGCAGAACGTGCAGCTCGCGCTGGCGGTGGCCAGCTACGGCTACATCCTGGAGAACGGCGAGATCTCGCTGCACGGGCCAGCCGCGCAGCTCGCCAATGACGAAGCGGTGCGCCGCGCCTACCTCGGCGTCTGACGCCGACCCCTCCGAAGGAAAGTTCATGCTTCTCGAAGACAAACTCTCGCTCGTCACCGGCGCCGCGCGCGGCCTGGGCGAGGCCATTGCGCGCCGCATGGCGGCCGAAGGCGCGCACGTGCTGGTGGTGGACCGCGACCTCGACGTGGCGCAGCAGGTGGCCGCATCGATCCGCGAAGCCGGTGGCCGCGCCGACGCGGAAAGCGTCGACGTGAGCGACGCGGCGGCGGTCGATGCGCTCGCCGCGCGCGTGGCGGCCTCGCACGGCGACATCGACGTCCTGGTGAACAACGCCGGCATCTCCGCGCGCTCGAAGTTCGACGAGCCCGGCGCGCGGGAGGCCTGGGACCGCGTGATGTCGGTCAACCTGCAGGGCGTGTTCAACGTGACGCAGTCTTTCGTGCCCGCGCTCAAGCGCACGCACGGCAACATCGTCAACCTGTCGTCCATCGTGGCCTTCGGCGCGGGCATCTCGTCGGCCGGCTACGTGGTGGCCAAGGGCGGCGTGCGATCGCTCACGCAGGTGCTGGCGCGCGACCTCGCCCCATATGGCGTGCGCGTGAACGCGGTGGCGCCGGGCCTCATGGTCACCGACATGACCGCCGGCCAGCGCGAGACCGAGCACGGCACCGACTGGTACATGAGCCGCGTGCCCATCAAGCGCCACGGCGAGGCCGACGAGATTGCCGGGCCGGTCGTCTTTCTTGCCTCCTCGATGGCGAGCTACGTCAATGGCGTGGTGCTGCCGGTCGACGGCGGCTACCTGGCGGTCTGAAGACCGCCACACCCTGGAACAACAAATGAACAACAGCAGTGAAGACAAACGCCTGGTCCTGGTCACTGGCGGCGCCAGCGGCATGGGCCGCGCCATCGTCGAGCGCATGGCGCGCGACGGCTGGCGCGTGGTGATGGCCGACTACAACGGCGAACTCGCCGAACGCGAGACGCAGGCGCTGCGCGCCGCCGGCCTCGACGTGGCGTGCCGCGCCATCGACCTCACCGACGAGGCGGCCGTGCGCGCGATGGTGCAGCAACTGCCGCCGCTCACCGCGCTGGTCAACAACGCGGGCATCTTCGACGAGCGCGCCTTCCTGGACGTGACCTCGGCCGACTTCCGCCGCATGTACGAAGTGAACCTGCTGGCCGTGGCCACGCTCACGCAGGAGGCCGCGCGCAAGATGACCCACGGTGCGCGCATCGTCAACATCGCGTCGCGCGCCTACCTGGGCGCGAAGAACCACGCGCACTACGTGGCCTCGAAGGCCGCGCTGGTGGGCTACACGCGCGCCAGCGCGATGGAACTGGCGGCGCGCGGCATCATGGTCAACGCCATCGCGCCCGGGCTCATCGACACGCCGCTGCTGCGCGCGCTGTCGCCCGAGCGGCTCGCCGCGCAGCTGGCGCTGCAGCCCACGGGCGCGGCCGGCACGCCGGAAGACATCGCCAACGCCGTGGTGTTCTTCGCCTCGCCCGCGACCTGCTTCGTCACCGGGCAGGTGCTGTTCGTCGACGGCGGCAAGTCGCTCGGAGGCTCGGGATCGTGATGGCGAAGTCACCGGAAAAAACGTCGTACGACGTCGTCGTCATCGGCAGCGGCGCGGGCGGGCTCAGCGCCGCGCTCACCGCAAAGCTCGAAGGGCTGGACGTGCTGGTCGTCGAGAAGACCGGCCGCGTCGGCGGCTCCACCGCCATCTCGGGCGGCGCCGTGTGGATACCGCTCAACGACCAGGCCGAGGCCGCCGGCCACCCCGACACGCGCGGCAAGGCCTGGACCTACCTGCAGAACACCGTGGGCGCGGCCGGCGACGAGGAGCTGCGCCACGCCTTCCTCGACGCGGGCCCGCTCGCGCTGCGCTACCTGCGCGAACGCACGGAGGTGAAGCTCGCCGCGCGCACCTACTCGCCCGACTACTACCCCGACCGCGAAGGCGCCGCGATGGGCGGCCGCTCGCTCGACCCGATCGAGTTCGACGGCCGGTTGCTCGGCGCGCACTTCAAGACGCTGCGCGACCCGCTGCCCGAGTTCTGCGTGCTCGGCGGAATGATGGTGAACATGACCGACGTGAAGCACCTGCTCGGCGTGTGGCGCTCGTTCGCCTCGTGGAAGCACGGCGTGAAGATGGTGCTGCGCTACGCCGGCGACCGGCTGCGCGGCCACCACCGCGGCACGCGTCTGCTGCTGGGCAATGCGCTGGCGGCGCGGCTCTTTCACAGCGTGCTGCAAAAGAACATTCCGTTCTGGCTCGACACGCCGGCGCTCGGCCTGGAGAAGGATGCGAGCGGTGCGGTCACTGGCGTGCACCTGCGGCGCGACGGCAAGGAGATCACGGTGCACGCGCGGCGCGGCGTGGTCATCGCCACCGGCGGTTTTCCATGGAACGCGGCCATGCGCGGCCAGCACTATCCGGCGCCGACCGGGCCGTACTCGATGTCGCCGCAAGACAATGCCGGCGAAGGCATCGCGATGGCGCGGCAGGCGGGCGGCGTGCTCGGCACGGGCCACACCGGGCCCGCGCTGTGGGCGCCGGTGTCGATGCTCACGCGGCCCGACGGCAGCGTGCTGCGCTATCCGCACTTGGTGTGGGACCGCGCCAAGCCCGGGCTGATTGCGGTCGATGTGCGGGGCGAACGCTTCGTCAACGAGTCGACCTCGTACCACGAGTTCGTGCGCGGCATGTACCGCGCGAACGACAAGGCCATGGCCGTGCCCGCGCTGCTGGTGTGCGACAGCGCCTTCATGGAGAAGTGGGGCCTGGGTCTTGCGCTGCCAGGCGGCCGCCCGCGCGAGCACCTGGTGCGTGCCGGCTACCTGTACCGCGCCGGCACGCTGGAAGACCTGGCGAAGCAGGCGGGGGTGGACCCGGCCGGCCTGGCGCGCACGGTCGCACGCTACAACCCGCTCGCCGCGCAGGGGCAGGACCCCGCGTTCGACAAGGGCGGCAACGCCTACAACCGCTACCTCGGCGACCCCGACCACCAGCCCAACGCCTGCCTCGCGCCGGTGCAGCAGGGGCCGTTCTACGGCGTGAAGGTCTACCCCGGCGACATCGGCACGGCGCTCGGCATTCGCACCGACACCAATGCCCGCGCGCTCGATGCGCAGGGCACGCCCATCGCCGGCCTGTACGTGGCCGGCAACGACATGCACTCGGTCATGGGCGGCGAGTATCCTGCGCCGGGCATCACGCTCGGCCCTGCGCTAACCTTCGGCTGGGTCGCCGGGATGCACCTGGCGCACGGTGCCAGGGGCGCCACGGAACACGCCTGAGACCCGACCTGCATTGCGCCCGACATCGCGCCTGAAAGACATCACTTCATCATGCAAATCTTCTTCTCCCCCGCTTCCCCCTTCGTGCGCAAATGCATGGTCGTGGCCCACGAGCTCGGCATGGCCGATCGCATCGAGAAGCTGCCCAGCGCGGCCGGCCCGGTGGTGCGCGACGCCACCATCATTCCGAAGAACCCGCTGGGCCAGGTGCCGACCTTCATCACCGACGACGGCCAGGTGCTGTTCGACAGCCGCGTGATCTGCGAGTACCTGAACGCCACGCAGTCGGGCCACCTGTTCCCGGCCGAAGGCGCGGACCGCTGGGCGCGCCTGACCGAGCTGGCGCTGGCCGACGGCATGACCGCCGCAGCCCTGCTCGCGCGCTACGAGAACGTGCTGCGCCCCGAGGCATTGCGCTGGACCGACTGGACCGACGGCCAGCTCGCCAAGGTGCGCACCGGCCTGGAATGGCTCGAAACGGCCGCGCCGTCGTTCGGCGAGCGCGTCGACATCGGCACCATCGCCTTCGCCTGCGCGCTGGGCTACATGGACTTCCGCTTTCCCACGGTCGACTGGCGCGCCGATGCGCCGAACAGCGCGAAGTGGTTCGATGCCTTCAACCAGCGCCCGTCGATGCGCGCGACCCTGCCGCCGGCCTGAGCGCGATGACGTTCGACGACTTGTCGGTGCGCACCGGCATCGCGTTGCCGGCGTTGCTGCGTCAGCTCATTGCGAACGCACCGCAGGCGCTGGGCAGCACGTATGACTTCGAGTGGCTGAGCGCCGCAGAGGCTGCCAGCGTTCTCGACGAGTGGCTGGACGCGAAGTGGCAGGGCGGCCGGCGCTTCCTGCCCTTCGCGCAATCGGGTGGGGGCGACGCGTACTGCCTGGTGCCGCTGTCGGGTGACGCGGGGGAAGCGGTCGGCGTGGCCTTCGTGTGGCATGACGCCGAGGAAAGCCGCGCGGACCACGGCTCGTTCACGGACTTCGTCTGCGCGAAGTTCCTGGAGAGCTTCGCGGACCTGAGCCACCTCGAGGACGACGATCTGTCGGAAGAGGAAATGGCGGCGCGCGTCATCGACGACGCGGCGTCGGTCGCAGCGTTCATGGACGCACAGACGGCCGCATGGCTGCAGGCCCTGAGCCGCCGGCCGGTCGAGTCGCGGCCCTTCAAGGCAGGGCCGCGTGCCCAGCCCGAGCAGGTGCCCTCGCTGATCTCGCAAGCGCAGCGCGAAGAGGAACTGGCGCGCTTTCAACTGCAGGGCGCGGAGCCGTTCGCCGTCAAGCCGCGCTGGGAAATCGGCGAGTAGGCAAAGAGCCCCAGGCTGGCACGCTTGCCCATTCCTTGGCCTAATGCGGTTCTCGCATGAACCAAGGAACCCTGCATGTCTTCTGAAGCACAGAAAAAGGTAGCCATCGTCACCGCCGGCGGCAGCGGCATGGGCGCCGCCGCGGCGCGCAAGCTCGCGGACGACGGCTTTCGCGTGGCCATTCTTTCGTCGTCCGGCAAGGGCGAGGCGCTCGCGGCCGAGCTGGGCGGCATCGGCGTGACGGGCTCCAACCAGTCGAACGACGACGTGAAGCGCCTCGTGGACCGCGTGGTCGACGAATGGGGCCGCGTCGACGTGCTGGTCAACAGCGCCGGCCACGGCCCGCGCGCGCCCATCCTGGACATCACCGACGAAGACTGGCACCGCGGCATGGACGTCTACCTGCTGAGCGCCGTGCGCCCCGCGCGGCTCGTGGCGCCGCTGATGGTGAAGCAGGGCGGCGGCACCATCATCAACATCTCGACCTTCGCGGCCTTCGAGCCCGACCCGGTGTTCCCGACCTCGGGCGTGTTCCGCGCGGGCCTGGCGGCGTTCACCAAGTTGTTCGCCGACAAGTACGCCGCGCACAACGTGCGCATGAACAACGTGCTGCCGGGCTTCATCGACAGCCTGCCCGAGAAGGCCGAGTTCCGCGCGCGCATTCCCATGGGGCGCTACGGCAAGAGCAGCGAGATCGCGGCCGTCATCGGCTTCCTGGCGTCGGAGGGCGGGGGCTACATCACCGGGCAGAACCTGCGCGTGGACGGCGGGATCACGCGCTCGGTGTGAGGCCGGCGGGCGGCGAAAGAGACCGCCGGAAAAGGCCGCTCCCTACAATCGCGCCCCATGTGCTCGAGGATGCCCCGCTTTCCCATTCGCCGCCGGCAGTCTGGCTGCTCGCGGCCGACGCCTCCTTGACGACCGTGCAGTGACACGCGGCGGCCCCGGCCGCCGCCACACACACCGTCGGCCCCGGCCGCCGCCGCACACACGCGGGGCCGCGAATGCCGGCCCCTGCGTCCTGCCTAGTCCCGCACCGCCTTGCCGGCGGCATGCGGGCTGCTTTCCTTTTTCTCATGACCTCCCTCCACAGTCGCCTGCGCACCGAGTGGTGCCCCAGCATTCCCCGCGAGCTGATGGCCGGCGCCGTCGCCACCTTCGCGCTCATTCCCGAAGTCATCGCCTTCTCTTTCGTGGCCGGTGTCGATCCGGCGGTCGGGCTGTTCGCCTCCTTCGTCATCGGCATCGTCATCGCCTTCACGGGCGGGCGGCCGGCCATGGTGTCGGCCGCGGCCGGCTCGGTGGCCCTGGTGGCCGCGCCGCTGGTGCATGCGCACGGCCTGCCGTACCTGCTGGCCGCCGGGGTGCTCGCGGGTGCGATGCAGATCGTGTTCGGCCTGCTGCGCCTGGGCGTGCTGATGCGCTTCGTGTCGTCGTCGGTGCGCACCGGCTTCGTCAATGCGCTGGCGATATTGATCTTCGCGGCGCAGATGCCGCACTTCATCGGCGCCAACGCCGCGACCTGGGCCATGGTGGGGCTGGGCCTGGCCGTCATCTACCTGCTGCCGCGCCTCACCACCGCGGTGCCCTCGCCGCTGGTGTGCATCGTGGTGGTGACGCTGGCGGGCCACTGGCTGGGCCTGCCGTTGAAGACGGTGGCCGACCTCGGGCAACTGCCGGGCGCGCTGCCGGCCTTCGCGCTGCCCGACGTGCCGCTCACGCTCGAGACGCTGCGCATCATTGCGCTGCCTGCCTTCGCCATGGCCATGGTCGGCCTGCTCGAATCGATGATGACCGCCAGCGTGGTCGACGAACTCACAGACACCCCCAGCTCGAAGAACCGCGAGTGCAGCGGCCTGGGCGTGGCCAACGTGGCGGCCAGCTTCTTCGGCGGCATCGCGGGCTGCGGAATGATCGGCCAGACCGTGAGCAACGTGCGCTACGGCGGGCGTGGGCGCCTCTCGACGCTGTTCGCGGGCGCGTTCCTGCTGATCCTGATGGTGCTGCTCAAGCCGTGGGTGTCGCAGGTGCCGGTGGCGGCGCTGGTGGCGATCATGGTGATGGTGTCGGCCTCGACCTTCGACTGGGGCTCGCTGCGCACGCTGGTGCGGCACCCGCGGATGTCCAGCGCGGTGATGCTCGCGACGGTGGCCGTCACCGTGGCCACCGACAACCTGGCGACGGGCGTGGCGGTCGGCGTGATGCTGAGCGGCGTGTTCTTCACCTTCAAGGTGGCGCGGCTGCTGCAGGTGCACGCGGCGTTGGAGGCGGACGGCACGCGCGCCTACCGCGTCACCGGCCAGGTGTTCTTCGCCTCGTCCGACATGCTGGTGGACGCCTTCGACGTGCGCGAAATCGACGGCGCGCTGGTGCGCATCGACGTGTCGCAGGCGCACTTCTGGGACGTGACCGCCGTGGCCGCGCTGAAGAAGGTGGTCGAGCGGCTGCGCAAGCACGGCAGCGCGGTGGACGTCACGGGCATGAACCAGGCCAGCCGCGACCTGGTGCTGCAACTGGACGCGGCACCCGACTGAATCGCCACCTGGCCCGCGCGCTCACGTTGCCGTTTGGCAACAATTTGAAACAGAACAGGGTATTCTGCGCCCCGCTTTCGCCGGCAATTCAGACTTTCGTTTACGCCTGATTACTATTGGTAGCGATTCTGGACATCGCAGCCTTGCGCCTCATTTGTCCAGCCCCGGTGTTCCCTGGAAGAAGAAATGAGCCGAAGCTTGATGAGACAGTGGGTTCGATGCGGCGTGGCCGCCGCGGTGGCCATGGCCGTTCTGGGCGGGACGGCCGCCCACGCGCAGGGCGAGCGCTTCGACATCGCGCGCTTCCAGGTGGAGGGCGACACGCTGCTGGGCCCGGCCGAGGTGCAGCGCCTGGTCGGCGGCATCGCCGGCACCGGCCGTGCCTACGGCGACATCCAGCGCGCGGTCGATGCGCTGCAGCAGGCCTATGCCCAGGCCGGCTACACCACGGTGAAGGTCTCGGTGCCCGAGCAGGAGCTCACGGGCGGCATCGTCACGCTGAAGGTGACGCAGGCCGCGATCGGCGCTGTCACCGTCACCGGCAACACGCATTTCAGCGCCGAGAACATCCGCGCCAGCCTGCCCGCGCTGCAGCCGGGCCGGGTGCCCGACCTGCGCGCCATTTCCGGCGCGGTGCAACTCGCCAACGACAACCCGGCCAAGCAGGTCGGCGTGTCGCTCGGCGACGGGGTCGTGCCCGGCACCCTCGACGCGAAAGTGACGGTGACCGACAACGACCCGCTGCGCGTGATCGCCACGCTCGACAACACCGGTACGCCCGCCAGCGGCCGCTGGCGCACCGGCGTGGCGCTGCAGCACGCCAACCTGTTCGGCCGCGACCAGGTCGGCACGCTGGCGTACACGACCTCGCCCGACAGCCCCTCGGGCATGCGGCTGGAGCTGTACTCGCTCGGCTATCGCATTCCGCTCTATGCCCTGGGCGACAGCATCGACTTCGTCTACGGCAAGTCCAGCGCCAATTCGCCCGCGAGCTCGCCCACGCTGGGCGGCGTGCTGGGCTTCACCGGCAAGGGCGACATCTACGGCCTGCGCTTCAATCACTTCCTGGGCCGCAGCGGCGAAAGCAGCGCGCGGCTGGTGCTGGGCATCGACCGCAAGCGCATCGACTCGCGCTGCGACGTGGGCGGGCAAGAGGTGAGCATCGCGCCGCCGACGCCGCCCATCTCGGCCTGCGTGCCGTACGTGACCGCGCCGCTGAGCCTGACCTACGTCGGCCAGCGCGAGAGCGTGGGCGAGACGCTGGGCTACAGCCTGGGCGTGTCGCGCAACCTCGCGAGCGGCACGCGCTACACGAACGTGGACGGCCGCATCGACCGCTACTCGTACCTCACGCCCGGCAACCGCGACACGCGCGACGGCTTCGTGGTGCTGCACGGCGCGGCCTCGTGGTTCAAGGCCCTGTCCAACGACTGGCAGCTGCGCCTGAACGGCAGCGCGCAGTACGCGAACACGCCGCTGGTGGCGAGCGAGCAGTTCGGCCTCACGGGGCTGTCGCTGGTGCGCGGCTTCCAGGAGCGCGCGGTGGCGGCGGACAGCGGCGTCATCGCCAATGCCGAGCTCTACACGCCCGAACTCGGCGGCCCGAACGGCATGGCGGGCGTGCCCGGCCAGTTGCGCCTGCTGGCCTTCTACGACGCGGGCTACGGCGCCAACAAACGCACCGCGGGCACGCTGGTGCCGAGCCACGTCACGGTGGCGAGCATGGGCGTCGGGGCGCGCTACGCGTGGGGACGCAACTTCAACCTGCGGCTGGACATCGCGCGCGTCAACGACGCCGGCAATGCCTTCACCGAAAAGCGCGGCGACTGGCGCGCGCACCTGAGCGCCATGGTGGCGTTCTGACCCTCTCCGGACTTTTCTGACGATCTACCCGGCAGACACACAACCATGCGCTCGCACCTCGCTCTTCGATTTCTTCCGCTCGCCATCGCGGCCCTGTGCCTCGCGGCGGCCACACCGGCGCAGGCCCAGCTTGCGCCGGGCGCGCTGCCCACGGGCTGGAACGTCACTTCGGGCAATGTCTCGTTCGTGCAGAACGGCAGCACGCTCAACATCAACCAGGCGACGCCGCAGGCCCTGGTCAACTTCGCCACCTTCAATGTGGGCGCGGGCGCGCTGGTCGACATCCGCCAGCCCGGCAGCACGTCGGCGCTGCTGGCGCGCACGACCGGTGGAGATCCGTCGCAGATCTACGGGCAGATCAAGGCCAACGGCGCGCTGTGGCTCATCAACCCGGCCGGCATCATGGTGGGCGCAGGGGCGCGCATCGACGTGGGCAGCTTCATCGCGAGCACGCTCAACGTGAGCGACAGCGACTTCCTTGCCGGCCGCCTGACCTTCAAGGCCGGCACCGGCGCCACCGCAGGCGAAGTGCGCAATGCCGGCACCGTCACCGCCGCCAGCGGCGGCAGCATCTACCTGGTGGCGCCCAGCGTCACCAACACCGGCACGCTGAACGCCCCGAACGGCGAGGTGCTGCTGGCGGCGGGGCAGAGCGTGCAGCTTGTGGACACCGGCACGCCGGGCGTGTCGGTGGCCGTCACCGGCACGGCGGGCGAGGTGAAGAACCTCGGGCGCATCGCGGCCGAGGCGGGGCGCATCGGCCTCGCGGCGGGCCTGGTGAGCAACAGCGGCAGCATCAACGCCGACAGCGTGGTGCGCGAAGGCGGGCGCGTGTTCCTGCGCGCGTCGGGCGACCTGAAGACCACGGCGGCTTCCGACATCAGCGCCAACGGCACCACCGGCGGCAACGTCGTGCTGTATGCCGACGGCGCGGCAGCCATCGACGGGCGCGTGTCGGCCACGGGCAGCGCGGGACGCGGCGGCTACGTCGACACCTCGGGGCAGCGTTCGCTCGACGTGGTCAATGCGCCGGTGGTGGGCCGCGGCGGCGAGTGGCACATCGACCCGGTGAGCATCGAGATCGTGGCCGGCGGCGGCACGAGCGGCACCACCGGCGGCAACGCCATCACCTCGAGCGAGACCGGCGCGCGCATCGGCGCCGACCTCATCACGGCGCAGCTCGACGCGGGCACCGACGTGAGCATCACGACCGGCAGCGCCACGCCCGATGCCGGCGACATCACCGTCAACGCGGCCATCGCCAAGACCGGCGCGGTGGATTCGGCGCTCACGCTGAACGCGAGCAACAACATCGTCATCAACGCGCCGATCACCAGCGCCGCGAGCGCGCTCACGCTCAACCTCAACAGCAACCAGGCCAACGACGCCGGCACCAACCATGCGGTGAAGCTCGATGCCAACCTCGACCTGCACGGCGGCGTGCTGAGCGTCTCGGAGCGCACCGGGCAGAGCGGCAACGGCACCCTCGACATTGCCAGCGGCACGACCTCGCTGAACGCACCGGGCTCGGCCATCAACGCCGCCACGGTGAACGTGGCATCGGGCGCCACGCTGGCGATCGGCCGTGCCGGCTCGGCGCTGTCGGGCGTGCTGAACAACGCGGGCACCGTGTCGGTGGGCGGCGGCACCGCGCTGTTCGACCACAGCGGCACGCACAGCGGCACGTTCAACGTGGCGACAGGGTCGAGCGCCTCGTTCTCGGGCAACCACAGCTTCAACGCGGGCACCGCCTTCACCGGCGCCGGCACCGTGGAATGGGCCGACGACGTCACCCTGGGCACCTCGCTCACCTTCGGCAGCGGCAACGGCCCGCTGGTGATGCACGGCCTCTCGGTCTCCGGCAGCAACGCCAGCGTGCTGACCACGCAGGGCACGGGCAACGTCGTCGACAGCCAAGTGTACCTGCAAGGCGGCGCCGTCTGGGTGAACAACGGCAGCGTCGACGTGCGCGGCGACGGCGCCATCGTGGTCTACCAGGCGGGCAACCGCTTCGAGAACAACGGCAGCGTCACCACCTCGGGCACCTTCGCCAACGTGCTCGTGGGCTCGACGGCGGCCAGCACCGTCGTCAACAACGGCACCATCGTGAAGAGCAGCGGCACCGCGCAGAACTACTTCAACATCACGAACGGCTCGACGGGCACCATCCGCGTGGACGCGGGCGAGCTGCTGCTGCAGCAGACCACGCAGGGCGGCAACGTGCAGGTGGCGGCCGGCGCGCACGCCACGCTCGACGGACTCACGCTGAACAGCGGCGTCGTGTTCTCGGGCGCCGGCGCCATCACGTGGCAGGGCGCGGTCAACCTGCTGGGCGACGTGGACATCGGCGCGTCGGCGCCGACGCTGTCGGGCGGTCCGCTCACCTTCCTGTACGGCAACGGCCACCAGTTCACCACGCGCAATGTGGTGAACATCACCAACAACGCCAACTGGGTGCTGGCCGGCGCAACCACCTGGAACAACCTGGGCAGCGTGAACGTGGGCACCGTGGGGGCCGCGCGCGGCGACGTCGGCCCCGGCATGCTCGAGTTTCGCGACAGCAGCGCCTTCAACAACCGCACGGGCGGCACGCTGAGCGTGGCGCCCGGCTCGCAGCTGCGGCTGGTGGCCGCCAGCGTGGTCACCAACGACGCCGGTGCCACCGTCAAACTGGTGAGCGACGGCTCGGACTCGGGCCCGATCTTCGGCAACCCCGCCAACGGCCGCCTGCTGAACAGCGGCACCGTGGTGAAGAGCGGCGTGGGCAGCACCTCGGCGCCACTGAGCAACCTCGCCGGCGGCACGCTGCGCATCGAAGAGGGCGAGCTCGATGCGCGCCAGGGCCAGGACAACCCGAACAACGGCGCCATCGTGCTGCTGCCAGGCACCACGCTGGGCAGCGGCGGCACCCACCTCTACAACAACGGCAGCATCTCGGGCACCGGCGCCATCGCGCTGGGCGGCGACGCCACGCTGTTCAACAACGGCACCGTATCGCCCGGCACCGCGGGCGCGCTGGGCACGCTCGCCATTCGGGGCAACTACGTGCAGGGCGCCAACGGGGTGCTGAACATCCGGCTGGGCAGCGGCGGCGCCGACCTGCTGGACATCGACGGCTCGGCCACGCTGGGCGGCACCCTGAACCTGGGCGCGCTCGGCGGCTTCCTGCCTGCCGACGGCGCGGCGGCCAACTTCATCGTGGCGCGCCGCCCGGGCGATGCCGGCACCTTCGCCCAGGTCAATGCCCCTGCCCTGGCGTCGGACAGCGGCACGGCCACCTTGGCCCTCGGCTATCCCACGGGCGACAGCACCGTGGCGCGCGTGGTGTCCGCCACCACGCCGTCGGTGGCCGCGTGCACCTCGAACGCCGAGCTGCCAGGCTGCTCGGCGGTGCTGCCCACGTTGGCGCAGTGCGTGGCGAACCGGGCGCTCGCCGGTTGCTCGGCAAGGCTGCCGAGCGCCGCCATCTGCGCGGTGAGTCCGTCGATGGCGGGGTGCCCTGTTGCCGCGACCGTGGCGACTGCGGCTTCTGCCGACATCTGCACCGTCGCGCCCAGCTTGGCGCAGTGCATTGCGCTGTCGCCGCCCACGGCGTCGGAGCCGGTCAAGCCGGTGCAGGAGGCGACGAACGTCGTCCTTGCGTCGCTGCCGAATACGCAGACCGCGTCCACCCCCGACAAGAAAACCGACACCAAGCTTGATTCGGCCGAACCGTCGGCGAAGGGGGACAGCAAGGCCGAGCCCGTCAAGAAGATGTATTGCAATTGAGGCGCCACAGAACCATGAAATTGCTCCAACCCCTCGCCGGCCTGCTGGCCTTTGCCGCCTCGCTCGCCATGGCCACGGCCGCCCACGCCCAGGTCGTCGGCACCGTCACCGACCTGTCGGGCGTGCTGGTCGTGCGCAGCGCCGAAGGCGTCACCCGGCTGCTGGCTGTCGATTCGCAGATCCGCCAGGGCGACACGCTCACCACCGAGAGCCGCGCCTATGCGCAGCTGAAGTTCAGCGACGGCGCCGAGCTGATCCTGCAGCCGCAGTCGATGCTGGTGGTCACGCGCTACAGCTACGACGCCGCGCAGCCGCAGCGCGACGGCATCGAGCTCGGCCTGGCGCAGGGCGGTTTTCGCAGCATCGCCGGCGTGGTGGGCCAGCGCAGCCAGGACGCCACCGTGATCAACACGCCGATGGGCGCGCTCAAGGGCAACGCCAGCATGGTCGTTTCCCTGCAGCAGCCCTGAACAGCCCATTTCGCGAGACACCCATGAACAATTTCTTCCTCACCCTGCTCACCCTGGTGGCCACGTTCTCGACGCCCGCTTTCGCCCAGGGGCCGGTGCCACCGGCGCCGACCGGCGCGCCGGCGCCCGGGCTGTACGTGCAGGTGCTCGACGGCTTGATCCATGTCACCAACCCGGCCGGTTCGAGCAACTTCAGCGCGGGGCAGTTCGGCTTCACGCCCTCGTTCAAGCAACCGCCCGTGATCGTGCCGACGAACCCGGGCATACAGTTCACGCCGCCCCCGGCGTTCAACGTCGCCACGGGTCCGAGCACCTCCGGCGGCACCGCACCCAAGCCGGCCGCTGTCGACTGCGAGGTGCGCTGAGTCTTCACGCCGCGACCTGGCCGGAAAGCAGTACGTTGCGCCGTACACCACGAGCTCCCTTACCGCAGGCCGCGAGACACGGGTCGAGCCCGACACCCGGCTGAGCAACCGCGCCTGTTCGGCCCGGCATGCCGAACTTCCACGAATCGGACAAGGCAAGGATCAAAGCGCAGATCGATCTGCTGCTGACGGACGACGGCGAAGACGCTTCAGGCGAACCTTGCTCGCCCATGGCCAAGCGAGCTACACGCCCAGGTACCGCGTCCACAGCGACCGGTCGGCATCCAGCGCGGCCGAGTCGCCCTGCCACACCACGCGCCCGCGCTCCAGGATCACGTGGCGGTTGGCCAGCGGCAGCAGGCGCTGCACGTACTTGTCGACCACCAGGATCGCTTCGCCCTCGGCCTTGAGCGTGGCGATGCAGTGCCAGATCTCCTCGCGGATCACCGGGGCCAGGCCTTCGGTGGCTTCGTCGAGGATCAGCAGGCGAGGGTGCGTGGAAAGTGCCCGCGCAATGGCCAGCATCTGCTGCTCGCCGCCCGAGAGCTGGTTGCCCGCGTTGGCCTTGCGCTCCGACAGGCGCGGAAACAGGCCGTACAGCGCCTCGACCGTCCAGCGCGGCGCGCTGCCCGGACGCGGCCGTGCAAAAGCGCGCAGGTGCTCTTCCACGCTGAGGTTGGGAAACACGTGCCGCCCCTCGGGCACGATGGCCACGCCGCGCCGCGCAATGGCGTCGGGCTTGTGCCCGCCGATGGCCGCGCCGTCGAAGTGCACGCTGCCGCGCATCGGCGAGAGCGTGCCCGTCAGCACCTTCAGCAGCGTGCTCTTGCCCATGCCGTTGCGGCCCAGCAGGGCCAGCACTTCGCCGGGGCGGATGTCGATGTCGATGCCGAACAGCACCTGGCTGGCGCCGTAGCCGGCTTCGATGGATTTCGCTTCCAGCAATGTGGATGCCGCGCTCATGAATGACCTTCCGCTTCGGTGCCGAGATAGACGGCCTGCACATCCGGGTGTCCGCGCACCTCGTCCGCCGTGCCGCTCATCAGCACGCGCCCCTGCACCAGCACCGTGAGGCGGTTGGCCAGGCGGAACACCGCGTCCATGTCGTGCTCGATAAGCAGGATGGCCATCGACGCGCGCAGCGATTCGATCAGCGCCACCATGCGTGCCGATTCGTCCGGGCCCATGCCGGCCATCGGCTCGTCGAGCAACAGCAGCTTGGGTTCGGCGGCGAGCGCCAGCGCCACGTCGAGCGCGCGCTGCGCACCGTGCGGCAAGGTGCCCGCGATGCGCTCGCGTTCGCCGCCCAGCCCCACGCGGTCGGCCAGCGCCACCGCACGGTCGACGAGGTCGCGCTCCTTCGCGCGCGGCGCCATGAAGCGCAGGCTGCTGCCCGCATGGGCCTGCGCGGCGAGCATCAGGTTGTCGTGCACCGTTTCCTTGGGGAACACGCGCGTCACCTGGAAGCAGCGCGACATGCCCGCGGCCACGCGCTGGTGGTCCTTGAGCGCGGTGATGTCCCGCTCGTCGAGCAGCAGGCGGCCGGCGTCGGCCTTCAGCAGCCCGGTGATCAGGTTCACCAGCGTGGTCTTGCCCGCGCCGTTCGGTCCGATGAGCGCATGCACTTCGCCGCGCTCCACCGTGAGGTTCACATGGTCGGTCGCCAGCAGGCCGCCGAAGCGCTTGACCAACCCTTCGATTCTGAAAAGGCTCATGACTTGCTCCCTCGTCCCTCTGGGGAGAGCGCTGGGGAGAGGGGCCGGCGGCGCTTGTAGATGGCAGCCAGTCCCTTGGGCGCCCACAGCGCGACAGCGATCAGCAGCAAGCCCAGCGGCATGTGCCAGTGCTCGGTCTGCTGCTTCAGGAATTCCTCGAGCACCAGCCATACGACCGCGCCCACCGGCCCGCCCCAGCTGCGCCCCAGCCCGCCGATGACCACCATCACCAGCAGCGTGGCCGACTGCGTCCAGTGCATCGTCGCCGGGCTCACGAAGCCGTTGCCGCCCGCGAGCAGCGCGCCGGCCAGGCCCGCGATGGCGCCCGCGATGGCAAAGGCCACCAGCTGCAGGCGAAACACCGGATAACCCAGCGCGCGCATGCGCGTCTCGTTGTCGCGGATGCCCATGATCGCGTGGCCGAAGCGAGACTGCGTCGCGCGGTGCAGCCACCACAGTGCCAGCGCCACGATGGCCAGCACCACCCAGTAGAAGTTCGACTCGTTGCCCAGGTCCAGCCCCGGCAGCAGCACGGGCCGGCTCATGAGCGTGTAGCCGTCGTCGCCGCCATAGCGGCGCAGCGACACCACCACGAAGTACAGCATCTGCGCGAAGGCCAGCGTGGTCATGATGAAGTACACGCCGCGCGTGCGCAGCGCCACCGTGCCGATCAGCGCGGCCACCAGCCCCGCGACCAGCGCGGCGGCCGGCCACAGGATCCAGCCCGACAGCACGCCCGCATCGCTGAGCGCCACCACCGTGTACGCGCCCACGCCGATGAAGCCCGCATGCCCCAGCGCCACCATGCCGCCGAAGCCGAGAATGAAGTTGAGGCTCGCGGCGGCGAGCGCCACGATGAGCACGCGACGCACGAAGCCGATGTAGAACTCGAGCCCGAACAGCGGCGCCACCAGCGGAAACGCCGCCAGCAGCACGAAGAGCAGCCCGAGGCCGATGTAGCGTGAGGATGAGAGAGAAGACTTCATGCGCGCGCCGAGAACAGGCCCGAGGGCCGGAAGATCAAGACCACCACCATCAGCGCGTACATCGCGACTTCGGCGAACAGCGGACCGAGGTCGGCCGCCGTGGCCGGGGGGAGCGTGGCGCGCAGCAGCATCGGCACGAAGGCGCGCCCCACGGTGTCGACCACGCCCACGAGCAGTGCGGCGACGAAGGCACCGCGCACCGAACCGATGCCGCCGATCACCAGCACCACCAGCGCCGGAATCAAAATGGCCTCGCCCATGCCGACCTGCACCGCGACGATTGGCCCCATCAGCGCGCCGGCCAGCGCGGCCAGTGCCGCACCGAGCAGGAACACGCCGTTGAAGATGCGGCCCACGCGCACGCCCATCAGCTCGGCCATAGGCCGGTCGGACGCGCCCGCGCGCACCCGCATGCCGATGCGCGTGTGATTCACCAGCAGGTAGAGCGCCAGCGCCACCAGCAGCCCGCCCACGAGGATGACCAGGCGGTACGAGGGGTAGGGCAGGCCGTCCATGAGTTCGATGGGGCCGGAGAGCGCGGCGGGCGTCGGCGCCATCACCGGCGAGGGGCCCCAAGCCATCTTGACGATGTCGTCGGCGACCAGGATCACGCCGAAGGTCGCGAGCACCTGCGCCAGGTGGTCGCGCGTGTAGAGCCGGCGCATCAGCAGCACTTCGAGCAGCAGCGCCACCACCACCGTGACCGCCACCGCGATGACGATGGCCGCGGTGAACGAGCCGGTGCGCGTGTGCGCCTCGGCAGCCACATACGCGCCCGCCATGAACAGCGAGCCGTGCGCGAGGTTCAGCACGTCCATGATGCCGAACACCAGCGTGAGGCCCGCGGCCAGCAGGAACAGCATCAGCCCATAGCCAAGGCCATTGAGCAGCTGCTCGAGAACAAGAATTCCACTCATAGAAGAACCAACAGGTTTGCCCGCGTTTTCATTCAAGGAACACCGAGGAACCGGCTTCGCCGGGCCTCAGGTGTTGCCCCCGGTAGGGGGAAGGAGTAGCGGACACGAAGTGCCGCGAAGCCTGGGGGCGAGCTTTACTTCAGCGGGCACTTGTCGGCGTAGGAGTCGCCGTAGTTGGTCAGCACCGTGTTGATCAGCTTGTTCGTGACCTTGCCCTGCGCGTCCTTGCCGATCACGCGCAGGTAGAAGTTCTCGATGGGGTAGTGGTTGTTGGCGTACTTGAAGCTGCCGCGCGTCGACGCGTAGTTGGCCTTCTTCAGCGCCGCCACCACGGCTTCGCGGTTCTGCGCGTTGCCGCCCGATTGCTTCACGGCCGCGTCCATGGCCAGGATCGCGTCATAGGCCTGCGCGGCGTACACTGACGGGTAGCGGCCGTTGTATTCCTTGCGGAAGGCGGCCACGAACTGCTTGTTGGCCGCGTTGTCCAGGTCGTGCGCCCAGTGCGAGGTGTTGAACAGGCCGAGCATCGGCTCGCCCACGGCACCGATTACGTCCTCGTCGGCCGAGAAGCCGCTGGTGACCAGCGTGATGTCCTTCGACAGGCCCGCGCCCACGAACTGCTTGATGAAGTTGATGCCCATCGCGCCGGGCAGGAAGAAGTAGATCGAGTCGGGCTTGGCCGCGCGCAGCTGCGCGAGCTCGGCGGCGTAGTCGATCTGGCCGAGCTTGGTGTAGAGCTCGTCGGCCACCTGGCCCTTGAACTGGCGCTTGAAACCGCCCAGCGCGTCCTTGCCGGCGGGGTAGTTGGGGGCGATGAGCACGGTCTTCTTGAAGCCGCGGTCTTGTGCGAACTTGCCGGCGGCCTCGTGGAACTGGTCGTTCTGGTAGGCGGTGCCGAAGAAGAAGGCATTGCACTGCGCGCCCGCGAACTGGCTGGGGCCGGCGTTGGCCGAGAGGTACGGCACCTTGGCCGCGAACAGCGTGGGGCCCACGGCCAGCGCCACGTTGGAGCCGATGGGGCCGCTGAAGATGTCGATCTTGTCGCGCTGGATCATGCGGTCGACCAGCTGCTTGGCCTGGTCGGGGCTGCCGGCCATGTCGGCCTGCACGAACTCCACGTCCTGCCCGCCGAGCTTGCCGCCCAGCTGCTTGATGCCGAGCGCGAAGCCGTCGCGCGCCTCGGCGCCGAGTGCCGCGAATGGCCCTGAAATATCAAGGGCCAAGCCCACCTTGACCGGCGCGGCCATGGCCGACATCGAGGTGCCGAGGGCTGCGCCGCACAGCAGCAGCGAGAGCAGGGTGCGCGGCAGCGCGGGCGACTTCGGGGACAGATGGCTCATGGATTCTCCGGCGAGGAAGGGGTTGAAACGACGCACCGGCACCGCTCCCTGCGGCACCGTCAACATCGAACCGTTGATAGCTAAATACTTTAACCATAAACAATTCGGTGTCAACGGTGCTAGCACGAATGGTGCCAGTGGTTCATGTCACTTCCTGGTGCGCGGCCCCTGTTTTGCCGGGCCTCGCCGGGCGCCTCACCGGGTCAGCCGAACGGGTTGGCGGTGGCGAACCAAAGGCCGATGCCGGTGGCGATGATGAAGGCGCCGTCGGTCACGCCCGCCACCAGGAAGAACTTGGTCTGCAGCGTGTCGACCAGCTCGGGCTGGCGCGCGGTGCTCTCCAGAAACTTCTGTCCGACCAGCCCGATGCCCAAGCACGAGCCGAGCGCCGCGATGCCGATCAGCAAGGCGACGGCGAGGGGAAGGATGTTGAAGCCGGTCATGGTGTTTTCTCCTGGGGGTTGGTGAGTCGATGGAGGTACTTTTCCAGAGAGGGTGCGCACGGTCCATGACGTGGGAGGTCATGCGCAGGGCGCGGCGCGAACGAAAAAAGCCGGCCGTCGAAACGGCCGGCCTGTCGTGGAACACCGCGGAACCGGCTTCGCCGGGCCGCAGGTGTTGCCCCCGGTAGGGGGAAGGAGCAGCGACACGAAGTGCCGCGAAGCCCGGGGGCGAGCCTGGTCTATTGAATCTGCGCCCAGTTCTGGTTGTTGCCGCCGTTGCAGGTCCAGGTGATCAGCGCCGTGTCCTGCGTGGTCGAACTGTTCGGCACGTCGAGGCACGAGCCCGAGGCCCGGTTCTTCAACGCGCCGCCGACCACGCTCCACTGCGCCGTGTTGCCCGCCGAGCAGGCCACCTGCACCACTGGCGCGTTGGTGGTGGCCGTGCCGTTCTGTGCGAGGCACAGCCCGCTGTGCTCGGCCACGAACTGCACGTAGCCGCCGATGAGCGGTGTCACCGTGAACTTCTCGTGGCTCGCGTTGCCGCAGGGCCATTGCACCGCGGTGGTACCGCTGGCCGCCGCGCCGCCCTTGATGTTCACGCACATGCCGCTGAGCTCCGAACGCAGCCGCGCGACGAACGGCGGGGCCGTGTCCAGCGAGCGCACGTACTCGCGCAAAGCCACCACGTCCGATGGCGGCAGACTCGATGCATTGCCGTGGCCGCCGGCCAGCACGTCCTGCAGCGTGGCCGCCTGTCCGTTGTGGAAGTACGAGGCGGCGTTCCAGGTGCCCGACAGCGTCGGCGTGTCGAAGCCCACGCCCGCCAGCGGCTGGTTGATGCCCTTGCCCGACGAGAGCTGGATGGTGCCCACGTCGTGCCGCAACCCGTCGCGCAGCGTGCCGCCGGTGTGGCAGGTGGCGCACTGCGCGGTGTTGAACACGGTCTGGCCGCGCACCGCCTCCACGCTCAGGCTGCCGTCCGACATGCGCGCGGGGCTGCGCAGGTACTTGTTCAGCGAGCCCAGGTAGGCCGCCAGGTCGTCCAGCTGCGCGTTCTTGCCGGCCTTGGGTGCGCCCAGCGGGTCGGAGGTGGCCGTGAAGTCGGCGTTGCTCAGGAAGCCGGTGCCGCCGAACTCGTTGCGGATGTCGTGCTCGAAGTCCTGCACCTCGTCGAAGTTGGCCGTCCAGTGCAGCTTGCCGTGGCTGGTGCCGCGCTTGCCCTGCAGGCTGATGGTGCGGCGCAGGCCCTCTCCGCGCTGGGTGAAGTCCCACACCATGCCGTCGTCGCCGCCGTCCGCGTGGCAGCTCGCGCAGGAGATGTAGTTGTCCTTGCTCATGCGCCGGTCGGAGGCGTTGTAGAACACCTGCTTGCCGCGCAGGGCCGCCGCGGCCATCGGCTCCGTGGCCACCGTCTGCACCGTCTGCAGGAAGGTCGGGGCATTGCTTTCGGACGTCAGCACCGTCGCCACGTCGTGCACCGTGACCGAGCGCGCGAGGAAGTTGTTGACGAACAGCCGCTTGCGCACCGCATCCAGGTACAGCCCGTGCGGCGCGCTGCTCGCGTTGATCTCGCCGCGCACCGAGCGCGTGTAGCTGTCGACGATGGCCACGCGGTTGCCCTCCATCTGCGCCACGAACAGGTAGTCGCCCGCCGGCGAGAACAGCGCGGCGCGCGCGGGGGCGCGGTCGTCGAAGTCGATCTGCTCGTCGAACTTTTCCGTCGCCTGCTGCAGGTCGACCTGCGACAGGATGGAGCGCACCGTCTGGTCGTGCACGAGGTTCGTGCCGTCGCGGAATTTGCCGCGCACGATGTTGTCCTTCTTCGATGGCAGCACGGCGCGCGTGCCGTCGGGCGAAATGACCACCTGGCTCAGGTAGTTGGCCACGCCGCGCGCGCGGCTCTCGGTGTCCACCGTGGTGGTGTCCACCGGCAGCGCGATGGTGCCTATCGCGCTCAGGCTCTGCAGGTTCACCTTGTGCAGCTGGCCGCCGGTGAGCTTCGACTTGAAGCGCGTCACGTAGGCCACCTGCGAGTCGGCGCTCACCGCGATGCCGCGCACCTCGCCCTGCAGCGGCACGGTGCCGGTGGCGTTGCCGTTGGCGGGGTCGAAGCTCATCAGCGCCGACTTGCTCTCCAGCGTGAGCAGGCCCTTGGTGCCGTCGGGCGTGAAGACCACGCCGTACGGTCCGCTGCCGTAGCCCAGCGACACCGTGGCGGAAACGGCGCCGTCGGCCGCGTTCAGCGCCACCAGCTTGTCTTCGCCGTGCACCGACACCCAGATGCGGCCGTCGGGCCCCACGGCCAGCGTCTTGGGCTCGTCGCCCACGCGCGTCTCCCAGCGCTTGGCCAGGGTCTGCGCGTCGATGGCGGCGACCGTGCCGCTGTCGGGGTTGACCGCATACACCGAGTTGGCGTCGCCCGCGATGTTGGTGGTGTGCGTGGGCGCGCGCGCGGTGACCGGTGCGATCACCGTCACGTTGTACGTGTAGTAGCTCTCGCGGCCGGCCGTGTCGCGCACCGTCAGCGTCACCGTGTAGTGGCCGGGGCTCGTGTAGGTATAGGTGTAGCCCGGCTGGCTCGCAAAGGCCGTCTGCGTGCCGTTGCCGAAGTTCCAGCGGTACTGCGCGCCGTTGGCGCCCAGCGTGGCGGGGGCGAACACCAGCTGACCGTTGACCACCTTCGGCCCACCGCCGATGCCGGGGTCGCCGATGATGGCCTGGCTGCGCAGCGTGGCGACCTCGGCGTCGTTCAGCACGCGCCCGTACACGCGAACCTCGGCCAGCGTGCCCTTGAACAGGGCCGCGTTGCCCTGGATCTGGCCCAGCACCTGGAACTTGTTCGACAGGCCCTTGTTGCCGGTGAGGCCTGCGGACGAGGTCTTCACGCCGTCGACGTAGACCGTCTGCGCGCCCGAGGCCGCGTCGCGCGTCAGCACCACGTGGTGCCAGACACCGTCGTTCACCGCCGCGGCGGAGGTGGTGCCCGCCTCGTTGCCGACCGACAGCTTGATGCGCCCGCCGGTGTCCAGCCAGCCCCAGAACACGTCGTCCGTGCCGCTGACCTGGTCGCGCCCGAAGAGGCCGGGCGCAGTCCACGAATTCGCGGCGCCGGGCTGCGTGGTCTTCATGTAGAAGCTCAGCGAGGCGGTGCCGCCCAGCACGGTGGCCACCGTGTCGTTCTTCAGCGGCACGCCCGCGGTGCGGTTGGCGAAGTTCAGGCCGATGCTCTCGAAGGCGTCGCCGGTGGCGGGTGTGCCGTTGTTGGCGCCGATCGGGTCCGAGAGGTTGCCCGCCAGCGTCCAGTGGTGCATGAGGCTGATGTCGGTCGCGTTGCCGGTGTGGAACACCGAGGTGTAGTCCGCGCCGATGGCGTTGCCCGCATAGTCCTTCACGCCGTTGGCCGGCAGGAACACCTCGTAGCTGGTGCCCGGCTGCAGCGGCTGCTCGGGATGGAAGTTCACGATGCCCAGTTGCACGCTGTAGGTGCCCGCCAGCGTGTTGCCGCCCACGGGCCGCACGATGAAGGTGTTGGAATTCACGCTCTCGGGGCGGATGTTGTCGGTCATGCCCAGGCCGATGCGCGAGGTCAGCGCCTGCTGCTTCGCGCCGTTGGCGGGCGAGACCTGTTTGACTTCAGGCTTGGTGGTGTCGGGATCGACCTGGTGCACGATGAAGCCGCTGCCCGAGCCGTGGTCGTTGCCCACGAAGACCAGGTTGCCGAACATCGCGACCTGTCCGTTGTCCGAGTGCGAGAAGTTCGGGTCGTCCTCGCGCAGGATGCTGCCGCGGCCCACCTCCACGTGGTTCAAAGGATTGCTCACGTCCACCTTGTGGATGCGGGTCTGCGCGCCTTGAATGACGTAGTTGTCCTGCGTGGCGCAGTACAGCTGTTCGTCGATGACGAGCCGGTTGTCCTCGGGCACGAAGCGCGAGCGGTCGCTCAGGTCGTAGCTGTACATCCTGGCGCCGCTGTTGCGCGCGGAGGTGTGCAGGTTCCTGCCGTCGAAGCAGGTCGCGTAGTAGAACGGCGTGGTGCCCACGATGGCGTCGAGCACCTTGGGGTTGAGCGGGTCCGAGATGTCCAGGCTGGCGAAGCCGCCGTTGCTTTCCATCGCGGTCAGCACCATGTGGTTGCCCATCGTGAAGATCGGGCCGATGCGAAAGCCGCCGAGCTCGCCGGTGGGCACGGGGTTGGGCTTGCCCGTGCCGCGGTTCGCGACCACGGCATTCGCGGGGTCGCTCGCATCGACGATGAAGATGCCCCGGCCCGCCGAGGCCACGTACAGGTAGGGCGCCTGCCACCACAGTTGCCAGGCCACGTCCTCGTAGTCGCCGCCATTGACGCCGGGCAGTGCCAGCTTCTTCACCTGCTTGATGTCGTTGACGTCGGTGAAGTCCCAGAACTCGACGCCCTTGATGCTGGGCAGCACCACGTACGTCTTGCCGCCGATCTTCGCGGTGCCGAAGGAATGGGTCTCGCGAAACTCCTTGGTGCGCGCCTCGGGCTCGTAGATCTTCTTGACGAGCTGGATCTGGCGCGGGTTCGACACGTCGTACAGCAGGAAGCCGCCCGGGCCGAGGCCGCTGTCCGGCGCGAAGGAGGTGAGGAAGTAGCCGTTGATCATGATGCCCGCATTCATGCCGTAGTCCTTGCGGCCCGGGTAGGTGGCCGGCACCTCGCGCGACTCGTAGGCGGTGCTGTGCGCGGGATCGAGCGGGTGCGCGGCGCTCGTGATCATCGACACCGGCTTGAACAGTTCGGCCGAGGTGTAGGTGAGGTTGCCCAGGCCGGGCCCCTGCACCGGGAGCGGGTCGGCCACGGCCTGGGCCACCGCCGTGGCCATGTTGTTCAGGGTCGTCATCGGACTGACCCCGGTGATTGCCGCGTGCGTCAGCAGCGTGACGAATGGCAGCAGGAACGCCATCAAGTAATACCGGATTTTCATCGTCGCCTCCAGGTTGTTGGGTCACTCGCAAAAGTGCGCGCGCAGGGGCGCACCCGGCCGGCGGCGAGTCCGCCGCCGGCCGTCCAGCCTCTCCCTCTCCTCGTTGTCGACGGCGCTACGTCGTCACATCACATTGCTTTTTTCTGCGCGCCGCCCGATTCGTAGATGTCCCACGCCTCCTTGGCGCTCGCGCCGCGGTGAATCATGGCCATCAGTGCGTCCACCACCGCCGACGGATTGGCATGCTGGTACACGTTGCGTCCGTACACCATGCCGACAGCGCCCTGGTCCATGAGCACGCGCGAGCGTGAGAACACCTGCTGCAGGTCTTCGCGTCCGCCGCCGCGCACGAGCACGGGGCAGCGCGCGGCCTGCACCACGCGGTGGAACTCGGCGGGGTCGGTGGTGGGGTCGGCCTTGACGATGTCGGCACCCATCTCGCGCGCCAGGCGCACGAGCGTGACGATCTTCTCGGCGTCGCCGTCGACCATGTAGCCGCCTTGCTCGCTGTGCGGGCGCATCACCAGCGGCTCGATCATCAGCGGCATTCCGTAGCGGTCGCAGTCGGCGCGCACGCGCGAAATGTTCTGCACGCACTGGCGGAACAGGTCGGGCTCGTTCGGCAGCATGAACAGGTTCACCACCACGCAGGCCGCGTCGCGCTGCACCGCGGGCAGCACCGGGTCGTGCTCGTTCTGCAGCAGCGCCCACATCACGCGGTGCGCGGTGGCGTTATAGGGGTTGCCCATGTCGATGCGCTGCACCAGCGCGGGCTTGTCTCGGCCCGGTCGGTCCTGCAGCAGGTCGGCCTGGCCGTGGTTGAGCTGCAGCGCGTCGGGGCGCGCGGCCACCAGCTTGTCGACGACGGCGGGCATGTCTTCCAGGCCGTTGAGGAACGAGGGCTCGTTGCACACGCCGTGGTCGAGCGCGATGTCCAGGCAGCGCCCGTGGGTCAGCAGCCGGTTCAGGCGTGCGGTCTTGTCCTTCGACATACGAAAAGGTCCTTGTGTGGGGGGTGAAGAAGATCAGGCCAGCGTGTGCAGGTACTTGCCCGCCGCCGCATCGATGAGTTGCAGCGCGTCGTCTCGCAGCGCGAGCGAGCCCGCGGCCGCGTTCTCCACGGCCTGCTTGCTCACGCGCGCGCCGCACAGCGCCACCTGCACGCTGCCGCGCGCCAGCGTCCACGCGATCATCAATTGGCCGAACGAGCATTCGAGGTGCGTGCGCAACGGCTCCAGTTCGTCGAAGAAGGCCTTGAGCTTCGCGCGGTTGTCCGCGCTGAAGCGCGGGTTGGTGGCGCGCTGGTCGTCGCCGGTGAACTGGCGTGCGGGGTCGATGGGGCCGGCGAGCAGGCCCAGCGCCAGCGACGAGTAGCCCAGCACCGCCACGTTGTGCTCGCTGCACAGCGGCACCAGCGTCTGCTCGATCTCGCGGTCGATCAGGCTGTAGCGCTCCTGCGCCGCATCGACCGGGCCGTAGCGCAGGTACTCGGCGAGCGTTTCGGGGCTCACGTTGCTCACGCCGATGGCGCGGATCTTTCCCTGCTTCTTGAGTTCGAGCAGCGCGTCCATGGTCTCGGCCACGGGCGTGGTGCTGTCCTGCCAGTGCGTGATGTACAGGTCGATGTAGTCGGTCTGCAGGCGCTTCAAGCTCTGCTCGCATTCGTGGAAGACCGATTCGCGCCCCAGGTAGCGGTACACCGGATGCCCGTCTTCTTCGAAGAAGTGCGTTCCCTTCTGCGTGTGCCACACCAGCCCGCACTTGGTGGCGATCACGGCCTCCTGGCGGCGGCCTTTCAAGGCCGTGCCGACGATGCTTTCCGAGCGCCCGAGCCCGTAGGCCGGCGCGGTGTCGATCAGGGTCACGCCCGCGTCCAGCGAGGCCTGGATGGCCAGCACGGCGGCTGCGTTGTCCCCGCCGCCCCACATCCAGCCGCCCATGGCCCAGGTGCCCAGGCCGATGGCCGAGCATTCGATGCCCGAGGGGCCCAGGGTGGTCTTCTTCATCGCTGCGTTGTTCATCGCTTGGTCTTTCTCGTGTTCATGAGGTGGTCGATGGTCACGGCCGCGAGCAGGATCAGGCCCTTGATCACGTCCTGCCAGTAAGGCGACACGTCCAGCAGGATGAGCGAGCTGGTCACTACCGACAGCAGCGCCAGGCCCAGCACCGCGCCCAGCACCGTGCCCGAGCCGCCCTTCAGGCTGGCCCCGCCGATGACGGCGGCGGCGATCACGTTGAGCTCCATGCCCACGCCGAAGGTGGGCGTGGCGGCGCCGAAGCGCGCCGTGTAGATCACGCCGGCCAGGCCCGCGGAGGCCGAGCACAGCACCGTGACCCAGAACTTCACATGGCCCACGCGAATGCCCGAGTACAGCGCGGCCTTCTCGTTGCTGCCCGTGTAGAACACGCGGCGCAACAGCGAGGCGCGGCGCAGCACGAAGTCGCTCACCACCACGATCGCCAGGAAGATCAGGATCACGGCCGGAATGCCGAACAGCGTGCCCTGGCCGATGAACTTGAACTCCGCCGGCAGCGAGAACAGCGACTGCGGCGTGCCCTGCGTGAGCGCCAGGCACAGGCCGCGCACGATGACCATGAACGCCAGCGAGGCGATGAAGTGGTTCAGCCCGATGCGCGTGACGCAGCCGCCGATCATCGCGCCGATGCCCGCGCTGGCCGCAATGGCGATCAGCCCCGCCGTCCACGGGTCGAACCCCATGAGGAAGAGCTTGCCCGTGACCACCATCGCGAAGCACACCACCGAGCCCACCGACAGGTCGATGCCGCCGACGATCAGCAGGATGGTCATGCCCACCACCACGATGCCCTCGATGGAGAAGGACAGCAGCATCGCGCGCACGTTGTCCCAGGTCAGGAAGTAGGGCGACGCGAAGCTCATGGCCACGCACAGCACCGCGATGATGAGCAGCAGCCCCATCTCGCGCATGCTGGTGAGCTTGTTGGCGGGCTTCAGGGGGCCGCCGCCTTGCTGTCGTGGCGCGAGGCCCGCGGGCGCCCCCGCGTCGAGTTGTGCCGGGTAGTTCATGCTGTTTCCTGTTCGCAAAGTCCGGAGGCCAGCCGCAGCAGCGCCTCTTCCGTCATGTCGTTGTCTTGCACTTCGCCGGCCAGCCGGCCGTCGCGGATCACCAGCGCGCGGTCGCACAGCCCGATGATCTCGGGCAGCTCCGAAGAGATCACCACCACGCCCACGCCCTGGTTCGCCAGTTCGCGCAGGATGTGATGGATCTCCGACTTGGCCCCCACGTCCACGCCGCGCGTGGGCTCGTCCATCAGCAGCACCGAGGGGTGCGTGGCCAGCAGCTTGGCGATGGCCACCTTTTGCTGGTTGCCGCCCGACAGGCTGGCCACGTCGATGTCCACGCCGTCGCTCTTGAGCTTGAGCTTGGCGCCCAGCGCCACAGCCAGCTTGTGCTCGGCCGCGCGCTGCAGCAGGCCGAAGCGCGAACTCACGCGCTTGAGCGCCATCGAGGCGATGTTCTGCGCAATGGGCAGGTCGAGGTACACGCCCGCCGCCTTGCGGTCTTCGCTGAGGTAGGCGATGCCTTCGCGCAGCGCGTCGCTGTACCTGCGGATCGTCAATGCCTTGCCGCGCAGGCGCACCGTGCCGCGCGTGGCCGTGCGCAGGCCGCACACGGTTTCGGCGAGTTCGCTGCGGCCCGCGCCCATGAGGCCCGCGATGCCGAGGATCTCGCCGCGCTTCAACGTGAACGAGATGCCGTGCACGCGCTCGCCGTCGGCGATGTCGCGCACTTCGAGCACCGGCTCGCCGTGGGTTGCATCGTCCTGCTTCGGCGGGTAGTAGTTGCCCAGGTCGCGCCCGACCATGCGGCGCACCAGGCCGTCCGCGTTCAGTTCGGCCAGCGGCCCGCTGTGCACGTTGCGCCCGTCGCGCAGCACCGTCACGCGCGAGCAGTGCGCAAAGATCTCGGCCATGCGGTGGCTGATGTAGATGATGCCGATGCCCTGGTCCTTCAGGTCGTGCAGCACCTTGAAGAGCGCGGCCGATTCGTTGTCGGTGAGCGCGGCGGTCGGCTCGTCGAGGATGAGCACCTTGCAGTCGAGCGTGAGCGCCTTGGCGATCTCGATGAGCTGCTGCGTGGAGATGCTCAGGTCCTTCACCAGGCAGGCGGGGTCCACGTCCTGGCCCAGCCGCTGCAGCACCCTGGCGGCGCGCTCGTTCAGGCTGGCGTAGTTCATCCACGCGTGCTTGCCGGCGTTGATCTCCTGCATGAAGATGTTCTCGGCCACGGTGGCGTCGGCGCACAGGGCGATTTCCTGGTGCACCAGGCCGATGCCCAGGCGCATGGCATGCGCCGGGCCGTCGATGACCACCTGCTGCCCGTCGAGCGAGATCTCGCCCTCGTCGGGCCGGTGGATGCCGTCGATGATGTTCATCAGCGTGGACTTGCCCGCGCCGTTCTCGCCGCACAGCGCGTGGATCTCGCCGCGCTGCAGCGAGAAGTCCACCCCCGTGAGCGCGCGCGAAGCGCCGAAGCGCTTGCTGATGCCGCGCAGTTCGAGCAAGGCGCCCGTGGCGCTCATGGCGGTCTCCTGGCTCACTCGCCGATTCCCTTGGTGCCGCGGCGCGCGAGGTACTTGTCCCAGTAGAAGTCGTCGGCGTTGGCCTTGCTGACCACCGCCAGGCCGTTGTCCAGGAAGGGCACGGCCATCGGGTTGGTGCCGTTGCGCTTGGCGTCGTTCATCGGGTCGATGAGGCCCGGGTTCTTCGCCAGGAACAGCATCATCATGCCCATGTAGCCCTGCATGCCCTGGTTCGGGTTGATGGAGCCGAACACGTCGCCCGACTTGATCATGTCCAGGATCTTGGCGTTCACGTCGCAGCACATCACCTTGATGTTCTTCTTGCTCTCGACCTTGGCCTGCGCCGCGCCCAGCGCCGAGTTGGCCTCGGGCATGAACAGCGCGCCCAGGTTCGGGTTGGCCTGCGCCAGGCTCAGCACGGCCTGGTAGGCCTTGTTCGGGTCCTGGTTGCTGGCGGCGCGGCCGACCAGCTTCATGCCCGGGTGCTTGGTCTTCATTCGGTTCACGAAGGCGGCGATGCGGCGGTCGTGGTTGTCCTGGCCCGGGTTCTCCAGCACGGCGTATTCGCCCTTGCCGCCCATCGACGCGGCAATCGCGTCGGCCGCCTGCGTGCCTTCACGGTCGTTGTCCGAGGTGATGAACGAGGTGCGCTTGGAGTTGGGCGAGTCGGCCGCGAAGGTGACCACCGGAATGCCCATCGCCGCCGCGCGGTTGATGGGCTCGATGAACGGGTCCGGGTTCATCGGGTGCAGCAGGATGCCCGCGGGCTTGCGCGCCAGCTCCTGCTCGAAGGACGCGAGCTGCTTGTTCACGTCGTACTCCGGCGTGCCGGTGTAGCGCGTGCGAACGCCCAGCGTGCGGCCGAGCTGCTTCATCATTTCGTAGACCGGAAACCAGTACTCCACGCCCGACACCATCACGTTCATCACGTAGACGTCGCTGGCGTTGCCGCGCAAACCGGCGCCTGCCGCACCGGCTGCCGGGGCGGCGGCTTGCTGCTGCGCGAATGCGCTCGCGCCGGCCAGGCCGATGCCGGCGGCCGCTGCGGACTTCAGGAAATTTCGCCTCATTTTTTGTCTCCTCGCGTTGGGTGGCTCAACTTGCGGTGCTGCCCTTTCGGGGCAGCGCTTTGATCCTCTGTGTCACGACAGTTGTTATGACAGGTAGAATGTAAGCGCAGCGAGTTTGAAGCGATAACTAGGGGAAACGCTACTGGCAAGCCGCTTTTATTCCGCCGAAGCTGTTATGACATGAAGCCCAACATACTCATCGGCATCGACATGGGGTCGAGCAGCCTGAAAGCCCTGGCCCTCGAAGCCGGGAGCGGCCGGGCCGTCGCCCTGTCCCGAATGCAATTGCCGCACGACCGGCTGCCTGGCGGGGGATGCGAGGTGGCCGCCACGGCCATCCGCGCGGCCCTGACCCACGTGCTGCGCGACGTCGCCCACCAGCTCGGCGCCCGCGTGGCCGAGGTCCGCGCCATCGGCTGCACGGGCCACGGCGCGGGGCTCTACGCGCTCGACGCGAAGAACGAACTGGTGGGCGGCAGGGCGGTCGCCTCGACCGACCAGCGCGCCGACGCGCGTGCGCGCTCCCTGGCGGCGAGCCATGGCAAGGCGCTCTTCGCGGACGTCGGCTGCCAGCCGTGGCCGGGGCAACCGACCGTGATCGCGGCGGAGCTGCTCGGCACCGACGCCGTGCAGCGTGGCGCGGTGCGCCGGCTGCTGTTCGCCAAGGACTACCTCGGTTTTCTGCTGACAGGCGAAATTGCCACCGACGCGAGCGACGCGAGCACTGCGGGGCTGGTGGCCATCGCCACGGGCGGCTGGTCGCAGGCGGCCTTCGACGCATCCGGCATCGCCGACCTCGGGCCGCGTGCCTTCGGCCCGCTGGTGACCAGCGGCGAGGTCGTCGGCACGCTGCGGCCGGCCGAAGCCGCGCTGTGCGGCCTGCCGGCCGGCATTCCTGTCGCGATGGGCGCCATCGACCTGCTGGCCTCCATGACGGCCATCTGCGCCGAGGGAAGAGGGCGTGCGGTGTCGGTCTTCGGCACGTGGTGCGTCAACGCGGTGATCGGGCCGGTGATCGAGCCCAAGCCCGATGTCGCGGCGGTCGTGAACTTCGGCCGCGCCGACAGGCGGCTCTACATGGAGAACAGCCCGTCCTCCATGGCCAACATCGCATGGCTGGCCGGCGTGCTGGGCCTGCCCGATGCGCGCGCGGTGGTCGACCTGGCGATGTCGGTGCCGCTGGGCGCCGGCGGCCTGCGCTTCCTGCCGTTCGTGAACGGCGGCGGGGGTGTGACGGCGGGCTTCGTGGGCCTCAAGAGCCATCACACGCGCGGCGACATGGCGCGTGCGGTGGTCGATGCGGTCGCCGCGCTGCATGCGCGCCACACCGCGCGCCTTGCGGCCTGCGGCCTGCCGGTGTCCGCATCGACCGTGCTCGGCGGCGGTGCGAGCGACACGCGGCTCGTGCGGCTGCTGGCCTCGTTCCTCGGCCGTCCGGTCGAACGCTGCGCCGACGACGAGACCGGCGCGCGCGGCGCGGCGCTCTACGCCGCCATGTCGCAAGGCATCGACCGCGCCGCGCAAGGCAGCGCGCTTCTCGCGCCCTGCGACACCGTCGAACCCGACGCCGCCCAGGCGCGCGCCCATGCCGACTTCAACGCCGGCTTCAACGAACTGATCGACACCATGTCCCCTGTGTTTTCCCACCTGGTCGGAGCCGCGCAATGAGCGCCTGGCAACTGCCCTTCGTGCGTCCGGCTGCCCTGGCCGACCGCCATTTCTCCACCGTGATCGTCGGCGCCGGCATCAACGGCGTGGGCGTGTTCCGCGACCTCTGCCTGCAGCGCGTGGACTGCCTCATCGTCGACAAGGGCGACTTCAGCGCGGGCGCCAGCAGCGCGCCGTCGCGCATGATCCACGGCGGCCTGCGCTACCTGGAGAACGGCAGCTTCTCGCTGGTGGCCGAGGCCACGCGCGAGCGCAACCTGCTGCTGCGCAACGCACCGCACCTGGTGCAGCCGCTGAAGACGGTGGTGCCGCTGTCGAGCTTCTTCGGCGGCCTCATGAGCAGCGCGCTCAAGTTCTTCGGCCGCACGCCGCCGCAGCGCACGCGCGGCCTGCTGGCCGTGGCCGCGGGCCTGCGGCTGTACGACCTGCTGGGCCGCCGCCAGCGCGTGATGCCCAACCACCGCATCGCCCGCGTGCCGCCGGCCGACCGCAACCTGTTCCGCGCGGCGGTGCGCTGGACCGCCACCTTCTTCGATGCGTGGATCAGCCACCCCGAGTGGCTGGTGCTCGAACTCATCGGCGACGCCTGCCGCGACCAGCCGCGCTCGGCCGCCGCCAACTACTGCCGCGTGATGGGCTGCGCGGGCAACATCCTCACGCTGCGCGACGAGATCACCGGCGCGCTGGTGCGCGTGACGGCCGACACGGTGGTGAACGCCAGCGGCGCGTGGCTGGACCGCAGCACGGCGGTGCTCGGTGGCGCGGGCTCGCGCATCAAGTCCCGGGTGATGGGCACCAAGGGTTCGCACCTGGTGCTCGACCACCCCGCGCTGCGCGACGCGCTCGAAGGCCGCATGGCGTACTTCGAGGCGGTGGACGGGCGCGTGTGCATCGTCTATCCGTTCCTGGACCGCGTGCTGGTGGGCTCCACCGACATTCCGGTGGACGACCCCGACCAGATCGGCACCGAGCCGGCCGAGGTCGACTACCTGCTCGAGGTGCTGGCGGAGGTGTTCCCGAACCTGGCTTTCGGGCGCGGCAATGTGGTCTACACCTACGTCGGCGTGCGCCCGCTCGCGCGCTCCGACGCCGACAAGCCCGGCCAGATCTCGCGCGACCATTCGGTGGTGGTCGACCTGCCGAACGCGTCGCGCGACATTCCGATCGTCGGCCTCGTCGGCGGCAAGTGGACGACCTTCCGCGCGCTCGCGGAAGAAGCCACCGACGAAGTGCTGCGGCAGCTGGGCCGCCCGCGCACGGCGTCCACGGAGCTGATTCCCATCGGCGGCGGCGCGGAGCTGCCGGGCGATGCCCACGCGACGGCGCGCTTTCTCGACCGCATGGTGGCGTCGTCGGGCGTGGGCCGCGCGCGGGCGCAGGCACTGCTGGGCCGCTACGGCTCGAAGGCGCTGGCGCTGGCGCAGCGCCTCGGGGCCTCGGGCGACGTGCCGCTGCAGCATGCGCCCGACTACTCGGTGGCCGAACTCTCCTACCTGTGCCTGGAAACCGGCGTGGTCCACCTCGACGACCTGGTGATCCGCCGAACCCTGCTGGCGATTCGCGGCCTCGTCACCGACGCCGTGCTGGCGGAGATGGCGGGCATCGCTGCCGAAGCGCTCGGCTGGGACGCACGGCAGGCCCACGACGAGCTTCAGGCCTGCGCCACCGCGTTGCGCGATCGGCACGGCGTGGGCCTTTCGCCGATGGCGGCGCGGGCGCACACCGCTTTCGATGCATCATTGACGACACCTCAGGCCGCAGGCCAGCCCTCCACGTGAACTCTTCGACCGATACCTCGACCGTGCTCGACCGCGGCTCCGAATCTCCCCTGTGGGCCCAGTTTCGCGACGCGCTTCGCCTGCAGATCCTGCAGGGCGTGCTGCCCATCGGCGCCAAGCTGCCGTCGGAAGCCGAGCTCGGCGAGCAGTTCGGCATCTCGCGCATCGTGGTGCGCGAAGCCCTGGCCGACCTGGTGCGCAACAACCTCATCTACAAGATCAAGGGCCGCGGCGCCTTCGTGTCGGCGCGCGAGCGCGACGAAGACTTCGTCTCCACCGTGCTCGGCTTCTCCGACGAGATGGAGCGCAAGGGCCGCTCGGTGCGCACGCAGATCCTCACGCAGGAGCTGCGCGCGCCTACCGAGCAGGAGGCCGCGTCGCTCGGCCTGACCGACGGCACGCAGGTGGTGGCGCTCAAGCGCCTGCGCAGCGTGGACGGCGAGCTGCGCCTGCTGGTGGAAACCGTGGTGCCCGCGGACCTGGCGCCGGGGCTGCACCGCACGCGGCTGGACGACCGCTCGCTCTACGACGTGCTGCGCCGCCAGTACGGCCTGCGCCTGGTGCGCGCCGAACGCTGGATCGACGCGGTGCTGCCCGATGCGGCCACCTGCGAACTGCTGAACTTGCCCACACCGGAGCCGCTGTTGCGCATCGAGTCGATCGCCTACGGTGCCAACGGAAGGCCGCTGGAGCACTACCGCGCGCTGCACCGCTGCAAGACCAGCCGCCTGCACGTGCAGACGACGACCTGAATCCGCCCGCTCAGGCCTTCGCGGCGGCGCGCGAGGGCAGCAGCACCGAGGCGATGGCCACCACCATCAGCACCATTGCCACCCCGTCCTGCCAGTGCACGGCCTCGCCGAGCCACACCGCGCCGCTGAACACGCCGAGCACCGGGATGAACATCACGCTCAGCGTCGAGGCAATGGGCGGCAGGCCGCGCGCCAGGTAGAACCATGCGGCGTGCGCAAAGCCGAAGATCAGCACCGCGTTGTAGCCGATCGACCCCCACGCCACGCTCCCCGGCCAGGCCAGCCGGTCCCGCTCGAACAGCAGCGAAAGCACGGTCATCACCACCGCGGTCATCGCCGTCATCCAGAAGGAGATCGTGAGCGTCGGCAGCCCGATGCGCGTGTGGCGCAGCTGCTGCGTGCCCAGTGCCCACGTGGCGGCGGCCACCAGCGCCAGCGCCACATAGCCGGGCCGCCCCGACAGGTCGGTGAGCTCGTGCCACAGCAGCAGCCCCACCCCGACCGCGCAGGCGCCCACACCCAGCCATGCACGGCGCGTGAGCACGGCCGAGAACAGCAGCGCGCCGATGACGGCGGAGAACACCGGCATCGTGTAGCCCAGGATCGCCGCGCGCCCGCCCGAGAGCGCCTTCACCGCGAGGATGATGCAGGCGTGCCAGATGAACATGTTGGTCGCGCCCAGCCACACCAGCTCGGGCCACGCGCTGCGCGGCACGCGGAACGGCACCTTGAGCCACACCAGCGCGAGGCCCAGCACGGGCAGGCCGAGCCAGATCGAGATGGCGCGAAAGCCGAGCGGCGGGTAGTCGGCCACGCCGAGCTTCATCACCGGCCAGTTGAAGCCCCGCACGAGGGTCAGGAGAACGAGAAGAACGAGCTGGCGCGGGGTGAAGGAAGGCATGGGCCGCGATTGTGGCGCGGCCCGCGTATTCGTACAGGTACGTCATGGACGTGGACTTTCTGTGGCCCTACGAAAAAGGGCCTGCACCCCTAGAATGCTTTTATGGAAGCACAAGAGCTTTTGATTGCTTTGCACGACGAGTCGGCGGGATACGAAATCTCGCCCGACAGAGTACCGATGTCCGTGCTGCGGAACTTTGCCAAGGACGTGGATGAGTTTTTGCGTGGGGATGGCAACGACATAGATACCAATGCGCTGGAAGTCTCTGTTGTCGATGGATCGCTGGGCATCCGAACAGCGCCGACTGCCAACCCCGTTTTGATGAGTGATTTGCGAAAACTTGCAAACGATCAGCAGATGGATGGCGTCAGTTTGAAGCGGCGCGCGGTCATCGAGAGGTGGCAGAAAAACGCGCGCAGCGGGCGTCAGTGGCGTGTGAGCATTGCATCAAATTTCCTGCCCGAGGCTATTGTCATCAGTGGCGGATCTGATTTTCGTTCCGACGACGCTGATCAGTGGGTTCGTGTCGAGCGCTATGTGCGTGGCGAGATCGAGGACATGGGAGGGCACAGCAAGCCGAATGCCCATATTCGCCTGCCCGATGGCAAGGCACTCCTCGTGGAGGCGGCACGTGAAATGCTTCGAGACGAAAAGGTCAACCGCCTGTACAAGCCCGCGATGATCCGGATCGTTGCCGAATACAACGTGGTGACGCGTGAATACCGAGGTGCGCGATTGCTTGAATTCATTGAGCATGAAAGCCGGTTCGATGAAAAGGCTCTCGATCGCCTCACCCAGCGCGGGGCCAAGGCATGGCGAGATGTGCCCGATGCGGGCACCTGGGTCGATGAGCTTCGGGGAAGCAAAGAGTGATTGCGATCCTGCTCGATACGAGCTATCTGATCTCGTTGGCCGATCCGGCACGTGCTCATCATCAAGTCGCGGTCAGCTATCTTCGAGAAGCCTTGAAGCGCGGTGTGCCGCTGTACCTTTCGGCAGTCGTCGCTTCGGAATTTCAGGTCAAGCAGGCGGTGACCGATCTCCCATTGCGCAATTTCGAAGTGCTGCCATTCAATATCGACCACGCCATGCAGGCTGGCTTGTTGATGCGAGATATCAAGCGGGATGTTGGTGACGATCGCAGCGCCGTGAAAGACGACATCAAGCTGATTGCTCAGGCAATCTGCGAATCGCTGACTCATATCCTTACAGAAGACGCCCAGACCTTGGTGAAGTACCTCGACCGCCTGAACAAGGCAGGCACCAGCAGCGTGAAGTCAATTTTGCTGGCCGATGGTTTCGATTCAGCCTGGTTTGACAATGGACAGAGGGCGCTGTTGAACGAACCGAACGATTGAACGTTGCCGCTCAAGCGGTTCTCAGTTTGGTAGTAGCCGCTTGAGGTAACGCCCCGTGTGGCTCGCCTCGTTCGCCGCAATGTCTTCCGGCGTGCCTTCGCCCACCACCGTGCCTCCGCCCGCGCCACCTTCGGGCCCCATGTCGATCAGCCAGTCGGCCGTCTTGATGACGTCCAGGTTGTGCTCGATCACCACGATGGTGTTGCCCGCGTCGCGCAGCTGGTGCAGCACCTTCAGCAGCAGCTCGATGTCGGCGAAGTGCAGGCCGGTGGTCGGCTCGTCCAGGATGTACAGCGTGCGGCCGGTGTCGCGCTTGCTGAGCTCCAGCGCGAGCTTCACGCGCTGCGCCTCGCCGCCCGACAGCGTGGTGGCCGACTGGCCCAGCTTGATGTAGCTCAGCCCCACGTCCAGCAGCGTGCGCAGCTTGCGCTCGATGGTGGGCACGGCCTTCAGGAACTCGTGCGCGGTCTCCACCGTCATCTCGAGGATCTGCGCGATGTTCCTGCCCTTGTAGAGCACCTCGAGCGTCTCGCGGTTGTAGCGCTGGCCGTGGCATACCTCGCAGGGCACGTACACGTCGGGCAGGAAGTGCATCTCCACCTTTACCACGCCGTCGCCCTGGCAGGCCTCGCAGCGCCCGCCGGCCACGTTGAAGCTGAAGCGGCCCGGGCCGTAGCCGCGCTCGCGCGCGGTGTTGGTCTCGGCCATCAGCTCGCGGATGGGCGTGAACAGGCCCGTGTAGGTGGCCGGGTTGCTGCGCGGCGTGCGGCCGATGGGGCTCTGGTCGACGTTGATGACCTTGTCGAAGTACTCGATGCCCTCGATGGCCTCGTGCGCGGCCGGCTCCTCGTGCGCGCGGTACAGTGTGCGCGCCACGGCGGTGTAGAGCGTGTCGTTCACCAGCGTCGACTTGCCCGAGCCCGACACGCCCGTCACGCAGGTCAAGAGGCCGACCGGGAAGGCCACGCTCACGTTCTTCAGGTTGTTGCCGGTGGCGTGGACCACGCGAATTTCCTGCAGGTCGCTTTGCGAGGCCAGGTGCGCCGCTTCGCGCGCGGCGCGCCGTTCGGCCGCCGGGCTGGGCGCGAAGCGAGAGGCCTTCTTGCCTTCGTTGAAGGCGGCTTTCTTGACCACCGGGAGCCAGGCGGTGCGGTGTTTGGGCACCTCGATCCTGCGCACGCCCGAGAGGTACTGGCCGGTGAGCGATTCGGGGTTGGCCGACACCTCGGCATAGGTGCCCTGCGCCATCACGCGGCCGCCGTGCACGCCCGCGCCGGGGCCCATGTCGATCACGTGGTCGGCGGCGTGGATCATGTCCTCGTCGTGCTCGACCACGATCACGCTGTTGCCGATGTCGCGCAGGTGCTTCAGCGTGCCGATGAGCCGGTCGTTGTCGCGCTGGTGCAGGCCGATGCTGGGCTCGTCGAGCACGTACATCACGCCGGTGAGGCCCGAGCCGATCTGCGAGGCCAGGCGAATGCGCTGCGCCTCGCCGCCCGAGAGCGTCTCGGCGCTTCGGTCCAGGCTCAGGTAGTTCAGGCCCACGTCGTTCAAAAACTTCAGGCGCAGGCCGATCTCGCGCACCACCTTGTCGGCGATGTCGGCCTTGGAGCCGCGCAGCTTGAGGTTCTGGAACCAGGCCAGCGAGTCGCGCAAGGTGAGATGGCTGAGCTCGAAGATGGCCATGCGGGGCGGCTCGCCGCCGTCTGCCGGACGCGCCGATTCGTCCACCAGGAACACGTTGCGCGCCTCGCGCCGCAGGCGGGAACCGCCGCAGTCGGGGCAGGGCTGCAGGTTGCGAAAGCGCGCGAGGTCTTCGCGCACCATCACCGAGTCGGTCTCGCGGTAGCGCCGCGCCATGTTCGGGATGATCCCCTCGAAGGGGTGCTTCTTCGTGAGCTTCTTGCCCACGAAGTTGCCCGACTCCATGGTGTAGTTGAACTTGATCTCCTCGGCGGCCGAGCCGTTCAGCAACACCTGCTGCACCGAGGCGGGCAGTGACTCGAAGGGCGCGTCGACGTCGAACTTGTAGTGCTTGGCGACGCTCTCGATCATGCTGAAGTAGTAGCCGTTGCGCCGGTCCCAGCCCTTGATGGCGCCGCTGGCGATCGACAGCGACGGAAAGGCCACCACCCGTGCCGGGTCGAACACCTCGCGGTGGCCCAGGCCGTCGCAACTGGGGCAGGCGCCCACGGGCGAGTTGAACGAGAACAGGCGCGGCTCCAGCTCCGACAGCGAGTAGTGGCAGATCGGGCAGGCGAACTTGGCGTTGAACAGGTGCTCCTTGTCGGCCGCGCCCGCAGCGCCATCGGCGCTGCCTTCCGGCCTTGCGCCCAGCTCCAGCGCGATGGCGCGGCCCTCGGCCAGGCGCAGCGCGGCCTCGAAGCTCTCGGCCAGGCGCTGCTGCATGTCTGGGCGCGCGCGCAGGCGGTCGATGACCACGTCGATGTCGTGCTTCTCGGTCTTCTTGAGCTTGGGCAGGTCGTTGTATTCGTAGGTTTGCCCGTCGACGCGAAAGCGCACATAGCCCGCGGCCTGCATCTCGGTGAACAGCTCGAGGAACTCGCCCTTCTTCTCGCGCGCCACGGGCGCCAGGATCATCAGGCGCGGCTCGCCGGGCAGGGCCAGCGTGGCGTCGACCATCTGCGACACCGTCTGCGCCTGCAGCGGCAGGTGGTGGTCGGGGCAGTAGGGCGTGCCGGCGCGCGCGTACAGCAGGCGCAGGTAGTCGTGAATTTCGGTCACCGTGCCCACGGTGGAGCGCGGGTTGTGGCTGGTGGCCTTCTGCTCGATGCTGATGGCGGGCGACAGCCCCTCGATCACGTCGACGTCGGGCTTGTCCATGAGCTGCAGGAACTGCCGCGCATAGGCCGACAGGCTCTCGACGTAGCGCCGCTGCCCTTCGGCATACAGCGTGTCGAACGCCAGGCTCGACTTGCCCGAGCCCGACAGCCCGGTGATGACCACCAGCTTGTTGCGCGGAATGTCGAGGTCGACGTTCTTCAGGTTGTGGGTGCGCGCACCGCGGATGCTGATGCGCTGCTGCGCAAGCACGGCGCCGAGGTAGGTGTCGCGTTCGCGCTGGGCGTCACGTTCGCGCTCCTCGCGTTCGGCGTGTTCAGCGCGATGTTCGGCTTGTTCAGTGGCTTTGGAATTCAAAGGGGGCGATCGTCCGAGGGCAACCGGACATGATAGTCCGCCGGGCATTTCATGGCGAGCGGGCGGCTTCTGTCGGGCTGGGGGCGGGGCTGTCCGGCGGACTATCATGTCCGGTTGCCCTCGGA